>NZ_CP007806.1:3942500-4252500 GCF_000219535.2 Brevibacillus laterosporus LMG 15441
TTTTTACTAGTGACGCTATTTGATACGACTGGTACAGTACTTGGCGTAGCTGAACAAGCAGGACTGATGAAAGGTAACAAGCTTCCAAGAGCTGAACGTGCCCTACTATCAGATTCTGTCGCTACTCTATTCGGTTCCATGCTAGGAACATCGCCAACTTCTGCTTATGTAGAATCTGCATCTGGTGTTGCTGCTGGCGGTCGCACCGGGCTTACTGCCGTGTTTATTGCTCTGTTGCTAGGAATTGGCGCTTTTTTTGGTCCACTAATTAGCGCCGTATCAGGATTGTCTGCCATCACCGCTCCTTCGCTCATTATCGTTGGCTCCTTGATGGTTGGCAGTGTCCGCCACATTAATTGGGAACTACCAGATGAAGCTTTTCCTGCTTTCCTGGTTTTGTTAAGCATGCCGCTTACCTCCAGTATCGCTACTGGGATCTCACTAGGGTTTATTTCATACCCACTGATGAAAATTTTAAGAGGCAAATGGCGCCAGGTGCATCCATTAGTCTATCTCTTTGGCGTTTTATTTGCTATTCAACTAATCGCTGTTCCTCATTAATAGAAGCAAAAATAAAGACAAAAAAGAAGTCAGGATTTAATTCTGACTTCTTTTTTTGTAGATACCATACTTACAGCCTGCATAGGAGCGATCCAGCAACCTAAAGACTTGGCGGCCACTGTGTTCTTATTTTTGTATGCCCCACTCATTTTGAAAAATTAATTCCTGCAAATTACGCCGTTTCTCCCATTGAAGAACTTCCAATAGCGGACGATCAGGATATTCATTTGTATAGCCTAATGAAAGCAAGGCTACTGGCTCAATGTGCGGAGGTATTCCCAAGATTTCACGGACATCCGCTTTCTTATAAAAGCTAACCCATCCAAGGGCAATTCCTTCTGCACAGCTAGCCAGCCACATATTTTGAATCGCGCATGCCACTGACAAGACATCTGTCTCTGGAATCGAATTGCGACCAAGGACATGGGCCCCTCCCCTAGTTGGATCATTTGTAATACAGATAGTCAGAGGAGCTTCTTTTAGCCCTTGAACCTTGATTCCCATAAATTGATCACTGCGGTCTGTACCTTCATAATGAATAGCCAGCGCGCGTCGTTCTTTGTCTGCAGCATAAGCTAGCTTATCCTTTATTTCTTGATCTGTGACCATAATAAAATTCCATGGTTGCATAAAACCCACAGAAGGTGCATGATGCCCCGCTTCTAAAATTCGTTGAATAGCATCTTCAGGCAATGGTGTATCCAAAAAACTACGAATATCCCGTCTCCCTTCAATCGCTTTATACACGCCTTGTTTTTCTTGTTCAGTAAATTGAAGCATTTGCTTATCTCCTTAGATGTTTTTTTGTTCAAGTTACCCATTGTTAGAAAACAGTTGGAAGTCGAGCCTCATCAAGCAGTGTTTTATTCCTCTTCTAATCGTACAAAAAATCTCCCACCAACAGTAGGAGATTTTTTGTGACATTTTTTATTTTCCGTAAGAACCGTTAGCAAATGTACTAGGGTCCCACCATTTATAACCAGCGGCTGGAGCTGCCCAAGGCTCTTTTTGTGGTTCGATTGTTTGGGACGGAATTTCATTTTCTGGACCAGTTGTAATGAGAGGAGTCGCCGTATCCAGCTTTAAGCCTTGTACCTGCTGAAGGTTTTCGTAATTCTCTTGTTTTGCTAACCAATTGATTAGGTTAATAAGTAGCACAGCATCGTCTTGTTCTTTGAATCCGTCATAGGTTTTCTTCTTTTGGCCATTCTCTTCACGCAAATACTTCGGGGTAGCATCTTCTACCGGAGAAGAGTCACCGATAAAAGCAGCCTTTCCTTTCCCCAGCTTAGCGATAGCTACATACGGGCCTTCCTCCACTCCACCGCCTTTATATACACCTTTATCAACAGAATGGGCCCATTTTGCATTTGTTTTTGGCAAATAAACGATTCCCTTTGCTTTTTTCGGTTCAACAATGGCAAGTGTGCTACCCGCGTGCATTGCCACGCTAGATACGCCCTCTGTAATTCCCAACGCCTGAGCAGGACTCACAATGTTGGTTGCATTTATGTCTCCAAGCGCATTGTAGCGGAACCGGATACCAAAGTTGTCAGCCAGCCAATCAGAGCTTGCTACCCCTTGCATAGCTTCCGAGTTACGCTCCTCCTCGCTCATTCCCTTAGCTGGATCAGCCCACGCTCCACGACGATATCCGTTCATCACTTCCGAGGCATCCCAACGATTCTTGTTACGATCTGCATTGTAGTGATCCCCGATAAAAAAGATGCTACCGCCATTTTTTACAAATTCAATCATTGCTGCTTGTTCAGATACCTTATAAGGAATGTTGGCCTCTCCAATTACAAACACGGTATATTCTTTCAGATCGTCATAGACAATCGGTGTTGATTTGCGTAATTCCTTCACATCATAGCCGGCTTGAGCGATCGCATTCGCAAAGTCAGAGAAGCCTCCATCAATAACCCAGTCTGCCGCTCCTGCTGTTTGTCCATGCGTATTGTCAAATAACACCTTTTTACCCAGAGGGGTACCTTTTGCAGAGATAAACGGAGCCGGATCGTGAGGACCTTCAGCCCAGACTGAGTTCGTGAATAACGTGGAAGCTGCTAGTGTTACAACAAGAGCGCCCTTCCAAAGCTTTTTAGCTATCAAATAAGATGAACGAAACATCGTAGACCCCTCCTTATTCTTATGGCACAAGTTGAATATGTGTATAGGTGGCAATTCCTTTTTTGCTAAAATACGCTTTATCATGCAAAACACCGGTGATTTTCACTTTTTTACCGGTGGCATTTGCTACGGCATATGGTCCATTGCGGTCTGCATTCGCAAATTTTACGATAAGCGCATCTGTAGTTTCGTCCCCTGGCTGATCAGCAAGATAAATACCATAGCCTGCAAATTGGGCATTTGGCTCTACCGTCTGTACATAAGCTTCGAGTGTAATTGTCGTTCCTTGTGGCAGGGCTAGGGCTTGAGCTACTGTCAGTCCCGCTCCCTCCTTGGTTACCTCCAAGCTTAAACGTACTTTTTGCGCATACCCTTCGACTGTTCCTTCAAAGCTGAATGTACCTTCACTGCTTGTATCTGCTACATTCGGATTCCAGCTATCTACTTGTACCTGCTGTTTGGTCCCATCGCTCATGGAAGCCAATACAGTTGTAGGTAAGGTGTAATTGGCTCCTTGTCTCACAGAAGCAGTAATATCGCCAACATTAATAATGCTTGGTGCCCCTGTTGATTCCGTTACCAATACATAAGCTGCTTCACTTTGATAATGAGTCGTTGGATTGCTAGCAATGACTTCGAGTACAGTTCCTACTGACTGTGCTGGAATTTTTACACCGAAAGCTCCTACCTGATCTGCCTTGTCAGTCCCTACTAACGTCGATCCTGTACGAACATGAATGTCTGTTCCAGGCTTAGCTGTACCTTTTATATGCGAGTCTGTCACTGTAATTGGATGAACAAGAGGTACATCTCCCAAAGGAAGTACTCTAATCGAAAATGCTTTCTGTGACTGGGCAGACCCTAACTTGATTGAAGCGATTAGCACTACATCAGTTACCTTGGAAACAGCAGCTCTGTTTACATGTCCATTATCAAGCTCTACTATGGCTGAATGGGCTTGGTCCTGCAAACTCCATTGGATCGCAACATGGTTTGCACCCATTTTTGGTAGAGACACGCTTGTAGCAATACCATCATAGGTAACCCTCAAGCTAGCTTTCACTGCCTCTACTGCTTCCTCGTCCGTGATTGTTTGGGCAGGTACGGTGAGCAAGAACACTTTCGTATCCATGCTAGTCCCCTTTTTCAGAGTAGCTGTTAAGGTTACTTTTGCATCTGCCAAACCTTTTGCTGGACGAATGACTTTTCCCTGCTCCGAAATAATGGCTGATTGATCGGATACCCAGGTAATTGTCGAGCCATAAGCACCGTTGGTAGGCAAAGTCAGATCAGTCCGAGCTGTGCCACTCACATCCCCTACAAAAAGAGCTGCTTTATCTGTTGCCACCCGATCTGCATCGGTAAGTCCACTGCGTAAAATAACAATATCTTTTACAGATCGTGGATAAACCTGAGCCGAGCCTTTAAAAATAGAAGCTATTCCAGTTACATCCACCGCATCTTTTTCACGTAATTCCGGCAGGCTAACCCCATACTTCCCTAAAAAAACATCAATCGAGCCCGTCGAGGTCTCCACTACAAGCTTACTAGGAGTGACCTTGAAACCGTTGCTTCCGCCAAGCGAATCAGCATTCCTTGCTTCTTGATTAGCTGGCTTGCCTCTACAGAAATAGCTTGAGGTTCATTGACCGTACCTGTGATCGAGAATTCGGCTTGCATAATTTCAACTTCTCCGTTGTACGTATCTTTCAAGCCTTTTGTAATGGTAATCACATCTCCTGGCTTCACCTGTGTTTGTGTAGTAGGTTGGAATACCAGAATACCTGCTTTGTCATCTTGAATATAAAAGCTATTCCGACTGTCTGAGACTGTACTTACTACCCCTGTAGCTGTTACGATCGGGGTTTTGTCTGGCAATTGCCGTATGGTTGACAAGCCATGCTTTTCTTCAGTAGGCGCTAACGTATAACCAGCTTGCTCAGCCTCTTGTGTGCTGTTAAAGAACACACGATTTTCTACAGCAACCTTTTGAAATTCGAGAGGCTGTACATAGAATTTTGTACCAGCATCCCCAACAGGACGGCTTAGTACCTTTTTCTGTTCACGAGCCCGGAATTCAAACGGCAATTCACTCAATGGGTCTTGGGCATTCCAAATTCCAATTCCTGCTTGCTTCGCTTCCTTGACGGCTTTCGCGTATTGCTTAAATGTCTCATCCTTGACTGGCCAGATGATATACATGCTGGCATATCCGTCTTTCACCATTTCCAAATTAACGTTACGGCCATCTGGAAGAATTACTTCTGCTAAAAGGCGACCGTATGCATCAATAGGTGTGGAAGCTGGTTTAATCGTAATCGAATCTCCTGGAGCTATTAATTTTTTTAGATGCTGTTTGGCACGTTCGCCATGAGCTTTTTGGTTTTTATCTTTACTGCTATTGTCCGTACCGTTGTATACCTGGGTATAGTCAAAATTAGGATCTTTTATATGATAGGTTTCCGCCGTATCCATATTGACAAATCGAACCGTATCTACCCCAAGAACTGGCTGAGATAAATGAATCGTATCTCCATCCACCACATCCTTCACAATGGAAGGGTAAGCTTCTTTTGGCTGAGGTGTTGGCAGTTGATCCTGTAACAGGAGCAAATCCGTTTGTTTACGCGGAAGTATTTGATACAGATCATTATATTGTGCTAAAACACCCTCTACCTGATACCACTTACCTGCCGTAAGCTGTGCTACGTCAATGCTCTCTTTCATAACACGGACTGTCATGCCTTGGAAATGCTCATCAATCATCCGTAGGTTATAGCCACCGCCTGATTCACTGTTTGGAACAGATAGTAAGAATGCCTGCGAGGAGATTAGCATTCCTTCATATTTTTCTGCTAGTGCCGCTTGGTTTAATTGAGCTACTGTCAAGGATTTTGCCTCAGGCACCTGATTCCCCGTACTTACCACGACGATATCTTCTGATGTTTCCGGAATGATTTCTGTCAAATTTTTATAAACAACAATCTTCCCTGTTACTTGAACCAAATCTCCCTCTTTTAGATCTGGATAACTGGTCCATTTACTTGCAAACAAATTAATCCCTGCTGTCTCATCCTGTATATACGTAGACAGCTTTCCACCGCCAAGCGAGGCGTTATCCGCCGTGACGATCCCTTGAAGCGTTACGACTTCATTTACTCGTTGTTTCAAGTCTGCAATGGAAGCAATACTAGCCGCTAATGACTCCGAAACAACTGTCTCTGTTAACAGGTTACCGGCTGTATTTTGAATCGTATTGGCTTGTAAACGTATCTTATTATCGTTTCCACGCAGCCCTTGAGCCAATGTAACGATTAGTGACTGTCCTTTAATGGAAACAAGATCGCCTTCCGTAAGAGAAATGAAGTCACTGCCGTTCCTAGCTGTTTGGATCGCGTCGCGTAGTGCTTCTTCAGAAACCGCCAAGGTAATTTCGTCATCAAAACGTAAGGTAATTCGCTTATTGTCTTCATCTAACTTCGCATCCAAATACACAGGTGCTTTCGTGTTTTTGGAATCTTTGAAATTTATGGAAAATTTTGGTGAAACTAAGTGAGAAAGAGCGCCAAATACCATATCATGCTTCACGATTACGTACACATGATCAACGCTGTCTTTCGCTTCATGTTTCACTGCTTTTCCCAAGAAAGTGATTCTAAGTCGATCCTCGCTCTCCAGCTTAGCTGTGTAGCTGAGTCCCTCTGGTAATCCTTTGACTTGTACGCTTGATTTCAAAAACAGAGGCAAAAACTTGGCATGATGAAGTTCCACTAGAAGTGAGTCAGAAATCCCCCCATCATTAGCATCCGATTCATGTAAGCTACTAGCAGACAAGCTTAGTGATGGGCCAGGCTTCTTTACAAGGACTGGGAACAGTGCTATCCGATGATCCACTTCCGCTTGGATAATGGCTAGCCCAATTGCTTTAGCTGTAACAACACCCTCCTCATTCACTGAAGCGACTCGTCTATCTGAAGAACTCCAATTTACGGCTTTACCTTCCACCTCTCTTCCGCGGATATCGTATGCAACCGCTTTCAAAGTTAGGCTTCCATCTAAAGCAGAATCGATTTCTAGGATATTATCGTCTGCTAGGTTTTCTATCTTTACAGCAAACACTTTGCTAGAAGTAGCCTGTACCAGAAAAGATTTTGCTGTTTTTTTCGAGCCGTACGCATCCACGCGTACAGTTACCCGTTTATCCAGCTCTCCACCTTTGATTGGTTCAAATTGGATACGAGCGGTTTTACTTGATTCATCCCAAGCGAAATCAGTTGCTTCTAGTGAAGACCATCCTTCTAATAGACCCCCTTTGACTGAAAGCTGAAAATCCTCTGGTTCTGGTGTATCCTCTGGAATGTCAGATAACGTAATGGTTACCTCCCCATTGACCGCAGATACGTCCTGCACTTTTAGCTTCTTTTGTTTTACACGCTGAGTCACGTCTTGTGGTGCTGATGTTTCTTGTGGCGTTAATGCTTCTTGAACTTCCGATGTTTCTGCCGCTTGTACAACTACAGGTAGGCTAAATGAACATACCATACAGAGAATCATGAAGACATTCAACCATTTTAGATACCTTTTTCGCTGCGACAATTCAGTCACTCCTTTTTACGTAATTTTTTGAAAAAGAACGAAAATGAGACCTGCCAGTATATTCCCTATTTCAGAAAAATAGGAAAAAGTATTCTGGCATTTTCACTATATGGTAGAGTTTCATTTTTTACATGATCATTTAGTAGGATTTTTTCAAGAAATGCAACTTTTATGATCATTCTCACTGTTAGTATAAAATACTGATGTGAATTTTAGACAAAGCTTATATTAGATAATTGTAAAAATATTCTAATTTATTTTTTATAAATTTTACAATTAGTTTAGGATAAGACTGCCTAACTATTACTCTTAAGAATATAGACTGCCTCTTTGTTATAGAGTTTGCCTGTTTTTTCGGAAATTCTTTATTGGGTGTAAATGAAATCTGTTCGATGATGAACACAGAAAAGGAATGCACTACGCTCTTTAACAGCCGGGTGATATAGTTAAAGGGGAATGGAATCCGTGCCTTACGTGATAAATGATCACTGATTTGTTTTAGCAGATATGCCTGTCTTCCTTACTCCTTTAAGGCAAAAATAGTTCATTTTAATCGCAGTTGATCTACAGCATGTACAAATCGTGTAGTATGAAATCACGCTCTCATATAGCTCACCAGTAAACCAGTTCGTTTTCACTCAACATCGACTGAACCCATCAGATAAATGCATTTTAGTTAACAGGGTGGTTCACTACGCAAGGGTATTATCTTCTAAGCTTTATAAAAGAAGCGATTTCTCTCATAAGATAGACGTATACGCGGAAAAATGTGAAGCTTTTCCCGGGAAAGGATGATTGGTACATCATGAAAATCAACGTATATTACGACTACTTGGAAAATCGGTTAGCCCCCCTCTGGTATGTCATTACCTTTCGGGAAACCGAGCTTGATTGGAACAAGGAGCGAGCTTATATACCGATCACAGCCCCTTTTCAAAGAAAGGATGCAGAAGACTTCGATCCAGACTTATTAGGGCTTACAGTCACGTTAGGAGAATTAATGGTTCATCCTAAGAAGCCCGGAAAGTTCGGGATTAATCTCAGAGCCTTGAAGGAACAGGCTGAACGGCATGGGGTTGATCATCAGGAGATTAGACAGTTCGTACTTCAGGTCGGGGATATAGAAGAGGTCATGCAAATGAGTTTCATACGTGATAATAACAAAGGCGCTACTCGTTAAAAGAAGCGCCTTTGTTGCTTATTTATTTGATTTTCGAATCCATTCCAGTACGCTATCTCGCAGGTTTTTCGTATATTTTTGGCCTGGCTTTTTCGCATCAAACCCATTTAGATACTTAATGGCTTCATCAATATATTTATTGGCATCCTTTTCATAATCACGGATGTCTTCTAAATCATCTTCATCAGAACTTTCTAGCCAATCCTCAAAAGTGCGTAATGATTTTTGTTTATATTTTACTGCATCATTGAGCAGTTCAATAACGTCATCCATTCTACGTCTGTCACTTTTGCTTACTTTATCACCAATTTCATCAGATAAAGCCTCCATCCGATCTCTCATAATTTCGATCGGAACTGTAGCATACGTGTACGTCTGCTTTAGCATTCCCACATTAGGAGTGACGTTTTGATTTAATTTACTGTAGATCGCTTTATTTAACGTATCCGTTGTCTTTTTCATCTGGGATGCTAGCGAGGCAATGTTCTGTATATCCTGAAGCATCATGCCTGAATGATAACTCTTTGATTCGTAGGGAATGCTTTGCATTAAGGTGTTTAGAACATCTTTATTCCCCATTACGCGTTGGGCTTCCTGAGTAAGAGCCGAGGAACCCCCTGTTCCCCCAAAGAACAGATGTGTGACAAAAGAGGCATCATCCTTCATGTAAGCTAATTTACGCAAATTTTGCAACGGTTCAACCGGAATATATACCTTGCCGTCTATTACAATTCCACGCTCGTTAATGGGGGAACGATCTACCGTCAAGGCTACCTTTTGGTAGTTTCCCTCTTGCCCATATGGACTCACTACTTGAGTTGCCGCGAAAACGGTTGTGCCTCCAATCGCAAGCAATGCGGCAGATAAGGCGACTAACTTCAATCCTTTCATACAACGTCCTCCCCTGTGATTAGCAGAAAACCTTCCTTGTAACCAGAATGGCCAGGAAGGTTTTCGCTTTTATTTCATCCAGTTCCTACTTGACTTCAGCAACAGCTGGAATCAGTTTTTGCATTGCCATGACACGAGCCATTAAGATCGCTGCATCACCGCGAAGCATGTTAGCTTTTGGCTCAAAGATATAGCCTTGTTTCGGGTCATTCGGATCTACTGGAGAACCGATGATCAGTTTTTTCTTGGCGATTTCCACTACAGCAGGAGCTGCATATCGATCAACCAATGGTGCATCCTTGAACAATTTTGTTAAGTTTGCAGTTGTTTTTGCTGCATTGGTTTCCGTTTTTAATTTCAACGCACGCGCTAAAATAACGGCAACCTCTTCACGAGTAATTTTACTATTTGGTTCGAAAATCTTTGGTTCTTTACCGCGAACGATTCCCAAACGCGCTGCTGTTTCAATGTGACGGTAGTCGTACTTCTGAGTACCATTGTAATCAAACGGTACATCCACAAACGATTGACTTGGCGGCTTTTCTACTAATGGAAGCTGCAAGGCACGCACGATCATCGCTGTAAATTCACCACGTGTCGTTTCTGTATCTGGCTTAAATTCCACTTCGTTATCCGCTTTAATAACTCCTTTAGCAAACATTGCTTCTACTTGGTTGCGTGCATATTGATGAGTCACAACATCTACAAAGGAATCGTTTAGCTTAGCTACTACATAATAGCCAAACTTGTCAAATGGAACAGTGATCGTTTTCTTGCTCACATTCACCTTACCGCCAAGATTTTCCCAGAAGAACTTGTTCGGGTCATATCTCATTACGGTTAGATGATTAGCTGCATCCGAAACAACATTCGCATCGTATGCAAGCTCTAGCGTACCGCGTTTGTTTGGTACAAGCACGCGATTCACAGGAACATCGTTAAAGTTATACAGCTTCAGACTATCTGTTAACGCACGTGGCATGATTGGCAGCATACCATATGGATACGGATCATAGTCTTCCTTTGTACCTGGATCATCAGCTAAACCTGCATCCATCCAGAATACATTCGATGCTTTTACAAAATGTGTATCAAAGGAATGCTCGAAATCACGACCCAAGTCCTTAATCACATCATCAAAGTTTTTCGGTCTTTCTTGTAGATAATCAAAACGGTCAACAACGCCATCCTCTTTGTTAGCAATTCCGTATAGGATGTTATGGGCCTTGAAAACTTGACCTCTCAAATTCTCTGGTACGTTATAATCGTAGCGAACCAGATACGTATCTTTCGGGAATGTCAGGTTTAACTGCTTTTCGAAAATATTCGTTTTCGCAGTCATTGGTGCCATATGTTGCGCGCCTGGGATAGTACTTAGTGCATAGAATACCTCGAACGAATCATTTACGACATCGCCATTAGCACTCTTCACCGTAAAGCTAATTTTGTTCGCCTTGTTAGGTTTTAGATCTGTAATGACCGCTCTAAAGGCGTTCGGGTAATCAATTTTCCCGTCCATATCGCCGTCGTAGTCTACTTTTGTCGCAACATTATTTTTGCCGAATGTAATGCTGTCCGCACCTGGTGCATCAATGATTACTTCAACAAAGTTTTGATTCAAGGTAGCTTGACGCGGCAAAATAGGACGAACAATGTCGTACATTAAGCCTGGCGCACGAACTTCCAAACGAGAAGTTGATTTGGAAGAGCCGTTTACCCCGTTATTGTAAACGGTAAAGGTATAAACTAGTTTTGAACCATCTTTAGGTAATTCAATGTCGGAAAGAATGAAGGTAAAGTATTTTTTGTCCTTCAGATACTTCACTTCCAAATTGTCGACCTCTTGGCTTCCCCAAGTGTCTTTTCCATCAATTAACAATTTGTTTTTACCTAAAATCCATTTTTTATCATACTTATCATCAGAAGACTTGATTTCAAGTACATATTTCGGCTCATTACCAGCCTCAATATCATTCTTCATATCGTTAAGTCTTCCTTCGATAGCGGAAGTTGAATCTGGCAGATCAATAAAATCAAAGGTACCAAAGACATTCATTTTCTTTTCTTTGGTTGTATACACTCCGTCTTTTCCAGTAAAGCGGTTGTCCTTAGAAGGCTTCTCTGTTGCATAAGGATAAATTCCTTCTGTGCCGCCTTTTGGAACTTCAGGGTAGTTGTTGGATAGTAACGAAATTTTGTACGTTTTTTCGTACAGAACGTTACCTTTTTTGTATCTGAAAACCAAGGTGTTTTGACCTTCAATAAAATTAACCTTTGTACCGGGTTTCATTTTAAAGTGATAGTTGTCACCTTTTGGCTCTAATGGAATATCGCTGTTATTCAAAGTCAGCTTGATCGTACCGTTTGTATAGCTAGCTGCCTCAAGCTCCACATTGCTAACAGTACCCTCAAATTCTCCCATGCTAGTAACAAGCTTTTTCTCGTAGTCAGTAATCGTTGGATCATAATCAAAAACCTGACCGTCTTTGATCTTGGCAAATTCTTGAACTGGTCCAGAAGCTGATGTAATTTGTAGAGAATATTCATCTTTACCATTTGAGCTCTCAACCTCAAACTCTAGCTTTTGCGTTCCATTAACTGGAAGTTCCCTAATGGTGAACCAGAGACGTTCACCGCGAACGGTTCCAGTAGCAGGACTAACGGTAACAGGAATCTTGCCACCGCCTTGTCCAATCGCATGAACGGTGATTTTGTTTACAGTACCTGTATTTTTCGTTAGCAGAGCGATAGAGAATGGCAATTTATTAATGGTAGTATTCGCATCAAATTTATTGCCTTCTTCATTTCCAGCCGGTATTTTGTCCGATTGGATATACTCTGCACCTGTAATTTGGAACTTGCTGTCATCCTTGATGGTGTAGCCAAAATCGCTGTTTGTATCGTATACGCTAGAAGCTTCTTTAGTTGACTGCACTGGATTAAATCCATCCATCGCCACCGTATAGCGTTTCCCAATCTCAAATGGGAATACTGCTGGTGCTCCTGGCTTTGGTGCTCCTGGATCATCAGGTGGATTTCCATCAAGTAACTTATCACCTTTAAAGCTATAGCGGTAATGATGATACTCAGCACCGTCTGGCTGCTTGGTTAACTCTGCATGCTTGAACGTGATATTCGCCTTTGCAGTACCAGATAGGCTACCTTCAAAGAAGCGAACCTTCATGATTTCTACTGTACTTGCAGCTGGGGTAAAATTACTGTCCACAGGGATCATCAAATCACCTGAGAAGGTAAAGTCAGCAGCATTTGGTGTACCTTTAGACAAGAGCATTGGAAAATCTTTTAAATCATACTCAGTTGCTGAGCCATTTACGGATACCTTTGTATCAAAAAAAGTAGCCGTTCCGTCAAAGTAAATAACTTCTCGTTTGGATTCAATAACCTGATCTTTATTGGTCAATTTGAATGTAAGGACGTTCTTTCCTTTTTTCAAATTCAACTGACTGATAATAAAGTAGTTATCTGCTGATTCATTTACAAATGCTGAACGTGACTCTCCGTCGCTTTCCACGATTACCTTTGTAACGTTAGGAGCGTTCCCCTCAATTGTAAAAATGCCATTACCACTTGTAAAACGCTGTGTTACAACTGTTGCACTTTGTTCATTCAAAGGTAGCTTTTGTGCACCTGATTTGAACTGTAGGTTATACAAAAGCGGCGTATCAATATAGTTCACTTTAAACGAAGAAGTTATCTCGGAAGCACCATTCTTCCCGCGAAACGTAATTGTATTTTCACCTGGGAACAATTCAATGTTTGCAACACGAATCCGTCTTCCGTCATCTGAAACGATAACTCCCGTTGTCTTCTGTGGACCTTCTTTTCCGTTTTTCGGTGTTACCGTATAACTAATGCCTATGGAAGAAACCTGATTTAAAGATCCCTCAAGAGATAGATATTTGTCATTAACAATCTCAGGGAGATTTTCAAATATAAAGTTATTCCCGCTACCAGCTGCACCTGCGCCCATCGGATAAAACGGGATCACGGTCAGCATCATGACTAAGGCCAACAGTGCATGCAATATCCTTCTGGTCATTCGTTCCCCTCCTCTAATTTTACTGTGTGTTTCTCCTCAAAGAAAAACATACCCATTTCTTTATATCGGTAAGAACGTTGTAAATATTAAGGTTTTTAGCTTTATTTTTGACAGAGAAAAACTTTTATCTTCCATATTTATTCCAATAATAGCATCCAACCATAGAAAGCAATCCTTTGCTGCCTACATATACCTCACCAGCATGAAAGCATTCATCGTAACATGTAGTACGTCTCATGCGTATCAAATCCCGTTTTCCTTTTAAGTGGATATCTGACTTCTTATGACAAGAAAACATAACCAATCTGTAACTGATCGTTGACATCATGCGATAGATTATTTACTTTAAACATAAGATTTCAAACAGAAGCGACTTTCTGAACATTAAAAAAAGACTTGGGGTCATCGTGTCGTCTAAGACGGTCTCAGCAGAATTTGGCTGTTGTCGTGTTTTATGTAAAGCAAAAATGAAGCCTTATCGGTATTGATGGTAAGATCAGACAAAGCACGAAACATCAGATGATGAACAAACTCAGGAGGAACTCTCAACTATGAATCTACTTTGGCCTTATTTGATCATTTTCCTGTTTGCCGCTACTCCCATGTTTGAGGTTATAGCAATGATTCCAATTGGAATTTTTGCTGGGCTGAATCCCATTTTCGTTTCCTTGGTAGCGCTAGTGGGTAATGCCATTACTGTTTTTCTACTTATTTTACTAATGGAAAAAGTACAAATATGGTTACAGAAAAAACGCGGTGACAAGGAACCAAGCAAACGTCAGCAGCGTGCAAGGCAGCTCTTTAAAAAGTATGGATTGCCTGGGCTAAGCATTTTAGGCCCTGCTCTAGTCGGAAGTCATCTTACTGCGATAATGGGAATGTCTTTTGGGGCAACCCGACAACAAATGTTGTTGTGGATTGGTATTAGTCTTGTTGCATGGACGGGGCTTGCTATGGTCATTGGATATTTCGGAGCTGATCTTATGAATATAGGTGAGCAGAATGGATTTTTGATGCGAATACTACAGAAATAGTTCGTTACATAACGATTGCTCTACAAATCAAAAAGCCTGGGGAATATCATATTCCACAGGCTTTTGACTATAGTGCTTAATCAAAGCATCTTTTTCCATTGACATAATAGCTATTCGTCTCAAACACACTAAAAGCTATCTCTACTTCCGGTATACCCTGCGCCAAAACGTGTCTGGACACACATTCCGCAAAACGATCCCTTACCTCTGCTCCTCGCTCAAACCAATACACGTGGATAAAAGGATAGGTCTCTACTTGCTTCCCTTCAAAGATAGAGATCGTTGGTATGCACTCCATGATAAAATTATCTGTTCCACAGTCACAAATCTCTGCTAGCTCGCAAAGCAAAGACTCGCTCATGTTGCATGCCTGTTCGGTGGAAATCCCACGCAATAATAATTGAGGCATGTTTATTCCCCCTTTTTGTTGTTACTTCCCGTCTGCTATAAAAGCAAGGAATACTGCGCTATCGTTATTTTCGGCTTACAGCTTTTCTACACGGAAAGTATGTGTAAAGACAAATTGCTCCCCCGGCTCCAGACCACGAGCCCCTGTCTGCTCTGCTGCTACATCTAAATTAAAAGCATCTGTGACAGCCGTGTATGGCTCAAGAGACACACTGTTATTCCAGCTAGGTTGGAAGACTAGCATGAATGGGAATTGATCTCCAAATTCATAAACAATTTTATGACTTTCTTGCTCATCAATCAGTTCGCAACTGGTGGTTCCATCCTCTACTGTAACAAAAGCATGATCTCGTCCTTTTGGCATATCAGGATAGGCTAGCCCCTTGGTTAATTGCTGACACAAATCAGTTGAGGTCGGTGAACCATCTACGAACCCTTCCTTATTTACGGGCCACTCTAGTTTTGAAGAAACCTGCATGATTGTTTGCTGTTCGTGCCCCTGCTTCACATGGAAATAAGGATGGAATCCTAACATAAACGGAGCCGCCACTTCGCTCTCGTTCTTCACTTCCCCCTCCAGACGTAGAACGCCATCTTGTAAAACATAGGTAAAGCGAAACACCAGACGTGCCTGAAATGCCTCCAATAAATCAGGGTGATCGGCAAAATCAAACTCGGATTCGACGAACGCACCACGATCAGCTTTTGCACCGCGAGCTATCACGTTCCAAGCGCGTACACGTAATTCTCCGTGAGAATGATGCTCCCCTTTGTTTAATCCGAGTTGATATTTCTTTCCGTTAAAGGAAAAGCTTCCATGTCTAATTTTATTGGGCGGAAACAAAATCGGATTTCCAAAACGGGCAGAAGCATCCCTGATCATGGAAATTTTTTCAGGTGATACAAATACCTCATGATTATTCACTGAAAAACGAAATAAATTATTTCCAAGCCCTGGCACTAGATGAGCTTCCGCTGGATATTCTGCATCAGTTAGGACATATGTTATGTAATCGTCTACTTTTCGTTCCGCTACTTGATATCTTGTCATGACAATCTCCTTTCCCTCTTACCGCATCATAATTGAGCAATGTCTCATTTCCATGATTCATGGATGTTCTTTCATTTTGTAGTGTAACGCAATCCGAAATTAAAAAACAAGCAAATGCGCTTAATGAACCCATTCTCTAAAAGGAATTGTTAGCTGGAAACCACATGATTTCATATGGTACGATTTCCGATAGAGAACTTGTGTAAAAAGACAGGAGGGAATGACGGCATGGGTTACACTACTTATGCCACATTGCTTTATCAGATAGATAAAGATCATGTGCAAACGATTGTAAAGCAACATAACATCAAATCCTTTCTTTATCCAATCAACCAAAATTGGACCGCAGTCATGCTAGCTGAGGAAGAAGAGGGAAGTGATGAATTCGCTGCTTACATCTCGGAAATTACGGGGCAACTCAGTATCTATGTGGTTCATTTGCCCGATCACGCTTGGGGATTTTCCAGCTATGTGAACGGTGAAGCTTTGGTTTCTTTGTTCGTTCCTTATAATGATTTCACTCCTGAGAGGCATTTGGAAGGTACCTTATCGGCTTTGTCTGATTGGGTGGCATGCTCGACAAGCTTTGAGAGGTTTCTGAACTACATGCTATTACATGAACAAGACCAGAACACACATGAAAAAGCTAGGACACTCTTTCTTCAAGCCTTCGATATAACTGGTGTGGAAGGCTGTTCCTACGCATTCTTATCTAGCCAAACAGCTCAATTTCTGCAACAGCATCGCATCCTTGTAAATAAGTGCCGGCGTTCACCTGTTCGAGTAAATAAAATGGTCAGGGCTTGCTTGCAGGAGCAATTGCTTAAAGCTGGTTTTATTCTGTCTGAAGCCGTCTTTCCCCCAACTGAAGCAGTTGCAAAAACAGGTAGCAGAGCCCTCGAACAGTTTGCTTTTTATTGTACAACTCCTGCTATCACGAATACCGGCTTGCTCTTATCGTTTCATAAAAGGCAACGAAGGTTCACTGCTTCATTGCAGCATGAGAGTTACGGCAGTATTGATCTATGGACCTGGTCTGAAGAGAAATGGGGTCGCACACACGGCGTAGCCCAATGGAAAAGCTATGCAGATGAACAAGAGCTGTCGGAATGTTTATATGAGGTACTCCATTTATTTTTGGAATATGGTCCCGCTTTCTTCCAGCAAATCGATGGAAATCTGGAGTTATTTTCATCCCGTGATCTCTTGATCGAGATTGCAGATCCACCTTTGGCAGCTCGCGGATTCGTACGTGAATCAACCAAAGAACAAACCCGTTATGCAAATGATCAATATGAAATATCATTTACGCATGCATCCTACCCGCGTCAGCTATTTGGACGCTTTCGTCATGTAGCGGAGCCAACAGTTTGGCATAATCTTCATCCATTTTGGCTCGATCAATGCTATTATTGTAAAAAAGCAGAATTTATTTACCTTTTAGAGCACATGCTTCAGACCTTTGAACGTCAAACAACCTAAGTGCTATCTATAAGTAATACACATTTCTTACATACAAAGGTGGTTCTTTCCATGCAGGCTTGGTTGCTTTTTGCATTATTATCTGCCCTGATGGCAGCATTGGTATCTATTTTCGGAAAAATTGGGTTAAGTCAAGTGGATGCAAATACGGCAACTGCTATTCGAGCTGTTATTATGGCTTTATTTTTACTTGGTGTGGTTCTTTTTGAAGGAAAATGGAGTGCCTTTGGCGAAGTTATTGCCAACAAAAAGGCTCTTTCCTTCATCGTGCTAAGCGGTGTAGCTGGAGCATTATCATGGTTATTTTACTTTGTGGCCTTAAAATATGGAAAGGTCGCTCAGGTTGGGCCCATTGATAAATTAAGTGTCGTGCTGGCTGTTGGTTTAGCTTTTGTATTTCTTGGCGAACGCGTTAGCCTCATTGGCGGTATCGGCATTGGACTAATTGCCGTTGGAACTTTATTAGTGGCCTTTGGTTCGTAGCCATACCTTGTTATTGCCTGATGTTTGTCAGGCCTTTCTTTTATCACCTAATAGAACGTATATTCCTATCCTCTTTCACAATGAAAAAAAGCGATCTTGGCTGGCTAGCACAAGATCGCTACCGAGTACTACGCGCCTCGGTTTTTAACTCATACTTTCTCCACGCGGCCACTGCGTATAAGCCACAGATGCAAGAAATACTCGGTTAGACCGAAAAAAACAGCGAAAAAGAAAATACCATCCATCCCCATTTTTGTTCCACTAAAGATAAATTTAGTAAAGAAGACGACAACCAAACACATGAGCATATCAAGAAAAGTCGTTAACCATAATGTACCTGGCTGCAAAAACATTACTTCCATTAACTGACCAAGGAGTGCTACCACTACACCTGCTACTACAGGTTCCCACCAATAAGGATAATAAATGCCACCATACACATTATCTAGTAACAGGAATAAAAAAGGAGTCAGAATTAGCTTTATCCAGAATCCACGCAACGTTTTCATACCTCCTCTAACTACTTCATAGCCTTGTTATAAACAAATTTAAGGATTGTATACCTTATTTGGGCTACTTTTTGGTAAAAATCTGTGAGGAAAGAAGGGGTCAACTCATGAGCACTTTATTTCAAGATAGTATGCATTACGTCACTATCGGCGAAATCATTCGCAATTATCGGCAGCAAGCCAACCTTTCAATCACACAGCTTGCCTACATGACTGGGATTAGTAAGGGCGTCATCTCCAAAATTGAAAATGCTGATACGAAGCGTCCAGAATTAAAAACATTAAAACCCCTCGTCGAACACCTGCACATCCCCTATGCAGAAATTATCGAAGCGTATTTATTGGTGGAACCACGGCTTGAAATAGTTGAGGAGCTGTTGGAGGATGCCCTCCTCATTGGCAATATACAGCTCGTGCGCAAAGTTGCACTTAGTTATTTAAAGTCTCCTCAGGAAGAGACCGACCGCCTGCTCAATAGGTTATATGAACAAACTCAACTAGTAAAAGACAGTGTGTTAAAACAAACGCTGTACGATCTCATGGCTCAGTATGCGAGAGACCACGGCTTGCTACAGCATTTGGCTCAACTTTTTCTCCAATTATATGTAATGGCACAACAAAAAGAAGCGGACTTCGAATCCGCCTTTTACCTAGGAAAAAACGTTTTATTTTATGCTGATCTCCTGCCTGCTGAGCAACAAATCCAGCTATACCAGCACATTAGCATGCATGCCTATCTATTAGGCCGCTACGACGAATCCATCTTGTATAGTAAGGAGCTATTGCAGATTGCTCAACGCAAGCCTACTGACACGATTGAGGCTTACCGCACCTTATTTTATTCATCGTATGCATTGGAGGATTTCCAGGGAGCAAAAGAGGCTTTTATTTGCTATAGTCAAATCTCCCGCACTTCCTCTTCTGAGCATTACAGACTAATGAGAGCATTGCTTGAGTATCGAATAGGTAATAAAGCAACCGCTATTCGGCAGTTTAAAAAATGTCTAACGCATGCTAGCCGTAAAACCATTCTCGCAGTGGTCAATCAGCTCATGGAGATATACTTAGATTATGGCCACATTTCGAATATTTCCTCTTTACTTGAGGATAAAGATCTTTGGAGCATCCAACCCGAAACTTATCTTGAAAAAAGAAGCTACGGTCATTTTTATCGTTTACTAGGTCAATATTATCAGCAGTTAGGTAAGTTTTTGCAAGCAGAACAAAGTTATTTGCACAGTCTCATCTGCTATGGCGATTACCATCCACAGGGCAAGCAAGAGTCCCTTAATCGACTGCTGTATCTTTATCAGCATCGCTAAGCGTAATGACCCGAAATCCATAATCAGTCTGCTGGCTTCCTGTTTCCTGGAAAATCTGTTCTCCCGCTCGTCTGATTCGTTCCTGGCCTAGCTCACAAATGGTTCGGTAGCCTTGATGATAAGCTGTAGAAGTAGCTGGTATGGCTTCTGGTAGCTGAATCATGATAAATTTACGTTTTCCCCCATCTTCTGCATTAAGCTGCATAACAGCATGGGCGGTAGTAGAAGACCCTGCAAAAAAATCTAAAACAATGGATTCTTTTTGCGTGACAATCTCCAGCACCTTTTTCATTAAGCGTTCGTCCTTTGGAAAGGGAAAAAGTTGACCATCCATGAGCTTTCGCAAGCGTTTCATCGCCCTTCTGCCATCATGATAAAACACGCTGTATGGAACCTGATGCTCTGTGTCATGGAGATATCGTTTTATACAGGGGATCGTTGTTTCATCTATACCAAAATGGATCAAATCTGCCTGTAGGAATTCTTTCATGCGTTGTTCGGTATAAGCCCAGCCTCTCGCCGGAACCTTAACAGGCTTTTTAGTAACGGGATGCAAGACATCATAGACAGGTCCCCCACCGCCCGGCCAAGAGATGTCTCCTGGAAAGTAAACTCCTTTTTCATCAATTGCGGCATAATGGCTGTGCTGCTTAGAGGCGTGGTTCTCTGGCAATGTGCGAAACCATTTTTTTAATTCCCGACTCGCCTCACGATATTGTCCGTTATATTTTTTGGCAAGATGCTTACCTTGCTTGTAAATTTCCGCCAGGCCTGTTTTTTTCTCACGCCAAACTTTTCGGTGTTGTTGCAGATAGCTTACATTTTTTCCATATACCAAAATAAATTCATGCGAGATCGATATAAACTTGGCGTCATTTTTTCTGCCTCCGCTCCAAATAAACTCACCTACATAATTTTGCTCACCATAAAGCTCATCACAGATAAGGCGCAGATTTGCAAATTCCTTTGAATCAATACTAATGAGGATAACGCCATCCTCTGTCAGTAGCTGTCGTGCAATTGCCAAGCGGGGATACATCATCGTAAGCCAATCGTTATGCATGTTTTCTCGCCATTGCTGATCAAATGCAGAAGAGTGTTTATGCAGGATTTTGCTCTTCATTTTACTGTGGTAGTTATCTTTATAAATGAAGTTTTTACCGGTATTATAAGGTGGGTCTATGTAGATGCATTGTATTTTACCTGTATGTGTGCTACATAGAAGTCGCAATCCATCTAAATTGTCCCCTTCTATATACAGATTTTCTGTTTCACTGGCATTTTTAGAACATGCTACATTAAGTGTGGGAGTGGGGAACGCTGGTTTCAATGATGCCTCCTGTATTGCAGTCCTCTTACTCGGCCAAAACAACCCGTATCTATCATCGTGTAAGGTATCCTCGCCAAACAGCTTTAACCATTCACTCCTTACCAGAATTCCTTGATGAAACAAGCTCGGGAAATGCTCATTTAGCTTTTTGCGATTCTCTTTTTGCCACTCAAGTAGGTCTTGCTTTCGTTCCTCCAATTACTCGACACCTCCACTGTAATAGGAAACCTACTTCTATTACGTTCTCTGGATACATATTCGTCATTTTCAAATTTTTTCCTTTCCAGAAGCTAAGTCTAAAAGAAGAGGCTAGAGTATGAGGATTAGCTGTCTACTTGGATTAAACTTCTTCCCTAAATGGCTTGCGGAAGCTGATAGTTCGAGGGTTTTTCATCAAAAAAAGGCTGCTCTCCCGCTTAGGAAAACAGCCTCTCTATTGTCACAGAGCGATTAAATTGTATAAACCTTTCGACTTGGTAACTCCAGACAGTGTAATTTACCTCCGTAAACACAGCCTCCGTCAATGCCGATAATTTTATTTTTACCAAAATAAACATCTGTACTGCCATCTGCATGTAAATAGTTTGTAGATGTATGTCCAAAAATGACTGTCTTTTCTCCCGCATATCCATTATGAAATTCTTCACGTATCCAGAGCATTTCCTGCTCGTCCATTTCGTCCAAAGATTTGTCTGGATGCACCCCTGCATGAATGAAGATGTATTCCTCTGTCTCATAATAGAGCGGTAATTGTTCTAAAAATCGAATGTCCTCTAGGAGCTGGGCGGGTAATTCCAGCTTAATCCCCGGCGCATCCTTCTTAGGTAATATTTTAGGTGGTTCATTTGAGCCTGGTTCTGGTCTGATCACCTGTTGAAAGGCTTCTTCTTCTGTTAAAGGCAATTCCAATCCATAGAGGCGCAATGTTGTAGGCGCATTGTTACGCATCCACCTGCCCATCCAAAATTTATTGGCAATAGTTAAGGCCTTGATCATCATATCCTCATGATTTCCTTTTAAGGCAATAGCTCCTGCCTGAGTCAGTTCCTTTACTTTCGCGATAACTCCCTTGGAATTGGGGCCACGATCTACGTAATCGCCTAACAAGATGAGCTGATCCTTGTCTGCATGGTAATTCGCTTTTGCTAATAATTGTTCCATTTTATCCAATTCTCCATGAATATCGCTCATTACCAGTGTACGTTTCATGCTGTCTCACTTCCTTTATCTGTCTACGGTATGGGGAGTTTTTGTTTCCATTGTATTACCTTACATGAGCTAGAAGAGGGTGACAAGGTTTATTCAGAAAAGAGGTAACTTTCTCAAAACAAAAATACCAACAAAAGAAGCATACAAGCAGACTTTTTAGATGTCATCCCCGATTACAATAGTAGCAGTGCCGGCTTACTCCAACCCTTCTAAAAAGCAAAAAGTCGGGATATTCGCATCCTGTAGCTTGCGACCATGCTCATCTTGAAACTCATTTCGTCCCCTTGAACGAACCCGTGTGTAATATTCATAAGGGTTTATTACGGAAAAATCACCCTGTAGCACTCCAGGGAATGCTTTATTAACTGAATATTCCTGGCTCTTGTAGGCCTGCAATGCCTTCCCCTTGTGAGCCTTATAGTTTGAAATATCAACTTTTGCTGTTATAGGGAACGTTGCTTGTGGAGGACGCTCCTTACAATGATCGTAATAATGGGGAATGGAGACATAATACAAATCAGGATATTCCTGTTGGGGTAGTTGTTCTTCATAACGTTTCACCGCTGTTTCTACCGCATGAGAAAGCGCAATATGATCGGGATGACCTGTAACGCCATCTGGTGGAAAGGTGATGATGATCTGAGGGTTAATAGACAGGAGCGTCTGAAGTACGCGTTCGGTGAGCACGCTTTGGTCCATCTGGGCCAGCCCGCCGTCTGGAAAGCGATATAACAGCAATTCGGCTACTCCCAAGACGCTGAGGGCACTGCTTAATTCGCGCTCACGCAAGACAGCCAGCTGCTTTTGACAGGTGATCGAATAGGGTCCGCACTTTCCTTTATCTCCTGAAGTAGCTGTCACCAAATAAATTAGCTGTCCTAATTCGCTGTATTTTGCCATGGTTCCTGCGCAGGCAAACGATTCATCATCGGGATGTGGAAAAAGAAACAGCAGACGCCTTACTTGAGCATTCTCGCTTGCTTTCCTCATGCTACTCCCTCCCTTTGTGCCCTGAATTTATTAGGTTGACAGTAGAGGCTTAAGAACTACTCATGGCAACAAGCCCCATAGCAATTACTCCTTGAATGGGTTCTTGCTCATTCTCGTCCACGATTGCTTGCGGAGCATATTCACTAATTGATTGAATAAGCCTTTGTCTTACGAGTGGCTCATGCTTCAGCACGCCTCCTTGTAAAATAACCTGACAAGCTAACTCTTGTAAGTCAAGCTGATCCATGACTGTTTTTATACCTGCAAACAATTCATCTGCAGCTCTTTCTAAAATCCGGTGTGCTGTTTGATCTCCTTTGTGCGCTGCTCTACTTACAAGGCGGGATAGTTCACCTACTCTGTCCACTGAATACGTTTTTTCATTATAGACCCAGTGAAAAAGCTGTTCTACATCTTCTATTTGCAAATAGGTAAGGACTTCCTCTGCAAGCAATGTAGCATCCGAGCGTCCATCTGATGCTTGAAATATAGCCGTTAACGCTTGTTTGCCGATCCAATAACCACTACCTTCATCACCTACTAGATGTCCCCAGCCGCCAACTCTGCTTCTCTTTCCATCCTTACCTATCCCACAAACAATGGACCCCGTGCCGGCAATGGCCAATATGCCAGGCTTACCACGTGTGGCACCTAGAAGGGCAGCAACACAATCGTTTTCAACAATTAGCTTCTTTATTTGAATGTTCAAATCAAATAGCACTTGGTTCACTAGCTTTACTATGATAGCTCGATCATAGGAAGTATCTAGACCAGCTATGCCAAAAACAGCGCAGTCTACTTGTAGTGGAGCATTTATTTGAGAATGATTCTGTACCTGTGTAGGCATGGCTTCATTGATTGCTCTTTGAATCGCCAATTTCAACTCATATGTAGCTGACTCCACACCTTTTCCATGATAGTTACATGATCCAGCCATTCCTGTTCCCAGTACCTGCTGGTTGTAATTCACGAACATCGCCAAGCTTTTTGTGCCTCCTCCATCTACCGCAAGAAGAGGAATATGCCATTGGTTCATGTGTTATCACTCCATGTTGACAAGATTTCATCCAATTGTGACAAGGCGGATTGACAACGCAATGCTGCTGTCTGCCACCAGTTGTGCATCAGCTCCTGTGTTGATTTTCGCGTTTCAATCATGCGCATCATTTCTCTGGGGCTAGGGCCACCCGGTAAAGAACGGATGGTGACAAAATGTACAGGATCAAGCGCTTCAGCAAGCTCTGCCTCAGTAAGTACCACTTCTCTATGAATCACATGTTGGGCTGCCTCATTTACCATGTGAAGTGTTATTTGATCGGCTGTTATTTTCTGCTTGATCGCCTGTTGTACCACATCGCTGACAATACGATGCGAGGTTCTAAAAGATAGCTTATCTGTACGTACTAATGTATCCGCTAATTCTGTCACTGTGGCAAAGCTTCCCTTAACACGTGCCGAGAGCACCTCTTTATTGATTTGCATCGTTGTAATGACAGCAATTAGTAAATGATACATGTTATCTAAAATGGACAAGCTTTTCCATACATACGGCTGCATGTCATCTTCTGTATCCACAATATCACCAAACGGTGTGTTATGCATCATCGAAAGCACTGTATTAGTCGTGCCTACGCAGCTGGATAATAAGGAACGCATATGCTCCAAGGAAACGGGATTGCGCTTTTGCGGCATAATAGAGCTGACTTGCACATAGGGATCGGCCACTCTCACAGCGTTACATTCTTGCGTGCACCACAGCAGAAAATCCTGCACCGATCGCCCAAGATTAATCGCAGCTAATTGAACTGCCAGCATCGCCTCGCCAAGATAATCTGCACCGCTAATGGCATCGTAGGAATTTTCCACCATTTCATCAAAGCCTAATAATTCTTGCATGTGAGCACGACTGATCGTAAAGCCCGAGGTGGTCAGTGCCGCCGCGCCCATTGGACTTTTATTACAATTGTCATAAGCAGAGCGTATTCGGCGCAGATCGCGTTCCAGAGAATCTGCCATCGCCATTACATAGTGAGCAAGGGTGGTGGGTTGTGCCTGTTGAGTATGTGTGTAACCAAGCATGATAGTATCGATGTGCTCTTCGGCTACTTGCAGTAAATATTCATGCAGAAGCACTCCCGTTGAATAAGTCGCAAGTAGCTTCTCCCTTAGCACCATTCGATACATGCAAATACCCATATCATTGCGGCTACGAGCCAAGTGTAAATTGCCGGCAATGTCACCTGCTTGCTCTAGCAATTGATTTTCTACCTGAAAAAATAAGTCCTCATATTCACCTGTGTAACCAGACTTTCGCAAAGCGTCTATATCTAGCTTCTGTAATGCATCTGCGATTTGTCTTGCTTCCTCCTTAGAAAGCAATCCCTGCTCTTTTAACATGATTAGGTGGGCCTTATTGATAGCCAGCATGGGAGCTAATAGGTGGGCCTTTGCCTCTTCATAAGCTGGCTCCAAAACCACCTTGGCATAGGTTTTCCCTGGGAAGCTTGTTCCTTCCTGATTGTACATTCTCGCTTGTCGAGCTTGAAATTTCATGCGGGATGCCTCCTTGTCTATTTTTATGGACCTTGCCTTCCATACATCCGTGCAGAGGGTCCCTGTAAGATGGAGACCCTTCACGGATGTAGCTAAATAGACTGCCTTATTGCTTCAAACTGATCATATTAACAAACATGCGAATGGCTCCTGGTACTAAATTGGGTATTTGTCGATACCAGACCAAGGAGCTGTACGTGTAGGATCCTTTGCCATATTTGGCAGTTAAATAGGTACCTGTGAACTCCTTCTCATTAGGATCACCATGGCTTATCAGCTCTGTGTACTCCTTCCCCCAAGCAGACGGATTGTAGGCAGAACGATCCTGAACCCAGTCCTTCCAGTCCTGTGCAGTTATTTTGTTGGGAGTTGTAAATAAAGGGTGCGCGGGTTGTAACATGGTCACCTTGGAATTTTCATCAGTAACACGCCACTTTATCAGCGGTTGCCCAATGGTAATGGGATAAGGAGCCAGATCAGGTGTCCATTTATCCTCCGGTTTATGGTACTGAACGATTAGATTACCGCCATTTTCAACGTATTGGAGTAGACGTTTATTACTTGGGATCAGCTCTGGCCGGAATCCGTACGCACGTATCCCCAGCACAATTGTGTCATATTGCTGTAAATCACCTGATTCTACTGCCTTTGCATCCAAATTAACCACGTTTATCCCTACTTGCCGCAGATAGTGGTCGATTTGATCAAAGCCACTAGAAATATATCCTACCTTTCTATTTTTTTCTATCCTTAGATCAAAAGCTTGAATGGCAAGGGTAGCAGGATGGATGTAATAGGTGGTTCCAATGTGTGGATATGTAATGACCTGCACATTTTCATGACTCCCTAATCCTGTTGCACTAGCTTTTGCTGTAATCTCGTAGGTACCGTTTTTTACTTTTGGGGACGGGGTTACGCGAAACGAAATGCTTCTCGTTTCCCCTTTCTGAGCAAAGCTGAGTTTACTTGAAGCTGGCTTAACAGTCCAACCAGCTGGCAACATAAGCGAAATCGTTGGCTCGCTAGCACCTGGTGTATAGTTTTTTACCGTAACTTGAATGGGAATCTCTTGGTTTTGCTGTAGGGTGTTTAACACGGTAGCATTCGGATTAAGCGATAGGGAAAATGGTGGCAAAATCCCCACTGTAGCTTGCGGTACAGCATGTAATGTCGCGTCCTCTCCAAAAGCATTGTAGGTGATATCGCTAGAGAGGATGGGTAAGCGGTACGGATGGAATTTGTCCGTATCTTTTGGGATATGTACGTCATATGTCACTGATACTCTCTGATTGTAGCCGACCTGCCCAAACGTTGTAGGTCCTGTGGGTTTTACCTTCCATCCATCTGGTGTCCTCAGCGTTATCCTTACATTTTTAATAGCGACCTGGCTGCCATTATATGCTGTGACTGTTACTTTGGCTGTTTGCCCGGGGATCAGCTCATTGCCAGAGGATGTTACTTTACCCACGAGTGACAAGGCCTTTGCACTCGCTTTATCTAATTGATGCTCTTTTATCTGTAATCGGTGAAGCACATCCACCCTGCTTTCTGCAGTTAGATCAGCGGACTTAGCCTCCCTGATCGTGTCTGTTACATTCTTTTTCATACGATGAATGCTCTTCGCTACCTGTAAAAAATCTGGATAGGCATGGAGAATCTGTGCTGCATCGTTTTGTAGTTGGTGAATTTTTTGAGATAAACGACCTGCTTGCTTCTGCCGAGCCAGCTCTTTTGCCCACTCCTCAAAGGTAAAGGAGATTCCCTCAAACAGGTCTGCTTCCTTTTGCTTGATGGGCCCAACTGATTTTGCTAGCTTGTAGTACACAAAGTCCGGCCCTTCGTCATAGTGTCGACCCATGCCCTGGCTTTTGTGCATGAAACGTGATTCTTCTCCCAACTGCTTGTAAGAAGCTCCGTATCGTTGATCGTAATCCCCTATTGGAATTCGAACCGTATAATCCTTAGCATTTGCTGGTACATATAGCTTTTTCACCTGCCAGGGTGATAATCCTGCTTTTATTTGTTCAGGAAATACAGATGGGTTGGCGGCATCTTCAAACGCTCTCACTGTAATCACATTCATCGCCCGATGATGACCGTGAGTAGACTCTTCATTGAGAAAGGCAGGAATCACGATGTCTGGACGTACCTGACGGATATGGCGAATCAAGCGTTCATAGGTGTGTTGTTCACCCCATTTTTCTAAGGTTTCATCAGGACTTTTCGAGAAGCCAAAGTCATAAATAGGATCATTGATTTGTTCACTGAGATTGATTAGATTTACGTTGCTAATTTTGGATGCCTCTTGTAATTCCCGCGTACGAATGATTCCTAACGAATGACCAAGCTCGTCGCCAATCTCATTTTGCCCACCTTCTCCACGATTAGCGATAAGGCTGGTTGTCTCTATTCCTCTGCCTAAACTAAGATAGGCAAGCGTAGCACTGTGCTCGTCATCTGGATGTGCGCCCGTATTCATTGCACTAGCCACTGTAGTTACCGGCAGAATTGCTTTCCATAAGTCAACAATCCCCCGATCAGCATGGACGGTCTGTACAGCAGACAGCATTACGAATGAGGTAATCACAGCTAGGCTGGTGAGTCCTGCACAGCATGTAACGAACATTCGATGAGATAGCATTCTATTTCTCACTGGATTTCCCCCTTATATGAGGTCATGTTTACGGAAAAGAAACACGCTAAGGATGCTTTTTCATGAAAGCCTATGTGGATTTCCATTCTTCAAAACGGCCTCCTATTGGCTATTATTGCTTCTCATCCGTCTCCTTAGCCCTAAACTGCTGAGCCAGCTTGATCCTTCGTCCATTTAGTAGTAAGAAACAAAACGATGATAATTAAAACGATCTGCAAAACACCATATGCACAAGCTGTACCAAATTCAAAAGAATACATGCGCTTATATATCTCTACAGAAATTGGCGTGCTGTTGGTCGTAAACAGCAGGATAGAAGCCACAAATTCCCCGATTCCTTGCACAAAGGCAAGTAACGTCCCTGCTAAAATACCACGTAACGCCATAGGAAATACGACACGTCGAAAGCTATACCACCAGGAAGCTCCTAGATTACGTGCCGCTTCCTCTACTGAATGATCAGTCTGCATCAATGTAGCTGAAGTAGATCGAAAGACTAACGGTAGGTGACGTACAAAATAAGCCAAGGGTAAAATCCAGATCGTTCCCACCAAAACCTGATTAAAACCAAATAGATGCGGCTGGCTAAAAGCAGCCAATAGGTTAACACCCACAACGGTGCCAGGCAATGCCCATGGCAGCATAATCAGGATATCTAGTAAAGCTTTCCCTCTGAATTTCAGACGAATCATAGCATAAGCTGCCGCTACTCCAAAGATCACATTGCCAAGGGTAGCAAAAAAACTCATCTCAAAACTTGTAAAAATCGGCCTCCATGTCTTACTATCTGTAAACAAGTCAAGATAATGAGAAAACGTATAAGCTGGCGGCAATATCTGTACTGTCCAGCTAGCATCTACTGAGAAGGATAAGAGCACAAGCACAAGGATCGGCAGCAGAAGAATAACAACACCAATCGTAGAGACCATCATTGCTGTATACCGACCTGCCTTACTTTTGACCTCTGTACGACGTACGCTAATCCCTTTGCTCTGATTCTGATAATTACGCACACCTTGATACCAGCGCATCAATAACAAAAACAAGATGGAGACGATCGATAATATCGTAGATTGTGTTGCTGCCATCTCCAGATTGCCGTTGGTGCGAGATAAATAGATTTGCATCGTCATAGTGCGATCAATTCCAAAGATAAGCGGAGCCGTATAGGAGGCCATCGCAATCATAAATACAAGCAAGGATGACGCTACAATGGCTGGCGTTAGCATAGGCAAAATGACACGCTTCCAGACGACGAATCGAGTGGCGCCAAGATTGGCTGCTGCTTCTTCAAGAGAAGGATCTAATCCTTTCAATGCAGCCGTGATGGTCATATAAAAATACGTGTACATCGTAAAAGTATGAACAATCAGTACGCCCCAAATTCCTTTTAATGAAAAAGGTACCTGCTGAAGCTGAAAGAATGCTTGTAAGCCTCGGGGAATAATTCCGCTTTCTCCATATAAAAAAGTAAAGGAAAGCACCCCAATCAAAGGGGGGAGTGCCATCGGAACCATGGCTAGTACAGACAGAATTTTACGCCCTGGAAAATCATAGCGTTCTAATAGAAATGCTAGACTTACTCCAACGATTCCACATGTAATCACACTAAGCACTGAGATGTATAAGCTGGTCCAAAGAGCTTCCAGATTTGCCGTATGCTCCAAGCTAAAAAAATGAGCATAATTAGCAAGTGTAAACTGTTTATCTATTCTCATACTTTGCAGAAAGGTCTGCCATAACGGATAAATAACATAGGCAAGCAGGATAAGAAATAAAGGAGAAACTAGCACGTAGACAAAAGAGTTGGAGTTCAAAAGCTTAAGGTGGCGATGTGTAGTGATTTGGGGTACATGCTCAGTTTGCGATGCTTTCGGTCGAGTATCCATCTAGTACCTCCCCTATCCGTCAAGAAAACTAGGTGAAAAGCTAAACCGCTTGCTCGTGGTGCCTGTAAAACGGCACGAATCCATTAGTCAGGATCTCTTTTAGAAATAAAATAAACATTGGCTTTCGGAATAACTAATGTAACCATTTCTTTGCGCTGTTTGATTGGATTGCCCGCATGGATAGACAAGACTCTCAACGTTTGTTTATCACCGACTTTACAAACATATGTCACACTAGCCCCAGTAAATTCAGAGAGGCTGATTTGACCATGCCATTGGTTCGGTTCGTAGACATGTCGTTGTTCAGGATTGATATCCCGAGCTCTTTGCTGATCATTTACAATCTGTACAGCTTCTGGACGAATACAGAGAGAGACCTTGGCACCCACTTTGATCCCCTCGCTATTTGATGCATAATCACGATACCCTATTACAAGTAAATCAGACTCAACTTGCACAGTAGCTTCCTCTCCATTTATCTGGACAACCTCGCCCTCCCATACATTTGTTTCTCCGATAAAAGAAGCCACAAACGGAGTAGACGGTCGATTATAAATATCTTCTGGTATACCGATCTGTTGCACTTCTCCATTTTGCATCACCATGATGCGATCGGACATCGACATTGCTTCAGCCTGATCATGGGTCACATAGATGGTGGTAATACCCAGTTCCAATTGCAGCCGTTTTATCTCGATACGTGTCTCTTCTCGCAACTTCGCATCCAGGTTGGACAATGGTTCGTCTAATAAGAGAATGGAGGGTTCTATAACTAAAGCTCTTGCCAGAGCCACACGCTGTTGTTGTCCCCCAGATAATTGATCCATTCGCCTATTTCCAAATCCGTCCAAACGTAGAAGTCTCTGTGTCTGCTCTACTTTTTCTTTGATCTGCGCTTTAGTAAGCTTGCGTACCTGCAAACCAAAGGCTATATTTTCAAACACTGTCATATGAGGGAAAAGAGCATAATTTTGAAACACCATACCTGTATTTCGTTTGTGTGGCGGAACGTATGTCATATCAGCATTCATAAATAAAATACGCCCCTTGGTGGGATAGTAAAAACCCGCGATCATGCGTAAAATAGTAGTTTTCCCGCATCCGCTTGGTCCAAGGAATGTGAAAAATTCCCCCTGTTTAATCTCAATGTGAACGTTTTCGACCCCTTTTGAGCTACCAAAAGATTTCGTTACATGCTCTAACGTGACCCCAGTCAACTCTGTTCCTCCTCTCATGTCATACAACATGCAGAACAAAAGGTCGTCACTCATTTCTGTATTACTTCTAGTAACGATTTGTAGCCCTTTCCTTTTATATTTTCATCCCAATATTGCATCCACTCTTTTTCTTTATCTGCTAGAACCTGCCAATTCATCTCCAATGGTTTTATCTCAATAGCTTGTAGCCAGTTCGGTAGATTTTCTTTGCTACTAGTGGAGAGGGCGGGAATTTGATAGAACTTCTCCGCCAGTTCAATTCGGAGTTTTTCATCAAATAAGAAGTCATAGAATTTCTTAGCCGGGGCTATGTTTTTCGTACCCTTTACAATCGCCACGCCATCTACTAGAATGGGGGCGCCGCTGGCAGGATAAATATAGTCAAACGGTTGCTTTTTGGCTTCCTTTTGAATCAGGATATCCTGTAAATTCCATAAAGAAATGGCTGCCTCTTGTCGGGCTAGCTTTATATATAAGCTGGTAGGGTCTTGTGCATATTCCTTTGTATTGGCGTCTAATTTCGCCAGCCATTCATAACCCTTTTCCGGAGCTGCTGCCCCCTGTCGATACATCATAGCCGAATAGATTGTGCGCATTGTACCTGATTTTAAAACGCCACGAATAATAATTTTATCCTTATATTTCGGATCAAGTAGATCGTCCCAGTCCTTTGGCGCTTCTGCTTTTGGGAGCATCTGTGGATTGTACATAATGACCTCAGGCAGTAGCATTTCCCCATACCAGCGATCTTGTGCGTCTTTATATATGGCTGGAATCTGATCACCAAAGGAAGGTTTGTAGCTCTCCAGCAATCCTTCCAAAGCGGCAGTCCGTAAGCTCGATTGTGTGCCTCCCCACCAAAAATCGGCCTGAGGATTGCTCTTTTCTCCTCGAATTCGCTCCAGGATTTCCTGTGCCCCAATTGTTAAAACATCCACTTTTACATCAGGATGAGTAGCTTCAAATTTCGGAATAACGTAGTCTACAACGTTCTTATCCCGTCCCGTGTAAATTACTAGCTGCTGTTGGGAGCCCTGCTTTGTCACCGCCCCCCTTGTTGGAGCCGAAGCATCTGTCCCTGCTTGAGAAGAACAACCTACAAGCGAGATTAGTACCACTCCCATTAGAATTAGCTTTATCCAGCTTTCGCTTTTATCCACTACCCATTTTTTGATTTTTAGCATGCGATCTGCTCCTTTCACCACCTGCTATGTTAAACCTCCTCTTTCATTGTCCAAAAGGTTCAGATATTTTTCCTGATCAAAATTAGCTTGCAAGTCTGTTCAGATTTAAACATGCTGATCAAACAGACTGTTTATTCTGATACTTACGAGGTAACTTGCCTGTTATCGAAAATAATGCTGACTCATCAACTGATGATTCGTCATGATTACTAACAAATTATGGATGAAACAGGTGAATTATGCTTGATTTTTACTAAAATGCAATGACTTTCATTTTGCGTAAAACTAGTAAAACGCTCCATCATTCTGCCAGCCCTAGTATTTTCCCAACAAAAAAATCGCAAGCAACTGCCTGCGATTTCCATCATTGGATTGTTTTCTTCTTTTGTCATAGGGGACTTTATCTTTTTTTAATCGGAATATAAATCAAAATGATAGAGTCTTTGTCTGCTATATGAGTAAATTCCGTCCCATATACCTCAAAATTGTCTCGTGCATCAAGCTCATAGTCAACACTAGCAAACCATGTCCCCCAGATATAGTCGTAGGTGGTTCTAAGCTCACTGCCGGTCCCTTGATGACGAAAAACAGCATACTCTCCAGGCTGAATCGTGTGAGCAACCATCCCTTTTGGAACCTCTACAATCTCCTTTACCTCTATAGCTGCTATTCCATAAAAGGCAGTTAGCTCTGTCAACTGCTGGAGGGAAAGGGGCATCTCAGCCGTGCAAATTCCGTATCTTATATCAGGATTGCAAATCATTTGCTTTTCCCCTATCTCCCTTTCTCTTAGGAAATAGCGTTGCCATATTTGTGTAAACTGATTTTGATGCAGATTATTACTATCTTTCACACCAATAACGAAACGCTCTGTCTCAATTCGTTCAAAGCTGGGCTGTAGACTGATCTGTTGCAAGCGATGCTTTAAGCGCTTATCGACAAGTGGCATTTTTTGTAGGGAAATCGGCTGTCGCCTTTGTTTGCGAAAAAAATACGGTGACATGCCAAACTGCTTCTTAAAGGAACGACTAAATGAAGCCTGAGAATCAAACTGGTAGTCTAGTGAAATTTCGAAAATAGATCGCTCTGTTTGTAAAAGGCGGATGGCCGCTTCTGTAAGTCTTCTCTTCCGAATATAATCACCGATTGTCTCACCCGTGCATTCGTAAAAAATTCGATGAAAGTGATAGTACGAGAAGTTTACTAGGAGGGCCACCTCATCTGCCTGTAAAGATTTATCGAGATGCTGTTCTATGTAGTCAATGGCCGTTTCAATTTCTTTGCCATAGGATGCCAAGCCTCGTTCTCCTCTCAATCACATTATTTTTTCTACCAAAATTGAGCGGGAACAATCCCTTGCGGAAGAGCTACCTCAATGTCTGAAAAAGCAAGCTTTCCCCCCACAGACAACGTATGCCAGCCGTTGTGAAGCGGGGAGCCATAGCAGACCTCTATCGTTTTTGCTGTTACGTCAAAGAGCATGGAGCGCAGCGTTCCAAAATACTCCTGATAGTAATGCGTGCTTAAGCCCTGTGGATATTCCCGGTTCATTAAAGCGAGCAAATCTGCTTTCTCTAATCGCTCATCGCCTTGAAGTACACTCTCTACTAGCTGTTGACGAATGAGCGAGTTATGCATGCGGTGTGTAGATAGATGCTCCAATTCTGAAAATAACACATGGTTGGTAGCAATCAGGTAAGAAGTGTCGCTCTTCTTTCCTATTTTCGTACTCGCGATTTCACCATCCATCATTTCGACTAAAGCCGCGTCTTCACTGGGATCTGCTACTAACAGGTTCACGTTTGATACGATGGGCATTTCACGCAATCGCTGTAACGCTTCGTCTACATTGCGACAATGCTCCAATATGGCTCGAATCGCCGTCCAGAATTGCAGACCCTCTCCCTTTGGAGAACGCAAGCCTGGATGAATTCCTACTGGCAGACCGCAGGATGACATTGTGATGCAGAGTCCCTGATCGTTCATACCCTCATGTCGTCCAAATGATAAGCCGCTAAAGCCCGTATGTGCATACGTTCCCTGTACGCGAGTTGAGCATAGTGTCATGTCGTCTAGGTCAGGGGTAAATTCGTAATTTCGCAAAACATACAGATGCCCATCCCGCATCTTATTAGGAAGTACGACAGAGTGACTGCATCCCGACACAATACAGCTTTCATGTAGATAGCGCAAACGATTCATCGGCATCTTCGCTTGGCTACAAAAGGCTTCAAGCTCCTCCCAAATACCCGGGGAATACTGCTGAAGCATCTGCTGCTGACTCCAAAGGCGCTGATCTGAAATTGCATCTGTCTCCTCTACAAAATAAACCTGATACAAGTACGGGATATGGCGTAGCATCTCAGCTTGCTGCTCACCAACCTCTTTATTTGTACCTTCTAGATACGTGAAGTAGCCTTGTCTGGTTTGCATAACATTTCCTCCTCATATGTAACATGTGATGTATTGTCATTATAGCGAGGAGGAAATAAAAAAATTTGATACTTTTTGCTGTTTACTTCAAGCTCATAATCACATTGCGTTCCTGAAACCCAAGCTTTTCATATAGCGCCTTTGCTCGATTAGCTACATAAACATTTAGTCTGATTTCAGCATATCCCTGTTCTTTTAGCCTCTGAATAGCCCCTTCCATTAGTGGTTTCGCATATCCCTTTCCACGCCACTCGGGCATGACATATAGCTCGAAAATATAACCGAGCTCTTTATTCGTAAACTGCTCGGTGATGCTACCCGCTAGTACCCAGCCAACGATTTGCTCGTTCTGCTTGCCTACCAGATACCAAGCCCCTTTCTCCAGCAATTTGTGAATGGGTTCCTCAATGCTTTCGAAATCCACGTTAATATAGCCCAGGGTTCCTTCCTGTAGTGCCTGGGGTGTCTTTTCATATAAAAATGTCATATCCTCTTTTGATGCCATTTTGATTTCCATGTTAGCTGTCTCCTTTGCTTTTCAGAAAATGATGCATGCCTTATTCCTTTGGTAAAACAACTAGAATGAACGTAGCAATCGGCCCTCCTAGCAAGGACAAGAGAAACCAGATAAGTCCCGATCGATTTTTCCCTTGTGCAAGCCCAGCATTAATGAGAGCGAGCGTTCCCCACCCTACTATGTACTCGTTATTCATTCGATTCAGCCCTCTTTCCATCGATTAAAATCTTGCTCACTTACAAATCCGAACCTGTAAACATTTCTATTGTAACAAATTTTCTGCAAATAATAAAAAAACAGCGTTATTTGTGTAAAAACAGGCTACTTACGTAAGATCAAATAGTCTAGTTCCGGCACTATTTCTACATGATTTACCACTCAGCGACGTTATCTTCTCGAATTTTTTGAAAAATACGTGATCTGAATCACACCTTTCGTCCATTTGTTTCGATAGATTTACTATTGTAGGAAATCAGAACGAAAGATGAGTTGATACGCTTATGACTACTCCTATATACAAACCACAGTTGGACATGACAGATTGGACTAAATCAGATCAGGATAAATACAACAAGCTGACCTCGATCATCGATCCACATCTACACTCTTTTGTTGCTGAGCATGCCATGCTGGAAAATCTGATGGATAAGGTACGAGAAGGTTACGATTTAGAAGTATATCGCCTCGCTCTACAAGAGATAAAAGAGGAGCTAGAGCATCACTTTTTATATGAGGAAACATTCATTTTAGGCAAGCTACAGAACCATATCGCTGAAACAGAAGTAGGCCCTATCGCAAAATTAGTACAGGACCATGTGATCATTCGTAAACATTATAACGAAGCGAAGGAGCTGTTTGAGCAAGAGCAAGCAAAGGAATGCAGTGAATTGTTACTGCAAAAAATGAACTTCTTAGCTTACCTATTGAAAAAGCATATTGAGAAAGAAGATCATTATATTTTTCCATTGGTAAGCCTTGTGCTATCAGAGGAAGAAAAGAAAGCAATAGCCGAAGAAGTGCGGCTTGCTGATTTACAAAGACAAATCTAGTCTAGGTATCGTTTCTATTGGTACGAAAAATGAAATAATCTCTATATGAAAAAGCATGTTCACTCTTACTCGTAAGCTGTGAGCATGCTTTTTCCTCTTCATATGGCACTATGGTAAGCTGATTATAGGAAAAAGCTACAAGGAAAGCGTTTCTTTGCATACCGAACATGAGTAAGAAATCAATTGGCTAGGAAGGATTTCCCTTCCTCAGACAGTACACATAAATTTTTTCCACCTATCATTTTTTGTAGAAATGGAGAATGTACATTGAAAATAGACCGCTTACTTTCCATCATTATTATTTTGCTAAACCGTAATCTCGTACAAGCGAAGGACTTAGCTGAGCAATTTGAGGTGTCTATTCGGACCATTTATCGTGATATTGAAACGATTAATCAAGCGGGTATTCCGATCGTTACCTATCAGGGTGCAAACGGAGGTATCGGTCTTGCTGAAGGGTATCGACTCGATCGTCAATTGCTGACGAATAATGAGCTCGCCACGATCGTCACCTCGTTACAAAGTATCTCGACCATGGATAAAAGTGAGAGTCATCAGTTTTTAGTGGAAAAAATTAATAGCATTATTCCACATGCTCAAAAGGAACAATTTCAATGGAAAACGCAACAATTTCTCGTTGATCTCTCCCCTTGGGGGCAAAATGAAAGATTGGAAGAATCCATTTTAACGGTTAAACAGGCTATTGAAGCAAATAAATTGCTACGCTTCGTCTATTCTAATGCACGAGGGGAACAGAGTGACCGAATTGTTGAGCCTCATATTCTGCTTGTAAAGGGGCGTTCCTGGTACTTGTACGGGTTCTGTCAAAACAAGCTCGATTTTCGCTTGTTTAAGCTATATCGCATGAAGAAGCTTACTGTGCTTGATACAACTTTTATCAGGCGAAATATTCAAGCTGACGAGCTTCCATGGGTACAGAAATGGAATGATTCTGCTACGATGGTTCATCTGGTCTTACGTTTTGCCCCAGATTCTCGTCATATAGCGGAAGAGTGGTTTGGTGTAGAGGAATTGTTTGAGCAAGAGGGAGGATATGTAACCGTATCCGCCAGTTTTCCCGAGGATAATTGGCTTTACGGTTTTATTCTTAGTTTTGGGCCCTCCGTAGAGGTAATAGAGCCCGAGTCGATTAAAGCTAAAATAAAAACATTAGCAGCCGCCATTGTTGAAAAATATGTATAAAAATGATTCTTGGAAACCTGACAGAGAGTTGTCAGGTTTTGCTTCTTATACTGTTAGTAAACCAAGAAGGAGTGATAGAAATGACCATTACCTTTTGCCAAAGCTGTAGCATGCCGCTTCATGAAGAAGTGCTAGGTACAGAGAAGGACAACAGCAAATCACAGGAATATTGTTCATATTGCTATGATCAGGGAGCGTTTACTGCACCCGACTGCACAATGGAACAAATGATAGAAATATGTATTCCTCACATGGTAGGAGATGGAATGAGTGAGCAACAGGCCCGTACCATGTTAACAGGACTATTCCCTCAATTAAAACGTTGGGCACAGGAAAATCACACAGCTAGTTCCCATCCCCCCCTTGAGGAACCTAGACTCGTTCGTCTTGAAGAGTTCACGATTGCGGGAATTTCTGCCCGTACAACCAATGCTCGTGAGCTTTCTGGAAATGGTGTCATCAGTGGGCTGTGGAATCGGTATTTCTCTGAAAATATTGCGAAACAGCTAGCTCAGCATAGTCTATCCCAGAAGATCTATGGTGTATATGCAGAGTACGAGAATGGAGCCATTGGGGAATATACCAGTTTCATTGGGAATAGAGTAGCGGACAAGTCGGCGATTGCTAGTCCAAGCATCACCACAATCAAGCTACCCGCCGCTCAATACGCTGTCTTCACTTCCAGACGTGGTCCTTTATCTGAGGTGGTCATAGAGGCTTGGCAATTCATCTGGACATGGTCTATGAATAGTGAGCTTTCCCGCACCTTCACAGGCGATTTTGAACACTACGAGGAGCGAGCTAGCAATCCCAATGACGCCATTGTTGAAATATATATAGCAGTTGAGGCTCCTGGCCAATAAAAGCTCAAGCAGACACGTGAGTAGCTTTCCTGCTCATTCGTGCCTGCTTTTTTACTTTGGTCTCATTCTGCCTCCTTTCGAATAATGCCGTGACTAGTTCCGATTAATACCTCTTTCCCTGCTTGATTGTAATAGACAAACGATAACGCTACCTTGTCAAAGCCCTCCATGGGTGTAATCTCTTTAATGGTTACCTCACAGGTGATCGTATCCCCCGTAAACACCGGACGCAAAAATTCGTTGTTAAACTCCCTCGCAATGTAATGGAGATCGCCGCCTATTTTGGTTCCAATGCTTGCAGTTAATAAACCATGCACCATAAGTCTACCTTGTTCATCACGCTCCATATGATGCCTGCCTTTATCCCCCGTAATCTCTGCAAAATGGAGCGTTTCTTCCTCTGTAAAGGTTCTTGTCCATGTTAATATATCTCCTGGTTTCATAGCGTACCTCCTCCTTTATAGCCTGTTACTACATGAGACAGGTCAGGCCGATTACGCCAGAGCCGCTCTACCTTATCAGCCCCGTATTCTCGCGTGACCTCTTCAATCATGATGTCGTGTCTTACATATTCGGTGGCTACGAGTACAAGTGCTGGGTTCCTTGTTTTAATAGCCCATGGCACACCACGTTCATTAAAGTTGGCTATAATAACCTCTTCCCCATCTCTTGCTGCAATCGTTAATTGTCCTCCCATTCGCTCTTGTACAACCTCTGGTGACATATAGTTATGGGGAAAGGTGTAGCCAAGACTAACTCCCTCAGCACCAAACACTATCGAAAATACCGAAATATTCCGATTGACTGCCTGTTGAATTTGCTCATATAATTCTCCTACCTGTGGCTCCCAAATGGACAACCACAGCTCACTTTTCGCCTGATATATCGTATCTGACAGCTCTTGTATCACGTGATCATACCCACTCAGATGCATAATCACATCAATAGCAGGGTCTTTCTCCAATGTTTCTAACGAATGCTCCAGATAATGAATCGTTTCCTCCATATTATTTCTTAAACGCTCCAGCATCTGTTTAGCAGGAACAGGCGCATATTTAACTGGGTCAGTCGGCACCAAATAAGCGGCTCCTCTGTCGATTAATTTACCTAATACTTCATAAATCATCGAACGCGGAACCCCTGAACGTTTGCTCACTTCATATCCAGTAGCCGGCGCTTGCTGTATCAAACTAACGTAGGCCTTGCTCTCATATTGGGAAAATCCCAGCTTGTGTAGCTGACTATAGATCGTCTCCACTGCTTCGCCTCCATTTGCGCAAAGGTAAAAGTGATAGTCACAATACTTATTAGAAGTCATAACCTTGTTTTCCTGTTTAAAAGGAGGAAAATAAATCTACCGGCATAAAATTGATTACATCCATCCTAGTAGGACAGCGGATAAAATTCCTTGTCGGAGGATAGCATTGCTCCCTTTCTATTTGTGAAAGATTCTTTATTCAATACAGGTTAATACATGTAGGAATTGTCCTGATTGTACAAAAGCCTTCCTGCTCATGAAGGTTTTTTCGGTCGTATAAAAGCCTTTCTAAATCATAGAAGTTTTTCCGGTCGTATAAAAGCCTTTCTAATCATAGAAAGTTTTTTCCATCGTACAAAAACCTTTCCAAATCATAGAAGTTTTTCCATCGCACAAAAGCCTTTCTAATCATAGAAGTTTTTTCCATCGTACAAAAGCCCTTCTAATCATAGGAGTTTTTTCCATCGCACAAAAGCCTTTCTAAATCATAGAAGTTTTTCCATCGCACAAAAGCCTTTCTAATCATAGAAGTTTCTCCATCGCACAAAAGCCTTTCTAATCATAGAAGTTTCTCCATCGCACAAAAGCCTTTCTAAATCATAGAAGTTTTTCCGGTTGTACAAAAGCCTTCCTACCCATAGAAAGTTTTTTTCCAGTCGCACAACACTCCTTCTGCTCATGCAAAATTCTGGATGGTACAAAAAAGCCTCCTTTCATCTACCGGTAACAACTCTTTGATTCCCGTTTAGAAAAAGAGGCTTTTTTGCCTTATAAAGATTTATTTGAGTACACCAGAGAGTAAAGCGGCAAATGCCTTTGCTCCTTCTGGCTCCAGATGAACACCATCTCGTGAGAAATAAGAGTCTTTCCCAGCGCTTGCCGTGTACCAATCTACTAGTAGAGTATTGGGATGACTGTTCGCTACCTCTGCCAGTGTAGCGTTTACTACACTCTCCCACGGACGTGGAACACGAGTATTGACGAGAATAATCTGTTTTTCATCTCCAAGCGCTTTTAATAAGCTCTCCAATTGTATCTTGGTAAACGCTCCGTTTGTCCCAAGCTCAAGAACAACCCGATTTCCAAGCTTCCCTCTCTTTTTATATTGGGCTACTAGCTCAGGAGTTTGACGCAATTGTCTACCAACTTTGGCGTCGATCGTGATCCCTGGCAGTAGCTTTTGCAGGTGTGGAGCTACGTCTAGCATAATGGAATCTCCAAACACGGTGATGCCTTTACCAGCTTTCGTAGAAGGAGTGGCCTTTTCTTCTGTATCTGTCTTAGAAGGCTTCTCTGCTTTTGAGCTGTTTTCTTTCGATTGATGAGCAGTAGAATCATCTTTATCTGTTTCTCGAGCAGAGGAGCCGCTTTCGTTTTCCTTAGAGGATTTTGTTTGCTCAGCTTCATCGCCCTCTGTTGTGGTTTCAGATTGTTTTTCCTCTGACTTTGCCGGCTTCTGCTCTCCATCAGCAGCAGATTGTGCAGCATTATGTTTTCCGCTTGTGTCTTGTTTTGCCAGCTCCTGCTGTGAAGGGTTATTTTTTAGTGTTGATGATGCTGTTGTTTTTGTTTTGTCTGCTTCTTTTATCTTTTCCTCAGTTCTATCAGGCGTTTCTCCTAAAGCGGCATCTTCTTTTTTCGGTATAAACAAATTAGCTTCCTCAGCATTCGGTTGTTCAATCTGCTGCTTCGACTCAGTATTTACCGTACTAGCTACTGGAATAGAGCTGGCTGTCACATTCCCTCCCCATCCTGCTATCGCAATGCAAGTGGAGCTAAAAACCAAAATAGCAACCATAGAAACAACCCAACGACCAAACAAAACAAATCTCCAGCGCCCATCTTGCATTCTGCGGTATTTTGCAGGCTTTGCAAATGAACCGCGACGAATTGGTTCCTCAACCAAGCGCAAGGATAAACCAGCAAGCGCAATGGTTGCTCCTATTTGAAATATGGCCTTAGGAATGTCAGTTCCATTGGTATGTATGGCGGGCGTACTTAGGACAATAATCGGGTAGTGCCATAAATACATTCCATACGAACGAACACCGATCCAACGCAGGGGCTTAGCTCCCATCAGCTTACCAAAACTACTCGCTGGATGAGCAATCACTGCTACGACTACTGCTGTAGCAATCGACAACAATACAAGACCGCCTTGATACAAAAAGTCCTCATATTGATTGGTATACCAAATCATCCAAAGAATGGTTGCCAGTCCTGCTATCCCTAAAACCTCAAGCGTAATGCGTGCAGGAAGTGAAACCGTTTCAGAAAGCCTAGAGCTGGGCCAGACCATTGCAAGTGCCGCTCCAATCAATAGACCAAACGCTCTCGTATCTGTTCCATAATAAATACGACTCGGGTCAACACCTGGCTCATATAATAGAGCCATTGCGAAAGCGGATACAACCACTCCAGCTAACGTTAAACCTAGCAGCTTGCCTCGACGTGGCGTATTGCGCAGCCCCAAGAGTAATAATAAGGGCCAAATAAGATAAAACTGCTCCTCAACTGCCAAAGACCAGAAATGACCAAAAGGTGAAGCTGGACCAAAGCTTTCAAAGTAAGACACCTCGTGAAAAACCAACCACCAGTTGCTTACATAGAGAAGCGCTGCTACAATTTCTCCTCGCAATGCCTGTAGCTGAGCTCGATCAAATAGCGCTAACCAAACCACTACTGCTATCAGCATGACTATCATAGCCGGTAGCAATCGTTTCGCTCGACGGATCCAAAAATCCTTTAAATCAATTTTTCCTCTCTGTTTCCACTGTGATATCAATATATCCGTAATCAGGTATCCAGATAGTACGAAAAAAACTCCAACACCTAGCAATCCTCCTGGTGCCCAATTGACATTGAGGTGATAAAGAATGACAGCAAATACGGCAAGGGCGCGTAAGCCATCTAGTCCCGGCATATAACGGCCATGACCTTGAAGCGGTTTAGGCATTACATCCACCCCCAATGCCGTACTGTTTTTCCTTCATTGCGGATGTGTTGATTTGTGTTGTTTTTGGCGTTATGTTATTCGCTTTTTCTATCCATTCTCTACTTCTGTCTACGATCTTACCTGTCCAGATGCCCATGATGCACACTACCCTTTCAATATCCAAATCATACTGGTTTCTGATCTCTTACTTCATTTCGTTCGTTGTATTCAGCGTCTTCATTCGCCTTATGTAGACAAAAACAGCACTCATATGTAGACAAACAAACAGCCAAAAACCAACAAAAAAATAGTTCTCTATATGATGGGCCTACGCTATTCTGATGCCCCATTCCCTCCTGATCAAACAACAATAACTACCATGATTATAAGACGCTCTTACCAGTAAATCGTTACAAAAAATTTACGATTTTACATTTTTACAAATGCAGTGTTTTTTCCTCAAAACGGAAATAAAAACAGAGTATTCCCCTAACAATTCGACAAGTGACAAGAAACCCCAAGAATTGATTATGTAGATTTTTTCTTCACTTGTAAATAGTTGTTTACTGGAGATTTTATTTGCATAAAAATTAATTTTATCCTTTTGTGGAATTTAAATGCTTTTGACGCTTTAAGATTTTTTTATGTGATTTATTACTCCTCCTAATGCTCGGTGTGTCATCTCCTTGTAGATTGTAAAAAAGCCACACTAGGGGTACTCTTCTTCAAAACTAAAAGCTAGAAAAAGGAAACCTTCAGGATAGTAACTGTTTGAGCAAAGGAGCATTGATCTGGTTTACTCCATTTAACAACTGAGTTTCTTTGATAAAAGCTCTCCACGAATCAACCGCGGATCGATGTCCCCCCTTAATCAACAGGAAAATCTAGCATGGCTATTTGATCTTTATTTTCAACAGCATCTTTCTGAGAGGCTACTTTGAAGACGATCATTCTGGATGTCCAACTATTTCCTATGTAATTTTTCTATGTAGAAGCAATAATCATGGTAGGGAAACGATTATTTTGGTACTTTTCATTTACAATATAGAAACCGAGGTTTTTCTTGTCTCTTAGAAGTTAGATCCTGAATTAATTTATAATAGGAAAAAGAAGACTGATTTTTTTACATTCCTACAGAAAGGATTTTGTCTCATGCTTCAATCATTTCCACCTGTTATTAACAAATCCTGTACAATCTTAATCCTTGGCAGTATGCCCGGCGCCGTCTCATTACGTAAACATGAGTATTACGGAAATCTACGTAATCATTTTTGGCCCATTATGTATGAACTATTTCATGAGCCTATTGCAGAATCATATGAACAACGTCTAGCATTTTTATTAAATAAAAGGATCGCCCTCTGGGATGTTATACAAAATTGCGAGCGGGAAGGCAGTCTCGACTCAGCGATCAAATATGAGAAGATTAATGATTTTGACAGCTTATATGAACACTATCCAGCTATCCAAGCTATTTTATTTAATGGAACAAAAGCATATCAAAGCTATAAAAAATATCGTGGATTTTCTGACGGTCGTCTCTATTTGACATTGCCTTCAACAAGCCCTACACCTAGTCGTTACATAAAAAACATGCAGGACAAGCTTGGAAAGTGGCAAATCGTACTGGATCTGTTGGGTGAAAGAAAAGACGAGTAGAATCGAAGAAATAATTTATGTGTCTCATGTAGTTGAAATGTGGAAGGTAAATGAACATAACTTTGCTATTACAGTATATTGAATTTGCGGATTGACTGGTGGAATGACTAGCATAATCGCTTAGAAAATTCTTCGCGAAAAGGATGGGGAAGTAGGCCATAGCTGTTACTGCTATCAAGCATGGCAAATATGTTTCGGTATAAAATTAGGAAGCAGTTATACAATAAATCTACAGTGATAAAACCTGGACAAGCAGAGTGCTTTTAGCATCCTATCTTCATCTGTCTCCCACGCTCCACTCTCAACGGTTACAGCCTTTAAACTGACCTGTATGCTGCCAACCTGTCTTAGAAAAGTAGGTATTTAAACTGGCATGAATTGGACAAAGCACCTCGATAGGATACTCACCGAGGTATTGTAGCATGGTATACAATACACCCTTGCCCCGATAATTCTTGGCCACTGCAAATTGATAAAGTGAGATGGTTTGTGTAGACTTTTTAGGATAAAATCGAAGTGCTGCTACAATCACATCTCCATCAAGCGCCACAAGTATTTGATTTCTACGGACTGCAGCTCTAGTACCATCTGGACAGATGTATTCACGATTAGCAATTGAATCGGAATTTTCAGTAATATATTTTTGGAAGAATTGTACAATTTCTTGAGTCATTAAGGGATGTGCTTGTCTTATGTGCATAAGTACCTCTCGATAGTGGATGATATGACACAACAGAATGTATGTTCTTATTTTTATTTTACAAAAGATAAAGCATAGATGCAAGTTTTTCAGAAGGGCTAACTTCTTTCGTCCTGAAAAAAACATACTTACTTTTAGTACTAATCGTACCTGTAACAAAACAAAAAAACCTCCCAGCTTACAAAAATGCTGGAAGGCTTAGGTTAACTCAATTCATGATGATAAAAAAATTATGATAGAGTGTATAAATACTATTGTTGCTTTGCTTGTCTATTATTTAAAAGCACAGCAAGGATAGTCACGACAGCCGAAACCCCGTTCGCAATGGCATTCACCTGATCGTCTGTAATGATTTGGTAGCCTAGTGTATCGGCTAGCAGCTTTATAGAACCAATTATTCCAGCAACTAGTAGTGGTATATTTCCCTGTTCCTTCACTCACGTACCTGCTTTCAGATACTTTGCCATATTTTTAATCAATTGAGCAGCATACTCACCTGCCACCGTTCTAGTAGAGACGGCATTCTGTTTCCAATAGTCAGGGGAGGAAATGATCTTTGCCTGAACAAGAGCATCCACAGCTAATTCAAAATCGTCGTTAGGCGCTTCTACAGCAGGAGAGTACGGATGGCCAATATGACCGCAAAAAGCCTTGATCACTGCTTCAGCATAGCGTTTCCAATTATTTTTTAGTTTTTGTGAATCTAAAGCATGATCAATAAATCCATATTCCATAATGATCGTGTCTACTGCACCTGTTTCACGATGCATAAAATAATAGTCTCGCCCATCAGCACCTACTCGTGTGTAGACTCTACGGAATTTTTGTCCCTCGGCAACTACGGCTTGTACTAGAGCATTTGCTAGCCTATTGGTAGTAAAGATAGAATGAATCGCTTCCACACCTTCCCCGCCACCTGAGTTGATGTGGTTGGAAATACAGTAGGTGGCCTCGCTTTGTTTGACGAGCGTAGTGCGCTGAGATGGGGTAAGTGTGGTATCTGTCGTCCGAGTGATCGCAGCAGGAAGGTTTAACTCTCTGCACCTTTGTAGCTGGTACAAGCTAATTTGTAGCGTCAGATCCTTCTCCTGCATCTGATTCCCAATTGCTCCCGGATCAGCTCCCCCATGCCCTGCATCAATTATTAAAATCGGCTTTGCCATATGCCTATCCTCCTTTTATTCTACCTTTTCTTTTAATTCTTGCAGTTCCATTTCCAACCCCGATAGACTTCGTTCAATCTGCTGTAGGGTTGACGTATTTCGCTCCAATTGAATCACCATGCGTTCATTGTGTTCCATCAGCTTTGCTTCCCGTGTTTGAGCTTGTTTAACCAAAAGAGCCTCGCGATCTCTCCCCTCTTTTTTGGTAGAGAATAACAGCCAGACAAATAGAGCAGCAAACGGACCTTGCTGAAGCAACGCGTTCATTACGCTCTCTTCCATGCCATTTTTCCCTCCTTGGCAGGTTTTTGTAAAAGAAAAGGCATCTTCATGATTGAAGATGCCCGAAGAAGCCCGGAATGTGTGAGTTTTTTCTAAATGATGAAAACAAAAACGCCTCACTCAACATGAGCAGGCGTTCCTTTATTCCTCGTTTTGTTTCGCTAGATACTCGGCTACAGGAATTTGATAATCTTTTGGGAGCGAGTCGATGGTACGTCGTTTCGCTTTAACAAGCAAGCCATAAACGGGAATCATGTATTCTCTGACCATTTCTATTCACCCCCTTTCCATTCTTCAAGCGCTTGCTCAAGAGCGGTCATTTTTTCATAAAGCTGTGCAATCGCTTCATAGGCTATTACCAGCTCTAAAGACATTTCCTTTTGCTCACGGTCAGCTTGGATCTTAGATAATGCTTTTGGTTTAGTCAGGATCAATCGAATGCACCTCCGAATCCTCTTACGATAACTGGCTCAGTTGCTGTTCCTTTGGTGAATGAAAAGCGTACGCTAACGCCCCATTTTTTTGCTGTTTTTTCCTTGTTGGTGAAGATGAAGCCTCGGTTGAATTTGACATGGTTGCTCGCGTCTTCCCATGTCGGCAACTCGTCGAATGCGTTGTTACATACCTCGGCTTTGTAATCGGCACCGGCAGGAATCGTCGCATCGATTGTCACTAGGATGCGTTTGGCAGCTATGTCGGTACCAAATGGGTTCCTTAGAGCAAACGCTATCTTGTCGGCTGATCGCCGGAAGGTATACGATCGAGTCGAGGTCATCCCTTTGCTGTCGGTTGCTTCGATTGTAAGGGTGTGTACCGCTGTCAAGGAGAGGCGTAACCATGTGTCCAGTGGGATTGTTGCAGTGTTTTCTTTGCTGTCAGTTCCAGCGAACGTGCGGATCACCTTGCCGTTGATTTTTTCTGTGATGGTAAATGCGTCACCCTCTGGTTCTGTGACGGTGTACGTTTTTGACAGAATGGTGCTTAACACACCAAGGTCTACGTTTTGACCGTTAATAACGGGCGGGCGATTGTGAACGGCTCGGAACTTGAGGGTAATCTCGGTTGATTTGCCACCTTGGTCGTCCTCTGCCCAGATGGTTAGGGTATGATCGGTGTTTTCGGCTAGGTTAGAGCCTGTGAGATCGGTGGTGCCGTCATAGAGACGTTTGGCTCGGAATGTTAGCGTTTTGGCAAAAGAAATAGGCGTGCTACCGTTGGATACTCCGGATTGCAACGCCCTTGTGGTGCCGTTGTTGATGCGGTATTTTATGGTGACTACGTTGTCTTTGTCGGTGTCGGAGGCGGTGCCTTGGATGTTTAACGTAGCGTTTTCGGTTAGGGTTTGGTTGTCGGATGGTGATGTAAGAGTGAATTTTGGTGGTTCATTGAGGATCGTGATTACAACGAGACCGTTCCCTTCACGTACACCTGCGGTCGTGGAACTGTTGGCTAAATTGCCGTGGTAGGATGAACCACCACCGCCTGCCCCAGTTTTACCGTAAACACTTGCGTCATACGGTCCGGCTCCGGACCCACCGCCGTAATAGCCACCACCGCCACCACCACCCATATAGATTCCCGGAGTTGTCGCATCTCCACCAATTCCGATCTGACCGTCTAATGCCCCTCCTGCTGTCTGAGTACCGCCTTTCGCATAACTAGGATCGGGTTTATTCCTCTCACCTTGACCGCCTTCTAAACCACCCCCGTATCCCCCAACTAAAATACTTATATTTTCATCTTCTCTATTATAGAATGTTCCGCCACCACCACCGGCAACTATAACTCTGTGTTCTAGGTTTACGCCGGACTTTCTCACATCTGTTGCACCGCCGCCACCACCAGAATTCCAATCTTCTCTACCTTTTCCTGATCCACCCCCGTTCCATCCCCCTGCTGGTTGTTTCCCCATTCCTCCAACATTAACTTGGAGGACTTCCCCTGATGAAACTCCTAAACTACCTTTAGCATATCCACCTTTTCCTCCCGGTGTTCGATATCCTAAACCACCTTGAGCTCCCCAACATTCAATCAGGATTTTATTCACATTAGGCGGAACCATAAACGCCTCAGGCTTACCCGTATACTCAAACGTGTAAGTAGTACGTCCTTGAGCATCCTTACCAATTTTCCCTTTCGTCAATTCGACGTTAAAATTCGTCTGATTACCTTTATCGTCGCGAACAGAAACCGTAAAAGGGATTACTCCTGCCGTAATATCGGCGTTTTTAAACGTATAGCTGACGGGCTGGTTCTTACCTAATGCTGTCCAAGCCTGTTTGACGACGTTGTTTAGTTTGACTTGGTATTGCAACGTATCGTCTGGATCGGCGTCATTTGCTGTGATATTTACGGTGAAATCGTTAGTGCCGATGTTGATGTGTTGGTTCTCGGTTAAGGACTGATTGTTTGCTGTAAGGGTCATAGTTGGTGCAGAGTTAAAATCTCCTATTAATTTAAAATCATTAATATGCTGATATTTATCCACTGGTGGTGCTGATGTATATGTGTCTGAAAACCTGTTCCTATGATTTTTTATAGTAAAGTCAAATCCGACAGTATTGGATTTTATGATTTTAGGGAGATTTTCATTGTCAAGCCAAAGACGAACTCCTAAGGAAGTCATACCAACAACATATTCTCTTCCCGCAATTAACTTTACAGGTGTAAACTCGAAGCTAACCCATGCGGGCGAGAGATTTTCAGATATCAACTTTGTTTTTTGGGCTATTAAATTACCAGTGTCGTCCCATAAGGTAATTGTTGCATTTTCAGAAGAGGAGAAGGGATTACTTATTTTTGCTTCTACTGTATGTAGAATAAAGTCCTTATTAACCGTAAATCCATTTGCATACTGCTTAATACCTCCAGTATCACTACGAACTGCTTCACCATCGCAAAATATCACCATACCTGTACTCAAACGATTACACCTTCCTTCTGACGATGTCCGTTACTCAGGTTTATAAGCATTCTTTTAATTACCATCTACAAAACCACCAGCCTTTTATTAGCCTCGTCATACCAACCCTCTGTAAGCATGATGTCGTCTAGTGTTGCAAAATTCTCAAAAAACACATTGTCCGTAAAATTATTAAACACCGCATCTTTTATCGTCTTCACATCAATCTGCAAAGCCGAAATAGCCACTGTGTGGTGTTCCAGTAGCTTGTGCGAATCGTCTATTCCTTTTTCCCACCTATTGATATCCGTTTCCGTGACAGGATCGTCATAGTTCCAATCTAGTTTAGGATTATAGGGCATCAGTCGTTGGCTCCTCTCACTTCAAATTCAAATCGAAATTCTAAGGTTTGATCACTTAAGACATCTACATTAGTCGTTCTTTCCGTAATAAGATTGCCTGCCTCATCTAGTAGTTTTAAGGAAGATACCTTCGTGATTCCGCTAACAGGCTCCGTTATGACTACAAGCTTTCTTCCATTTCTTTTGGCAGACCTCAATTGCACCGTTTGATTGTTGACGATCAGACTTGCGGCACGAGTTGCTAAGTCCTCCGCAACTCGTGCTAAATAAGCTTTATCCATTAAATCACCACCTTATCTTGATCTTTAAGAGGAGTCATACCAGCTCGAAACTCATGTACACTGTGGTAACGTTTCTGATTGATTGTAATTCTTTCATGAAACACAATCTCGTCCGACACTGCCAACTGCGGCATAAACACATGTGGGACTCGCTTTCGCTTATGAATATCATGGACCCACGAGGCTACGTCATAAATTGACCATAGGGGAACCGAGATATAGAAATAGCCTGTATCTGGGTTTTCCTCTATGAGAACGTGATCAGTTGCCTGTTCTTTGATAAAAAGTCTGGTAATACTCTCTGCCAACGCTGGCGTAAAGGGCAAACGCTCCCGATACTTTGCCATGACACGTGCACGTCGCGTCTCATAGGAATCACCTTGCTTGGGAGTAACCTGAAACATATCCTCCCAATACGGCAGTCCCCATGTAGCTGTTGTGATTATCATTTGCCGCTCTAAGTCTAGCTTGCGAGCCTGTTGGTACTCTCTCTCAGCTTCTCCTGCCTCAAAATGATGCACCGCCGCCTGATTCTCATACCAATAGGGTGGCAGCATCGTCCGATATTTTTCTGGAATCATCATCATGGCGTACTCACCTTCACATTTTTCACAATCGGTATGGTTGAAAAGGTGAGATCAATATTTTCCTGTGCATTATTTAGCAAAACATTCCGATAATCTATTACACCAGCTACCTTAAACAAGCGATAGATTTCAGAATAAAGGATCTTCTTGCCCTGCTTATTAATATATTCCACAATGTCAGCTTGTATTTGCTGTTTTATTTCGTCTACAGATGCAGAGAACTCCCACTCCAGCAAATCTCCGCTGACTGTTACTTCCAATGCTTTCGCTGCCTGAACCACTAGCTTGTCGTTTAAACTATGCTTATTCGGCTGTGCTAGATGCTTTGTTACAGCTTCTACTAAAGCTTCATCGGCTGGTTGCCCTTTTTGGTCGGTTAATGCAATATGCACTGTGTTTGGTGCCTCCCCCCAGATAAACAACTCTCCTACATTGGGCACTTCTTTTACCCAGCGCCTGTAATCGTACTCAGCCCCTGAACCTTCCTCTTCCCCCGCCTTAGCAATCAAGCGTTGGCGATACAGGTCATCTGGCTCATCCGTTTTTCTCTTCACACCTAAAAACACTCCCCAGGCGTCCAAAAATTCCCCGTCTGCCCAGGGTAGATACCATTGCAAAAAGCGATATTCATCCAATTGTTGTTGCTCGGATATTTCTAGTGCGAGTGGGTAGTGAAAATCGTAAAAAATTTCGCCTTCTTCTGGGGAAGGGGGCGTCTCACCACGGGCCTGAGCAAGTTCACTCGCTCGATTATACATCCGTTGGTAAATCTCTTCGGCTGTTTCGCGTAACAGCGGCATGTCTGGTTTTTTTATCTCTGCCATATATCTACCACCACCTTAGTCTTTCCCCGTACCCCTTCAATCTCTAGTCTCAGACCTATTCGATTCTCCTGATATCGAATATCCATAACCTCTGCTCGCTCAATCTCTGAATGAGCCTCCAGCGCATCCTCCATATCCCGCTTAATCAGGGCTAACGGTACATGCTTAGGGAGCTTTCCAATATGCTCAAAAAAATCTACCCCAATCCGATCACTGTAAATCGCATATTGAAATCGTTTGGTATGCAGGATTTTTTTCGCAATCTCTTCCAAATACTCAGCATAATTACTAGTCTTTACATGTCGGCCATCTGTTCCTTTGATAAATTGAAACGTAGTCCAATCCACTTTATAAGTCCAGGGTATCGGGGAAGGAGTATCTGTTAACTCTCGATTACTTTCTAAAGTAGGAAACATTTATTTCACCTCACCCAGCACCAGATATTGCCCCGAAGAACATCTCATTAGAGCATAGGTAGCCCCTAGTTGAGGCTCTGTGAATAGTTCATTTTTAAAGAATACTAGATCATCCTCTACCTCTTTTAGGGGCGTTGGGTCCTGATCTAGTTTAATGACCACCGGGGCATAATTTTGTAGCGTGCCAAATTCGATCTGCGTATCACTAATGCCACTTCTTGCTTGGGTAAACAATCTATTAATCGCTTGTTGCATCCTATCCTCTCCATTCCAATTGTAAGTCCATCACAAATTCCCTGTTTTTCCATCGGGTATTGCAGGAGGTCACGATCCAACTGCTTTGTTGACCATTTATCTCCTGAATTTTCACCAGCCAGCCTGCCCGCAATCTAGCAATGAGTGAATTTGTGTGACGAACGGTTATGGAGCGTGTTCGCGGTATTTTAGCTAACGTAACAAGCTGTTTGGACGCCAAAGAGGCGAGATTCTTCTCCTCGCCTGCATCAATGATTTTTTGCATCCGTCCGATCTTTTTCATCAAATCATGATGTTCCCTCGTGACTCTGCCTGCTACCCGATCTCCTTCATAGCGTTCTACTGTTACAGCCGTGTACACCTCCTCCAAGCTTTCCCCGGTAGAGCTAGCCTCCAGCATAGTAGCCTGAAACACGGGGACATAGGGATTATTTCCCTCTGCTAGCACAATCAGTTTATCCCGTTGGTGCTGGATAAAATAGCGAAGTCCTGTCCGTTCAAAGGCTCTCTCCGCTATATCTGTAAACAACGAGGTGTACGGCTGGGAAGGGTGCCGTTCCTTTACCGTAAATCCAAAGGCAGGGCATTGAAACGAAATGCCTGCTCCCTGGATAATCCTCTCCAGCTCCTTCCCTGCATCCCCTTTCAAATAGGGCCTTGAGCAATCATTTTTTTGTAAATACCATGACAGCTCGTAAGCAGTTCCGCTCAGCTCCTTCGTTTTTTCGTCCCGATTCCATTCGACTAAGGGGCCGTGAAAGAGCTGTTCGCTTTCCTTGGCTTCATTAGGAAACATCATGAGATAGCCAGCAGCAGCTAATACAGGAGGATTACGTAGCTGAATCTGACACACCTGGGCAATCTGTCCTCTGGATGAGGACCAAGAAACATCCGTCACGGCAGGTGTTACATCAAGTCGGGTAGCATCTTTTCCATAAATCACACGCATAGCCGCTCCCTCCTAGGCTTTGCTTTTATATTCAGCATTTTTCTTTTGGATACGAGTAAGCTGTTTGCTACGCATCTCTCTATCCTGATGAATCATGTTTTTGGCCGGTGTTAAAAGATATGGGGATGATTGCTGTTTCTTTGCGGTTTTTCCTGTCGTATTGGCACGAGCCTTTTGTTGCTTAGCCATGATCACAGGCGGCTGTAGAAGCTCCTTATTACTAGACCACTCTACGAACTCATCTTTAATAAAAATCGGTAATTCAATGGACCCGTAATAATCTACATTCATTCCTTTAAACGTGCCATCCACAGGGCCGATTAAGACATTCCATGCTAAATTTAACTCGTCAATTGTGAGCAGAACCTCTTTCCCTGAGATACGATCTAGACCGGCTAACCATTCACGTGGTCCCTGATAGCCTTGCACTTCGATTAAAGGAGATTCTATATCGCCTGGAAGCCAAAACTCAAAGGAAATTGACTTCGCTCGATTAGCAGATAGTCTGTTTTTGGTAACAAGTGAAATACTGGTAGATGTTTCTGCATCATTTCCGTAGCCTTTTATTTGCACCTCTGCTGGGGTTACGGGAAACGTCAGCCGATACTTTCCCTGCATACGAATCATGCTTTTCCACCTCTAGTCTCTAATGCATTGACGAAAGCAGTCTCGATGATACGTTTAATTTCATTGGTAACAGTAGGGTCCTTCAATAATCGAATCATCCCTACAACATCCTGAAGCACACCATCTGCATGTAACGTGATAGGCATGGAAGAGACCGTTACCGATAGATTTTGAGCTGTATCCTTCTTATTTGCGGCATTAGTAGCTGCCGGCGTTACTTGTGGTGCTGGTGTCGTCGTTAACGTATCTTGTGGCTTACTGCTCGCAGGCTTGATTTGACTAGGGCTAGCATCACTACTAGCTGGAGTCGGTGCGGGTGCTGGAGGTACTGGTGCGGGTGGTGTCTCTGGCTTTTCTTTGCCCCATCCGAACCAATCAGGCAATTTTTCCATGAGGAAGTCTCCACCAACCGAACCTAAAAATCCACCCACTACTCCGCCAACCGCTGTGCCTAATCCTGGCACAATCGAGCCAACTGTAGCACCAATCATAGTACCTGCCGCTTTCATCCCGGCACTTCCACCAAGCTTTAATAGCTCCATCGGTTTGTTGTCAGAGGTAACCAATGAGGCGAGGCCCATTGCTTCTCCTACAAAAGGAATTTTTTTCAACAGACCTTTTCCAAAGGATTTAACCCCACCAAAACCTTTGCCGCCCAGATTCTTTAATCCGTCCCACGCGGCACCACCAAAGCTTTTTATCCTTTCAAAAGCTTTACCACCAATGTCCTTTAATTTGCCGAATCCGGTAGTGGGCTTGCCAGCTTTTTTGGGGACTGTAGTAGGAGGTTTAGATTTAGGAGTAACTGGCTTGGCTGGCTTGGGTTTAGCTTTTGGTTTCGTAGTTTTTTTCTTATTACTTGGGCTACTTGGATTATTTTTGGTTGATTTGCTGGGTCCTCCCGTGTTTTTTCCACCGAAAGTAAAGGGCCCTAGCTTTCTTTTCCCCTTTTTGCCTCCTCTTTTTTTCTTCGAGCCCTTACGCTTCTTACGTTCTTCCCCACCTGCATCTGGACTGTCATCTGGATCTTCTTCTTCCTCTGACTTTCCCTTCGCCATTTTAGCAAGAGTATAGATACCTATCGCCTCTATGGTATATCTAGCCAACTCTGGTAATTCATTAAAAGTTTTGATACAGAAAGTCAATATACCAGCTAACGTTTTTATGACCGGTGTTAAATCCTTGGCTACTGTAGCTGTTAAGTCCACCATGGCTGCCTTGGCTTCACTTTGGGCTTGCATATATTCAAACCAAGGATTTTGGTTAATTGCAGCCTTATAGGATTTATTTGCTTCGTTATTAGCCACTTTATTTTCCACTTCGCCAGCAGAAATTTTACCCGTTTTCTCCATCAGCGGCACTAGATGCTGTAATAGCTCCTTACCAGAGCCTGAGCCTACTGCATTTAGCATCTCTTGACGTACATTATCATCTTTAATAGAAGCAAGATTCATAAAAATACGTCCCATCGCCTGCTGATTATCGCTTTTATTATCTGAATGCAAGAGCTGGGTTACTTGAATGGCCTCTATGTCAGCTAGCCGTTTGGCTTCCTCAGGACTTTTCCCGTCCGCCTCATAGCCTTTTTGTAATACTTTACTCAGCTCACCCTGAGAAGACATTTTTAAGGCAATATCTTTTAACGCGCCTAGCGGCATGTCATTTGATGGAATACCCATGTTGCCAATTTCGCCGACCATCATCGCCATTTTCTCTGGTGTATCCATTACCATCCCTAGCTGGGAGGTATATTTGATCATAGAGGGTACAAAATCATCGCTAAAATCCTTCATATTGTTACTCATATATTGAAGAGAATTTGCCAGTCGCTCAGGATCAGTAACTCCTGTGCTGTCGCGTAATAGAGCCATCATTTTTAAGCTCTGGTCAGCAGAAAACCCTGTAGTCATACTTAATTTGGTAGCATATTCGGCAAATGCAGCCTTATCCTTTGAATTTACATCGTCACTTTTGTTATAGATGTTTATAGCTTCTGTCTTGCTTAGTTCCGGGTTGATTTGGATGATTTTTCCAACGCTACGATCTAAATCTTGGACCTCGGCATCCGTTTTTCCTTTGGCAATAAATAATCCGCGTTCTTTTGCCGCAGCTTGGGATTCAGGGATTGAGTTTTTGTACCAGCTCACCCCCTGCCCTGCGAGGTCAACAAAGGGGTTAGCAGAGCCGCCGTCATCTCCTCCGCCACTCACCACCACGGGTTGACTAAATTGACTGCGCATTTGCGAAATTTTTTGTGTCGCCTGATCGTCTATTTCTACACGGAGCTTGGCTTGTACGGAGGTTCCCAGTTGCTGTAATTGAGAACGTACCTCTTTAATGCGCCGCTCCATCCTATCAGCTTCTTGTAAAAATCCGCGTCCCAGTTGTCCCAGAGCTACTTGCAACGAAGCCGAGTCTCTTTTCCATTCCAGCATGCCCTGCCTTACCTTAAACATCTCTTTCTGGACAGAAAGTAGCTCAACAACCATCTCGTTGCCCATTGCATTCACCTCCGTTCATGCTATATCTTTTCTTCATCAAAAAAACGGCGGAGGATATCATTTCTCCTCCGCCTCTAATTCAATGATCTGACATGCGATAATAAATAATTTTTGCTTATAACGATCTACTTCGTACTCTACGATTTCCGCCGGGAGACCTCTGCCATGCAGATAAGCCTTCGCTACATGCCAAGCCTCCGCGTCGGATTGAATTAGTTTTTTGCTTCTTCAATCGCTTCTTCTTCTGTCTGACCCTGATTTGCTTTGCGCACGGTTTCTATAAGGAGCGCATATGCGTCTGGGTTGCGATCAAATAATTTGCCAGGAAGCTCGAATTTGTCCCCTGCTTTGTAGGCTTTCTTTAGCTCTGGATCGTTCCAATTAAAATCATGTTCAGTCGCCTTCACAATGCGAGCGTCATTGTAGCGATACCAGTCGAATTTATCACCTTTATCAGCTTCACGCTCACAAATCCGACTTTCCATTAAGGTTAGCTGACGTACCTTCCATACTTCGCCATCAATGCTGACTTCTACCTCATGACGTGGTGTTGTTTCATTTGCTTGCGCTAAGAATTTTTCTAATTTACCCATGAAAAGACCTCCTATTCTTCTGTATATTCTGGTAATTTATCAAGATAATCTGGCTTCTTGTTACTGCGGCCTTTAATTTCATAAGTTGCGTTATCGGTTCCATCTGCCTTTGCTTCCCATAATGTGATTTCTTCTGGGTTTAAATAAATATCCGTTAAACGAACGCGTTCTGTATTGCCGTTTTCCTTATCGACCATTTCGCCCAAAAGCTGTGGAATGACAGGAGTTTTACCCTCTGTAATTTGGTCCACGCAAAAATATTTGAGCAGAGCGTTAACAGATGATACCTTTAAAGTAACCTCTACATGCCAAGAGTCAATCGTTTGCACCGAGCCCTTTTGCAGACGCTTTACATCGCCATACTCTGTTTTTAAGACGGCCTTTCCTTCCAATGTACCGTAGATTGGATCACCATTTTCATCATATACCTGACAATTTTTTAATTTAATATCGCTTTGACGCATGCTTACAGCACCTCCCATTCAATATCGAAAAGCTCAATAGCATCTAGTGGCTTGGCGGCTAAGCGGAATCCGCGTTTGTCACCAATTCCATTTTTCTTATCTTCAAAAATCCAACCTTTATCAATAGCTCCTTGCGCTTCACGCACTTCGAGATAGGTCTTAACCGCTCCAACGAACGTCGCACCGCCAATATCGTTATTGTCCAATTTGCCTTTATATTTTTTGCCAACAGAGGTAATGTCATTAACAATTTGGTCAAGGGTCATAGAGACGCGAATTTTGCCAAAATCCTCACGCTCTGCTGCTTTTAATGTCGTTAAGGTGTTGACCGCACTTTCAATCAGGTACACATCACCATCACGAACGGCAATCAATGAACCAGAGTTAAGCGCGTTTTGAATTTCAGTGTGTCCCCAATCCTTTGCCGCCTTTTTCATCGGCACTAGCTGTGCACTCAGAGAAATGTGAGCTGGCGTAGCAGCGATCATACCTGCTAGCCATGCCGCCCATTCCAGGCTTCCATAGGTCTTGCCGTTTACATGCTGACCTGCAATGGCGCAGTTTACGACACGTCGAGAGTTGTTGGCGGCAGAACGATCCACATGCTCGTTCATGTTGCTATCTTTTTCTGGCAAACCTCCGATTACTAGCGTGCTACGTTTTTTGCTAAAAAGCTCGCGATCGACCATGAATTGTTTAGCTGCTGCCTGGATTCCCGCATCAGCCGACGGTAAATACATCGCGTCGAAATCAACACCAGAGATGGAGTTAAATAGAGTAGTAAAGTCCGTAGCCGATAAAGTAGCAATGCCGCTTGTTCCCCCCGAGAGTGCCGTCATTGCTGTTTCTTCTACTGCTTTGTCACCCAGCTTTTTCACCTTGATATAGATGGATTGTTCTGCTTTGGTTACTAGCTCGTCCATATTTGCAAACGAGAACTTCTCTGTTTTTATTGGACCTTTGACCTGTAATTCCTTTTTACCTAATTCTGCTGTGGAATCCTTGATCGAAATTTGCAGCTCATTACCAACTAAGCCTGGATAACGTGCTTGAATAGCAATCGAACCTTCTTGTGAATAGCTGGCCGCAACACTCTTACCGTTCGTCATACGATAGCCAACTACCGTAGCGCCACCTTCTGCGGCCAACTCCAAAATATCGATTTGCCCAAAGGTTTCTGCTACGCGCTCTTCATAACCCTTCATTGTAATGACCTGATCAGGGGCTCCCCATTCAGCTAGATATGGTACTAGTACCACACCACTTTTCGGTAGGACTCGCTCCTGTGCTTTCGCCTTTAATTCTACGTTTACACCTGGTCGTTCACGTTGGATTGTCATACTATTTACCTCCTCGAAATGTAGATACGTATTGTCGTACTTGTTCTTCATTAATTACCTGCTGATCTGTAAATGCATGTAACGCTCCTGCTACCTCAAACCGCTCAGCTTGGAACAGAGGTGCACTCTCAATCCATTCCAGACGAGTGCGCTTGTTCTCCTGAGCAGTAGTGTTGAGGGGTTGTGACTCTGCTCGCTCGTTGTTCTTTTTTAGCAGTGTTTTTTTCACTGCACCTTCATTGGTTTGGCCTATTGATTTAGCCATGTCCATCCTCCTTCACATCAAAGATAGCAATTTTCTCAACCTGCTCTCTTCGTACAGGCATGAGGTACTCATAGCGAAATATTATTTCGGCCCGTTCCTTTTTTTCGGTATTCACAGAAAAAGTATTCGGGTCGATATCAAGCAAGAGCTTATTTTTGCCTCGGTAACTATAACGTTGCTTTCGTAACAAATCTCGCAAGACACCTGTCGAAAGCGGAACTTGCTTTTCTTGCTCCAAGGGATAGTGCAGCATAATAGTTGCTTCACAAATCACTTTGTAGCTGGTCAGGCTATTTCCCTTTTCACTGATCGTTTGGGTCATGACAAAAGCGGATGGTAATGGAAACGTCCCCTTCATCCACTCTCCTAATTGGGAAATGATCGATATTTGAGGATATGCCTCCTCAACCAAATCAATTAGCGTGGACAAATCCCTGTCCATCTCTATTTGCACCTCCTTTCAAGGCTTTTGCTCATTGCTTTGTGGCTAGGGGAGGTGATCTTCCCTCATAGGTTGTTGCTTGCTTCCTAGTCTGGTTGACCTTTTGTTCTGCCGATCGTTTTACAGATGCTAGCTGCTTGTGTATAAATGGCTTTCTTTCATGAGCCAGTTGTTCTCTGACAGCTCCTAGTAATCTTGGATGCAGGATCATTCTGGTGCGTACCTCCTTGCTCAACCGTTACTGCCTCGCCAAATGGTCCTTACACTTATAGGTGGCTTCTGCCCCACACAAACAAACGTTCGTAAAAGTGGATTTTGACGCATCCGATGAGTAAAAAGAAAACAGCCATCACAAGGATAGCTGTTACATTCTTGGCAAACTCAATTTTTTGTTGGGCACGAGACAGCAAGGTGGATACGTTTCCTCGGGATATAAAGAGCATTTCAGCAGCCTTCTCATGAGTAAAGCCGCTCCCATGCACCATCAGATAGCACTCTCTTTCTTTTTCTGTAACAAACTGAAGATAAAAATCTATTAGCTGCCGTTCTGCATCACTCAAACCGACACGGCATCCTCCTGTTCCCGGACTCACATAGCTTTGCATTTTAAAAGGGTCTAATAAAATCTCTCGCTGTTCCTTTGATCGTCTCTGAATACCTCGTTGATTATCAGGTTGTCTGCCTGTTTCCAGCCATTTAATCGCATACTCCACATCGCGAATGCTTTCGGCCAGACTACTGCGCAATGCTTTTTGATCTGTACCATGTACACCGCCAGCACTAGCTTCTTGGTCGGAATTCTCTATTTCAGCTAACATGTTCTTCAGTTGTTTTTTGGTTGCTTTGTAGGAAGTAATTAGTTTTTTTATACTTTTTGCCATGCTTTTATCCCCCTTGATTTTACATACTTTTTTACATGTGCATCTTTCCATTCCGGTACAAAATCGTCGCTTTCTCCTATATGCTCATTGCCTTATCTGCCTGATTGATGTAAGCTCACCGTCTGCTTGCCGCTCTATCCTTCAGAAATTGAATGCTTGTGGTATCACCCATCAAGCGTCTCCATTCATACTCTGAGATTGCTCTAGGTTTTTTCTGTCTTACTGAAGCTTTCCTCGTTTGATGTGGGCTTCTTTGTTTTTGATTGGGCTTGCTCATGTTCTCCCTCCTTTTTCATTGATTTGCTGTCGATACAGATTTGATTATTTTTCCAAATGAAAAAAGGACGCTAGAAACTCCCACTCATCGTGGAAATATCCAGCGCCCTCCCGCATCTCGGTATCAGGCTAATATGTAGTTGTTAAAATAATTCATTTTCTAGAAATGCTATTTTTGCTATCTTTCCTTGGCTAGATTTGACTACAGTCTCACCGTGGTGAACCAGAGGCACTATTTTAATCTTCCCTTGAACAGGGTCGATGAGAACCATGCTAGCTTCCCTACCGACCGGAATTGTCACCTGATTCATGTCCAGTGTTAGTTTCATCTCTGTAGACCGCATTCTCATCTTCCTCCTCTGAAACCTTCTGAAGCAATTTGATTGAATACGCAAAACTTGAGCATTAATCAACTTATAACTTTATATTAGTTGATTAAACCTCAAAAGTCAACCGAAACTTGCTAATACCTCAACTAAATAGATATAATAGAGGTAAACAAGCTAGGTATGGATCATAAGGTAGACAAGGCGGTGATAGAATGACACTTGGAGAACGATTAAAGGAAAAACGCAAAGAATATAAATGGACCCAAAAAGAGATTGCAGACAAACTAGGCGTCGACAACACCACTGTCTCAAAATGGGAATCAAATACCTATGAGCCGGATGCTACTTCGCTTAAGGAATTAGCTGAAATATATCAAACCTCTACCGACTATTTGCTCAACAAACAGACAAAAGAAGAACCTCACTTCTCCTCAGATGAAACAGAAGATGCTACCGGACTTGCCTTTATCACAGGTGGAGACTCTTTAACAGCAGAAGAGGCTGAATACCTAAAGGAAAGCTTGGAGCTTTTTCGAAGAATGAAGGAAAAGCGGGCAAAGTCCAAATGATTTGATATACCAACCTAGCAGGCCATAAAGCTTATTTTGACGATCTAGTTTTTTCATCACATAGGAAAAGGCATAAGGAAACCTACTTCCCTATGCCTTATATTTTATTTCTTCTATTATTTGATGTATGAAACTATGCTTTCTCATGTGGACCTCGGAATTTCCTGTTTTAGACTATACCTCTGTGCAGCAATTTAAGATACCGCCAACGAATCAGCCAGAAATACAGAAACTGGGCCGCCACAAAGCAACCTAGAACAATCACAGAGCTTGCTACAACAGAATATGGAAGCAATTGTTGCAGAGCAGTAAATGCAACCCCGCTGTGGACAATCGCTATTACGATAGGTAAAAAGAACATAATCAGCAACTGCCTTGTGACCGTTTTTCTTAATTCTTTCCCAGTTAAGCCTAGCTTTCCGATGAGCTGATATTGGGCATGCTCCCTGTCCAAATCTGTATATAATCGGAAGTAAAGAAAGCTAGAAGCAAATGTGAAGAACACAATACCAATCATAACGCTTGATATCAGTAATAATCCATTCTCTTGCTTTGCTTCTTTCCACTCCAAGCTTAAAGCAGAAAACATATATGATGATTCATAGTTTAGCAACCTATCACTCAAATGATTTGCTACGTCTACCGTGTTTTCCCAGTTATCTACCGTAAAAACATTGATTCTCATAGGATGAGATTCGGTTTCTGCTTCAGAGGATTCTTGCGTATTCTGGGCTAGGGCTTGCTCAGACGTACTAGATTGGTCGCCGTCTCTTTGCCCCCCCTCTGTGGTCGAGTCTGCATTGGCTGTCAAACGGCTAGCTAGGATTTTTTCGTACGCCTGATCTGTTACTGCCACATAGTAATCATCGGAAAAACTTTGTGGGATAACCATATGATCAACCACTTTTTTCATTGATAAATCCAGCTTTACATTTCCATGTATAATCTGAAGCTGACTTTCTCTATCCTGCTTACTGCTTCCTCGCTCATGGGCATATTTCCCTGGTATCCACAGAAATTCTCCTTCATGTAAAGTCTCTATTGGATAGCCAAGAGCTTGCGCTAAATGGTTATAGTGAGTAAGGGACATGATCATATTATTGTCAGTCCAGAATAATTCCGCATAGGCTTGCTGATAAGAGAAGCCCGCATCTGTTAGCTCTTTTCCAATTAGCGAAACATGCTCCTTCTCCTGCGGATTTTTTGCATAGGAAACATAGGTAAATGCATATGGATTTTTTATTTTAGCCAGCCCCTGATTTCCCATAGCGGCGCAGGTGCCGATTGCCACAAAGGCTACTGCTGAAACAACCGCTACCATAAAAAACATGTTTGCATTATCTCGCATGCGGTAAACCAATTCAGACATCGTGAGGATATTGGTTCTTTTAAAAAATAAGCTGTCTTTCTTCTGTAAAAAACGAATGGTATATACACTGCACTGGGTAAAGAAAAAGTAGGTTCCAACGACAACTAGTGCGACCCCGCTAAATAATAGCGAAAACAAATAGATGCCCGTCGCAAAACAGAAAACACAAAAATAGCCTGCTCCAATCAAAATCACAGCAAGGATGGATAACCCAATAGAAGCCTTAGGCTCCGGCTTCGGTTTCTCACCCGCTTGCAATAATTCAACCAGCTTGTTTACTCTCATAGTTTTGGAAGTAAAGAAAGAAATCGCTAAAAACAAGACGAAAAAGGCCAGCAAGGTAATTCCAATGGCTTTATAAGGTAAATAAAAGGGTAGCCCTTTTGCAATAGCTAGCATATCTGCACTAACCAGCAGTACAAGCTTAGCGAATACCAGACCAACCAATATTCCTGACACCATTGAAAGGACACCAATAATCATATTCTCCATAAAAACAAGCTTGTTTAGCTGCTTGTTTGTCATCCCATGGATAAGCAAAATACCAAATTCTTTTTTCCGAGTTTGCAAAAAAGCACTAACAGAATACAGCACAAAGAAAAAAGAAAAGATGAAGATAAAATAGGGAGGCAATTTCATCGCCATTTTTCCAAGCGAATTCATTGTTAAGCTCCAGCCTGTCAAATCTCCTTGTAATTGAGGATGAAAGGCGATCAGGGCATAGGTGAAAAACATCATCACAGAGAAGGCACAGCTTAAAAAATGGGCAGCATAGGCTCGTTTGTTGCGCATTACATTATTACGAGCGTATTGTTGAAAAGTCATGTGCTTCTCCCCCTAATAAAGACAATACATTCATGATTTTCTGATAGAATGCTTGACGATTATCCCCACAGTATACTTCATTAAAGAGCTTTCCATCTTTAATGAATACAACTCGATTGCAATAGCTAGCTGCGAAAGCATCATGCGTAACTAACATCATGGTAGTCTGATCTACCGTATTGTAGGATGATAACAATTGCATGACATCTCGGGCTGCCTTCGAGTCCAAATTACCTGTTGGTTCATCGGCAAGCAGTAATTTCGGTTTATGAATCATTGCCCTTGCAATCGCTGTTCGCTGGGCTTGTCCTCCTGAGATCTCATACGTACGTTTATGTAAAATAGGAGTAATGCCTAATCTGTCAGCAATAGCGGCTACTTTTTCATTCATGATCTCTAAGCTAGTACCATCAAGAGTTAACGGCAATAGAATATTTTCTTTAACTGTCAGCGTGTGTAAAAGGTTAAATGATTGAAACACAAATCCCAGTTCTTGTCTTCGAAATAGCGCCAATTGATCCGGTGAAAGGAGGTGCGGGTTTTGATTGTTAATCAGCACTTCTCCTGATGTAGGCGAATCAATGGTAGAAATCATGTTCAGCAGGGTAGTTTTACCACTTCCCGACGGACCCATGATCCCGACAAACTCCCCCTCTTTAATTGTCAAATCAATATTGGACAGCGCTTCATAAGAAATTTTTCCCTGATAGATTTTGCTAAGTGCACGAGCTTTTACGATATCCATTATGCATACTCCCCTTTCCTTTCATTTCTGTTATCTTAGTGTAATCAACTGGGGAGAATGTTCATATAAAACACTCTTTCATTTTGCTTACAAATTTGTAAGATTTCATGTAGTCCATCCCCATGCTAGAAACGACGAGAAGCATATGGAAAAATAATCTGTACGATCGTTCCTTTGCCCTCCTCAGACTGAATTTCGACCGAATGATTCAGCTTTTCTGCCACTTCCTTAGCCAAATACAGACCCATTCCCGTGGATTCCTTGAACTCCCTTCCATTTTCTCCGGTAAAAAAGGCACGAAACACACGGGGAAGATCGGCTGTTGGTATGCCTACTCCTTTATCCTGTACTTCTAAAACAACAGACTCACCCTGCCTAAAAGCTGCAATCGTTACTTTTTCATGTGTGCCGGCGGAATATTTAATGGCATTCGATAATAACTGATCCAGCATAAAGACCAGCCATTTTGCATCCGTTTCTACTGTTAATGTCGACTCCATTTTTACCTCAGGATAAACGTAATTTCGGATAAAAAACCTCTTATTGTCATGAACAACCTTATTTACAATCGGTAATAAACGGACATGATCCACGCTAAAATCCTGTTCAAATGTCTCCAGCCTTGAGATATATAACGCCATTTCTAAGCCCTTGCGCAGCTTATCTGTCTCCTCCGCAATGCTTTCAAATCGCTCGTCATCTTCCTTTTGGGTAATTAATTCGATGACGGATAACGGTGTTTTCATCTGATGTACCCACTGATTCATAAAGGTAATATGATCTTGATGCTGACGTTCCCAGCTCTTTATCTGCTCCTGATATCTTTTATATTGCGCTTCCAATAAGGTTGCTAAAGCTTCTGGAAGCGGCGAGTGGTTGAATTCTGACATGAACTCATGCATAGCCTCAAGCGGCTGGGATAGGCGCAAATAAAAAGCACGATGACTCACATATCGGTACGTAAGATATATCAGTAAAAGAAAAGTTCCTAAAAAAATAGCATACAAGGCTGTCAGCACATGATCATAGCCATCGAACCAAAAAACAAGCAAGAGAAATAGCATTAAGATGTAGGAATATAAGATAAGCGGGACATGCTCACGCAAAAAGAGCCATACATGCTGCTTGTTGCCGGATGAATCCATTTTAAAAGACTTATTTCTAGCTGATCGTACCTTCGATTTCCCTTCAAAGGTACTCGTGTTGCGCTCTCTGTCCATTCAGCTTGTACCTCCTGCATGATTCCACGTGATCTGTAATCGATAGCCGGCTCCCCTGACCGTCTCAATTGCATCTTCTATTCCTAACTCAGCAAGCTTCTTTCGCAAGCGAGTGATATTCACACTCAATGTATTATCATCTACAAATGCCTGATCATCCCACAGTTTGTCTAAGAGCTTAGCCCGACTCGACACGCGCGGATAAGAAGTGAGCAAGGCCTCCAGTAAGATCGCTTCCTTTTTAGTCAGTAAGCTACTCTCTTCTTGCAATTTCACTTCTAATCTCTCTGGATAAAGGCATAAGCCTTTTTGCTCGACCATGCGCTCCTCCATCTTAGGGGCATAATCTCCATAGGCTCTGCGTAGCTGACTACGAATTTTGGCTATTACTAGCTCATAATGAAAGGGTTTCGTAATAAAATCATCTGCACCATACTCAAGTGCTATTACCTGATCCATCTCTGTACTACGAGCTGATATAAACACGATGGGGCACGTGGAGATCGTTCGAAGCTGACGACACCAGTAGTAGCCATCAAAGCTGGGCAAATTAATGTCTAGCAAGACCAAATCTGGCTTCCATTCTAAAAAGCTCTCCATAATGAGATCAAAATTTCGGATGACAACCCCTCGGTATTTATATCTCTCTATATGTTCTCGCAGCAATTCTGCAATTTTCGGGTCATCTTCAATAATCATGATTGTAGTCATAAGCTTTTCCCATCCTTTATTCTTGTAAAAGGAAAGCTTCCAGCTACTTTTCCTTTACACTCTTCTCATCGTTTGACGTAAAAGCATCCTTTTCCGTCACGCTCTCTCTGTTTTCCTTTTTTTGTCGCAATAAATGTATTTCGCTACTTTTAATTGTTGTATACTTTATATAAGCCAAAATAAGGAAGGATGATCACCTATATGATTGATAAAACAGCACTGGTTATTGTAGACACCCAGAGCATCATTACCTATCATTCTTATCATGGGGAAGAAATCGTTGACAAAATTAGTTCATTACAAGCAAAAGCTCGTCAGCTCAACGTCCCTGTTCTGTTTATTCAGCATATTGGTCCAGCCGGCTCTCCTTTTGAAGAAGGAGCGCATATGACTGAGATTCATCCTAACATTGCACCTCTTGAGGGTGAGATCGTGATTAAAAAGACAGCATGCGACGCATTCTATGAAACAACTCTGCATCAGGAGCTTTTAAATCGAGGTATCGAGCATCTCATTATTGTTGGCTTTCAAACTCAGTTTTGTATTGATACAGCTTGCCGAAGCGCGGTCTCACACGGCTATGAGGTAACCTTGGTTGGCGATTGCCATTCGACAGCCAATACCCCGACCCTGAACGCCATCTCTATTATTGACCACCATAACGAAACATTGAACGGGCTAGGCACCCAACATCATAACATCACAGTCAAGGATTCAAGTGAGATTTTTGCGTCCGAACCCCGCTAATGGAAGATAAAAGATTGGGACTAAAAAAATATAGCTTTGCCAAGAGCAATTAGACTTAGACTCTTACTTCAGTAGCTTTACCTAGTAACAGTAATCATGAATCAAATAAAAGAACAGACTCCCTCGATTGATCTTACCCCTGTCAAGTAGACAACTTTAAACAAGCCCCATCTAGGCAGCCTGAGTTCGGTATTCTATCGGACTCAGGTTTTTTAATCGAGATTGAAACCGTTGCTGATTATAGAAATTAATGTAACCGTGGAGAGCTTCTTCCACTTCTTTATCTGTTTGAAACGAATGAAGATACAAACACTCTGTTTTTAAATGCCCAAAGAATCCCTCAATACAGGCGTTATCTAAACAGTTACCTTTTCTAGACATACTTGCTACGATTTTATATTTCTGAAGGAACTGGTTATACTGCTTTGAGGTGTACTGATATCCTTGATCACTGTGTAGGAGGACTCCGTTTACATCCCGCTTTTTAAGCGCTAATTTTACGGTATCCATTACAAGCTGTAAATCATTACGTTTGCTTGTTTTGTAGGCAACAACTTCGTTGTTATACATGTCGTATATGACCGACAGATAAAGACGGCGACCATTAAATAGTATGTAGGTAATATCTGTAGCCCATTTCTCATTTGGCCGTGAGGCGTAAAAATTTCGATTCAGCTTGTTTTCGGAGATAACAACCTTCTCTTTGCGCCCAAAGAATTTTCGTTTTTTACGGATTAGCGCTTGTATCCCAAGTTCCTTCATGATGCGATACACACGTTTATGATTGACTTTTAGTCCGTACCTTCTAAATAACCACACTTTTATTCGGGGATACCCGTAAATGCCTTTGACCTCTTGATAACACTCCATGATCATTCCTCTTAATTTTTCATTTACCAATTGTTTTGAGGTGGGGTGTTTCTCATGAGAAAGCCACTTGTAAAAACCACTACGAGATACTTTCGTAATTTTACACAATAAAGTAATAGAATACTTTTTAGACAATTCTTTAATAAGCTCGAAAAAACAGCGTTTATCTTTCGGTTTCACCTCTTTTCTAGACCTAGCCACTTTTTTAAGAATTCGTTCTCTGCACGTAATCGAACTATCTCTTCCTCCGTACTCTCTGGCCTTGTTCGTGGTCTTCCTCTAAGAGGATTTTTTGTTCTCCCGCGTTTTTCATCTAGTCCCTGTATACCTTCCTTTCTATAATGATCAACCCATCTTCTTAAAATAGAAGGGTCACTAATGCCGAGATCCCTTGTAAGTGTTTTGTACCCTTGTTCACCGCTCAAATAAAGCTGTACGGCTTTTAGCTTAAAATTCTTTGAATATGTTTTTCTAATTTTCCCCATAAAAAATTCCCCTCCTAGTTAATACAGTAAGGGGTCTTGCTTCTTACTGTCTACTAAAAGGGGATAATATCACTGATAGAAGGTGTGCTTTGTAGAAATAGGTCAATGGATATTTTTTATCCACCAATCCCATGATCGTATTGAATCACTCTATCTTTTGCCATTGCTTCTGCTACTGTCACCTGACTACACAACCCAAAGATCATTACCAGCGAAAGCAAAAAGACTTTCATCATTCCTTACCTCCTCCATAATTTTTTTGTACTCTTGTTCCTGTTGCTCTGTTGCGTGGTATCTATGTGCTTCAAAAAGTGTTACGCAGCGTATAAAATTCTTGTGATCGTTCGTAGCTGTAGATAAAGTGAGACATCGTAGAGTTTCGACTATTCCACTATGGAAACGTTCATTTTTGAACTGGTAAATCGCTAACTGATACCTGAACCGCAGATGACGTTCGACATTAATCGTGTCTTTGTATCCATCGAAGCAGCTTATCTCTATTGAAAATTTCTCTATGATGCTATCTATTGTAAAATGATATTTATTTGCAGATTCAACAATGGTCACTAGACCGGCAAGAAGCTCCGTTGGGTTTACCTCCAGAAAAGCAATATAATCTGGAAGAATATCTAATTGTCCCATGAGCAGGTCAAAGGTATATCTGTTTGCGCGGGCCCATAAGCGGAACTTCTGTACCTCCTTTTGACCCACTTCATCAAGATTATCAAACCAGCCTAAATCAGCATAACCAGCAGCGTACTCATTTGCTTTTTTGTATAAGCCTTGCTTTTCTAAAGCTTCTGACTTTAATAAATAGGCTTGTCCATAATAAACAACCAAATGTCGCTCTGTTTTAAGAGGCTCACCTTTTCTATTATTTTTCTGCTTATTTCGTTCATTTTCGTATACTAAGGTAGCTAATTCTCTTAGTTCGTCTGCATATTTCTCTACTTCTTTCCATTTATGCAAAGTAAAGCTCACATTGGCTAGATGCAATAACGCATCTAATTGGTGACCTTCCGAGAGCCGCCTTCGAAACGGTTCGAAACGAATAACAGCTTTCCCATTCTCCTCGGCATTGTTTCCAAGTAAGGCTCGAAATAAACGATATTGACTGATAACTGCCCTTTCTGAATGGCTATTTTTTTCGTTATCAACCACCAACTGGTAAAAATAAGCGGATTCCTTCTGTTTTCCCTTATAGAAAAGCTGTTCTGCTACAGCAAAGAGAACCTCGATGTTTTTAGGGTCCTCCAACAATTGCGGGATTACCATCTGTATACAGTCATGTCTCCCTAGCTCTGCACATTGCACCAGATAGGGTCTTACTCGTCGCTTTGAGACCTTCCCTCTTTGAAAGCATTCCTCTACATATAATTCGTACAGCCATCCGGTAGGTTCTCCAAAAGCTCGTCCAATCGCATTTAATTGATCAATAGTTAATGCCCGAATAGGGTTTCCTTTCAAGAACCCACTCAAGTGCCCGGCATTGATATTAGTCAATTCACTGAGTTTACTAAGCGTGTAGTTATATGATTTGATGCGATATTCAATTTCCGACCGTATCGATCGCACCATCACATGATTACTCCCGACCATGTAAACACTCCTTTTTAACGAAATATCAATATTTTACTATATTTTACATTTATTTCAGAGAATTCGCTACTAAAATCTCAAAAAATGTAAAATTTTATATTTTTCGACAAATGAAAGAAGACTTCCTTTCTGTGAGATCAGCCGATCACACCGCGAAGGAAGCCTTGATTTTATTGATGAAATGAGTTTTTTGGAATTACATCTTGCTGAATGCTTCTGTTAATACTGGTACAATTTGCTTCTTACGGGACACAACACCTTTTAGAAGCACTTTGTTATCTTCCAATGTCGCATTGAATGCCTGCTCGACAGCTTTTGCTGCACGGCCTACCGCAAGACCAACGGAATCATTATTTAGGATATCTGTTACGACAAATAGGAACATATCTAACCCTTTTTTCTCAATGATAGAAGTTAGATGCGCTTCAATTTCAGCCTGATTAGCTAACACATCGTTTACATCAACTGCGTTTACCTGAGCGATTTCCACTTTGGAATTACCCATAGCAAACTCTTTTGAATCGAGAGAAATTAATTCGCTAATGGTTTTATCGCTAAGGTCTGCACCTGCTTTTAACATTTCCAAGCCATAGCTTTGCAAATCAACGCCAGCAATCTCAGCTAGTTCATGTGCAGCTTTCACATCTTGTTCTGTGCAAGTTGGGGATTTAAGCAATAGAGTGTCAGAAATGATTGCAGAAAGCATAAGACCAGCAATCGTTTTCGTTACCTCTACACCGTTTTCTTTATACATTTTATTTAAAATAGTAGTCGTGCATCCAACCGGCTCAGCACGGAAATACAATGGGTGGTTTGTCTCAAAATTAGCGATACGGTGATGATCAATAACCTCAACCACGCGAACCTGATCGATGTCGTTGGCACTTTGTTGACGCTCATTGTGGTCTACTAGGATTACATCTTGAGCTTCTGTCGCTACTGTTTCTACTAAGCGAGGAGCCTCCACATTAAAGTATTTGAGCACAAATTCTGTTTCTCCGTTCATGTTTCCTAAACGAACAGGCTCCACGTTTTCTCCTACTTTTGTTTTTAAATCTGCATAAATCAAAGCTGAACAAATCGTATCTGTGTCTGGGTTTTTATGTCCAAAAATTAGTGTTTTTTCCATAATCGTTCTCCTTATTCGGTGTTTTAGATAAAATTATCATAGCATAGGAGTTATGATCCTCTCCATTTTCATTATAAATATAAAATACATGTTTTTGAATCCTTCTGTAAAACTTTACACTTTTATTCCAATTTTTTTGGTGTGATATGTACAACTCCAATCCCATCCGAAACTTGAATCTCTGTTCCATATGGCTTTGATAGTTCTGCTACTCGTTTTACAATAGCTTCATTCCTGCTTAGCTTGGGAAACCCATTCTGATGGCGTTTTTTACCACATCCGAGTTCAATGGGGTGCAAGATGATTTCTTTTATTTGTCCATTCTCCATGCTCCATGAGGCGATGACCGACTCCATAACCTCAGGAATCGTCAGCAAGCCTTTTGTCCCTTGGTCGGTTTTCGAATCCATGGCCTGCATAATGGTCATATCATGCGGGAGTGAGTTAGCATCATAAAATTCCTGTGGTAAAACCTCCAGTGTTTCATCCTGAAAAATAAAATTGCTTAGGCTATAAAAAATCGGTCGATTTTGGTAAATCTCGATACCTCGCAGCGTATGCGGACCATGCCCGACTACCGCGTGGGCCCCTGCATCAATGAACCTGCGACAAGCGATCTCTACAAAATCAGCCGGAAGCTGCTTATTTGTCCCTTTCATTTCATGAGCGTGAAAGCTTACGATAACATAATCCGATTGACGTGAGGCATCATCAATGCTAGACTCCAAGCGTTTCATATCCTGCTCATGCGGCATTGTGAGCAAATTCTCTTTTTCTCCTGCATAAAAAATAGCCGGATATCCATACATATCATAGCCAAATGGTAAAACTCCCTTTGGCAAGGGGGACAGAAATGCCTCTTCTACTAGCATTTCGTATAAAGCATTTACCTCAGTCTGACTAGCGATTCGTTTCAACACCTCAAAATCAGCCTGCGAAACTAAATGTTTTTTCACATGCCTAAGTCCATTTACACCAGGACGACCTTTCCCGTCACGGCGCTGTTCGGAAGCAAGATGGGTTTGATGAAAGGAGGAGGTCACTGAGATGAGCGCAGCTCGACCAGCAGGGGTATCCAAATAAGCAGGTCGACCTGCTTCAAACAAATTTGCCCCCATTCCTGCGTGCAATATTTCTGCCTCTCGCAAATATTTGTTGGTTAGTAGCAGGCCATCGTGACTAAAATCCATGGAGTGGTTATTGGCCGTTCCCACTAAATTAAAGCCATATGCGACTAGGTCCTTTAATCGATCAGGAGTTGATTGCACATGAGTACCGCCAGAAATCGCATTAGGGGTACCCTCATTGTAAGAAACGTGCATCTCTAAATTAGTCAGGCGCACATCTGCCTGACCAATCAGCTTTGCAATCTCCTGAAAGCTATGCTCCTGATAACTCGGCACCCGTCTTGTTTGAAGATAATCCCCTGTAGCTACGAAGGTCATGATAGAATTCACGAATACTTTCCCTCCCCATTAGCGCTATGAGATAATTTGACCTGCTCCTTACGTTTTACAAATAAAAGGAACAGACAACCACTAGTAGCATAAATAAAAGCATTCAGAAGTAGGACCTGATGAAATCCAGTCGTTAGATTAGCTCCAGCAGCTTCAACGATGGCTCCTATCACAAGCGGAGAAATCATTCCTGCCAACGTGACTAGTCCAGACATGACTCCCATGATTAAACCTGTTCGCTCAGGTAACAGCGTACTTCCAATCACAGAAGCTAGACTGCCTGCTGTTGTCGTTAATCCTATTCCAAGACAAAAAAGGGCAATAAGAATGGTCGGAGATTGAAACAACGGAACCAAGCTAAATAGAATACCTCCTGTCAGAACAGAAATACCTCCGACTGTCACATAGGAACGGCGTATTAGCTTCGTTCTTTGAAACAAACGGTCTGCCAGCATACAAGCTAACAACGTGATTAGTCCAGAGAGTAAACCAATCACGGCAATAGATGTGCTCATCTGAGTAGAGGTCAGCTTCATTACATTCACTAGATACGTTGGTAACCAAACCAAGACAAAGGTCACACCCCACATCTGTGCAAAGTAGAGCAGGAAGGAAAATAAGAAATCTTTTGATAATAGGGTGTGACGAACATCAGACCAATGCAATGAGGGGGCTTTCCTGACAGACTGGATTGTTGGAATTTGTACAGAATGGTTCTTTGAGGATACCGGATTTTTAGACACATCTATCTGATCTGGATGTTCCTTTCCACCTACCAGCCAGAAAATGACCCAGACGAAGCTTACAGCTCCCAGTGCAGCCCAAGCCCATCTCCATCCCCAGTGTTCTATAGACGATACCAAAGCGGGAGTAAACAAACTAGAACCAATGGACGCCCCCAGCGTTAACAAGGCAAAAATAAAACCTCGCCGCTCGGCTGGAAACCACTTGCTAAGATGACTAACAATAACTGGCCATGTAGGTCCTTCTCCGATTCCTAGCAAAACTCTCGCCATTATTAAGATAGGTAAGCTTGTAATGACAAGTGAGCCAGCCTGTACAACCGTCCAGCAAATCGCTAGGATCATCAGCATTTTTTTCGTGCCTATCCTGTCAGATATCCCCGCCCCAATGACACCAGCAATAGCAAAAAACCAGAAAAAACTGCTACCTACCAATCCCCATTCTGTTGGGCTAAGCGTCATCTCCTGAATAATTTGGGTAGCGGAATATCCAGCAATCGATTTATCCAGATAGTTAATCATGTATAAAACAAATAGAAACACTACCGTTACCCATGCCATCAGAGACTCCTCCTACACTTTTTCTCTGGTCCCTTCGTGCTGTTCAGGTTGTTGCGACTATTCCTTAGGCTTCATCAGAAAGAACGAAATGCTCAGCAAGTAAGCCCAAAAATAGCTTGCCGATCTGTAGCATTGAGCGTTCATCCACATCAAACATCGGATGATGGTGCGGATATGTAGCATTTATTTCACTATTCCCGCCTCCTACACCAATAAAATTACCTGATGTTTTTTGTAAATAATAAGCGAAGTCCTCCCCACCCATCTGTGGTGGAACACGGATCACTCGCTCATTCCCGACTAGCTGCTTCGCGATCGCCTCCACTCTCTTGGTCTCTACAGGATCATTCCAGACAGACGGATAGCCTCTGCGGTACGTAAATTGCGCAGTCGCGCCTGCGCCCTCAGCCGTATGCTGGACGATCTTCTGCATAGCTTGCTCGATACCAGTACGGGTTTCCTCACTAAATGTTCGCACTGTTCCCAGAATCTGTGCAGTGTCTGGAATTACATTGTAAGTAGCGCCGCTTTGAAAGGAGCCTATCGTTAATACGGCCGGTTGCAGAGGATCTACACGTCTGCTTACCACTTGCTGCAAATTCAAAATAAGCTGGCTACCAATCACTATGGGGTCAATAGACTCATGAGGACTTGCACCGTGTCCTCCTTTGCCCCGAATTTCAATTTGAAATTCATCGCCCGCGGCCAGCATATATCCTTCCTGTACGCCAATCACTCCCAGTGGTAGCCCTGAGAATACATGGGCCCCATAAATAACATCCACCCCATTCAGGCAGCCATCCTCTATCATCGAGATCGCTCCACCTGGGACTAATTCCTCAGCATGCTGAAAGATCAGAACCACTGTTCCACTAAATTCTTGCTCATACTCTTTTATGATCGTAGCTGTTCCCAACAAAGCCGCTGTATGGATATCATGACCACATGCATGCATGACTCCAGGGACCCTTGATTTATATTCCACCTGCTTCTCATCCTGAATCGGGAGCCCATCAAAATCGGCTCGAAACGCCACCGTTTTATCTTGCTCTTCTGGGCTCTTCTGTTTTTTCCCATAAATCTTAGCAACAATTCCTCGGCCGCCAACCCCTTCTTGTACTTCAATACCAAGCTTTCTCAAATAAGCTGCAATTTTTCTCGGTGTCTCCATCTCTTGAAAAGACAGCTCCGGATACATATGAAAATCCCGGCGTAAGTCAACCATTTCTGAATACAGTTCTTCTAATTTGGTGCATGCCTGATGTAGCATCGGCTCTCCTCCTTTTTCTAAAAAATCTACTATATTTTATCAGAATTATCAGTTATTACCTATTGTACTTTCTGTATGAACACATCGCAAGGAAAGAAGTAGCAATATAGTACGCGATACTTATTGTTTATTCCTTATAGGTACGATAGTCTTGAAATGACAAATCATAACCCTAGGAGGTACATCTATGAAAAAAATGATAGTTGCCTTATTTGCCCTTATGCTTCTGTTAACTGCTTGTGACCCCCTCCGTTCTACCGAAAATGACCCTATTTCACAACAGGACATGATTTCTCTTTTACAGCCTAAACTAGAAAAAGCCCCTACCTATGAAAAATTCACTCGCGTTTTTGCCAAAGAAGCAGTAGGAGGCGAAAAAATTGCAACCATCACAAAAGATGGTGTCGAAACAGAAAATACCGCCGCAGCTAAGGATATGATTGTGAAAAATCAAACCGAAGCTAAAGAGATGTACATCTTAAAACCGGACAAGTTCACGAAAAGATATAAACAAATCGGAGAAGCAAAAGATGGATTTAAAGAGTATCAAGCAATCGGAGAAATTAAAGCGATTGAAGTAACCTCTGACCTGCTAAAAGAAGCCAACATCCCGACCAAGGAATTTTATTTTCTTGCGGCTTGGGAAGAGAAAATGATCGTTAAGGAAGGCGACTATCTCGTATCGCCATTGGACTATTCAGAAGTATATCGCATCGCTAAACAAGAGTTTTTCGAGACCTATCGATTGAAGGAAAAGCAGTAAGGCAATACAGATCAACCAACCTCGTGTTCAAGGAGAAAAAAGGAGCCCGATCCAGCAAGATTAGGCTCCTTTTTTATGTTTTGATTACGAACAGATCACTGGTACCCCCAGATCATGCATAGCAGAGTTCCAAAGACTGTAACAAGCGCTATAAATAATGCGTAATAGAGATTGGTATAGATGGATATTTTGTCTCCTGTCTCACCTGTGTGCATAAAGACAACGAGCTGAACGGCAGCTTGAATGAACGCCGTTACAAGCAGAATCGTCATCCCAACTGCAAATGACATAGTAAAGAAATAAACGGTCAGGGCCAATGCAGTAAGAATCAGCGAGAAACTAAAGCCGATTACCTGTTTGCGAGGGAATAATTCTCTCATGTTACCATCATTCCTTTCAGATAGACGAAGCTAAAAATAAAGATCCACACAATGTCTAAGAAATGCCAGTACAGTGAGAAAATGAATGATTTATTCGCTGTTTGAGGAGTCAATCCTCGCTTCCTAACCTGCATGATGATATAGAAGCCCCAAATTAATCCAAAGGAAACGTGGGCTCCATGGGTTCCCAATGTTGTTAACAGAATCGCTGTAAATGCGCTAGTTTGCAAGCCCGCTCCAATGTGGTTGTAATGAAGAAACTCATAGATTTCGACACCTAAAAATCCAAGCCCAAGCAGCAATGTGATCGCAAAGAATGTAAGCATTGCTTTTTTGTTGCCGATACGCATGGCATGAATGCCAAGGCCAATGATAAAGCTACTTGTTAAAAGCAGAATCGTTTCAACCAGCACAGGAGTAATTTCGAAAATTTCGGCTCCAGTAGGTCCGTTGCCAGTACGATCGACCAGGGTGAAATAAGAAGCAAACAGCGTTCCAAACAGTACAATCTCAGCCCCCAGGAAAATCCAAAATCCTAGAATGTTTAAGGAGTTTTGTTCTGTACTGTACTCAAGCGGTAGCGAGTGATCTATTTTCATTTCATTGCACCTCGCAATCTATTTTCGGTCTCTTCTATTTCTTCAACCGAGATGTAATAACCGTCGTCCTGCTCAAATGATCGGTGAGTCAGGCAAATAAAAATTCCAATGGTTGCAAGGATTACAACATTCCACATAGAAAATACAAAGGCAAAGCCCCATACAAAAAAGATACAGCTCAAAAGAAACGGGGCACCACTGTTATTTGGCATATGAATCTTTTTATAGGTACCCTGAAACAGGGGATGGCCTTTTTTCTTAGCATCCCAGAATGCTTCTATTGACTGAGCTTGCGGTGTAATAGCAAAGTTATACGCTGGTACGGGATTATGAGTTGCCCATTCAAGAGAACGTGCATCCCATGGGTCGGCCTCTATATTTCTTGGAGCAAAGCGAATACTCCAGTACATGTTATAAACAAGTAGCACAAAGCCCACTAGCAGGCCAAGTGCTCCAATGAACGAAATAAAGTTCAATGGTCCAAAGCCTGTTGATTCAGAATAGGTGTACATACGTCGAGCCTGTCCGTCTAAACCAGAGAGAAACATCGGGAAAAATGCCACGTTAAAGCTAATGGCAATAACCCAGAACGCCCACTTGCCAATTCTTTCATTCAGCATAAAACCAAACATTTTTGGCCACCAGTAAGTAAGGCCAGCAATCATGGCAAATACAACACCAGGTATGATGACATAATGGAAGTGAGCTACTAAAAACATCGTATTATGATATTGGTAGTCGGCTGCTGACATTCCAAGCATAACCCCAGTTACCCCGCCAATTAAGAAAATCGGAATAAAGCCTAAAGAATACAGCATCGGAACAGTGAAAACAATTTTGCCCCTCCAAAGAGTGAACAGCCAGTTAAATATTTTAATCCCCGTAGGAACAGCTATGGCCATTGTTGTAATGGAGAAGATACTGTTTGTTAACGCTCCCTGTCCCATTGTGAAGAAATGGTGTGTCCAAACTAAAAAGGAAAGCAGTGAAATGATCACCATAGAAGCAACCATTGATTTATAACCATACAGATTGCGGCGTGCAAAGGTTGAAATAATCTCACTATATACACCGAAAGCAGGAAGCACTAAGATATAAACTTCAGGATGTCCCCACACCCAAAATAAATTCGCCCAAAGCATATCCATACCGCCATTCGTCGATGCGAAGAAGTGTGTTCCGAATAGCCGATCCATCGTCATCATGATCAGTGCCACTGTTAATACAGGAAATGCAAAAACTACGATTACGTTCGTGACGAGAGCAGACCATGTAAACATAGGCATTTTCATCAGTGTTATACCAGGTGCTCTCATTTTAAGAATCGTAGCGATAAAGTTAATACCGGATATCAAGGTACCAAGTCCAGAGATTTGGAGAGCTAGCGCATAATAGTTGGTACCGACCGATGGACTAAATTCATTGCCTGCCAGCGGGAAATAAGCAGACCAGCCTGCATCCGGGGAACCTCCAATGACAAACGAAATGTTAAATAGCATCGCACCCATAAAAAACAACCAAAAGCTTAGTGCATTCAACCTTGGGAACGCTACATCACGAGCCCCGATTTGCAAGGGGACGACAAAGTTCATTAATGCATAAATGAATGGCATTGCCATAAAGATGAGCATCACAGTCCCATGTGTTGTAAATATTTCATTATAGTGCTGAGCATCGAGCAAGGTATTCTCTGGTACGGCTGTCTGAGCGCGCATCATGATCGCATCAGCGCCACCTCTAAATAGCATCAACAGAGCTGATATGAGATACATAATCCCGATCCGTTTGTGGTCCACCGTCGTTAACCACTCCCGCCAGAGATAGCCCCATTTTTTATAATAGGTCAGTGCTCCGATGATCCCGAGCATAGTCAGAATAATGGCAACCATCGATGCATAAATCGCAGGGCTGGGATGAGGAACAGCGAATTTCGTAAAGTAATCCATACTATTGTGGCTCCTTTTTGAAAATAATTGTCTTGTGGAAAAACGTAGGAAACTACTCGTCCCGAGCTGTACCATGATGGTGGTGATGCCCGCCATTTGCACCTTCTGGAGCTGGTCTAAACTCTAAATGTGTTCCCGTATAGGTGGATTGTCCAACATGCCCCGGCTCTAGCAATGTATTGAATTTTTGTTCCGTAAGAGGTTCAGCCGTTTTTTTCACCTCTTCCACCCATTTCGTATATTTCGCTTCCGTTATTGCCTCAACATTGAATGTATTTTCAGCAAAGCCTTTTCCACTAAAATTTGCATTTCGTCCCATATAATCGCCTGGTACATCTGCGGCTAGATGTAAAGTTGTAACCATGTCTGCCATGGCATATTTTTGTCCTCCTAATTGCGGAACCCAAAAACTAGTAATCGGTCCATAGGAATAAAGCTTAAATTCAATAGGTCGATTTATAGGGATACGTAGGTAATTGACCGTTTCGATATTTTCTTGTGGATAACTAAAGTGCCACTTCCAATTGGAGCTTGAAGCATAAATAACTAACGGTTTTTTATCCTCATATCCCTGTGGTCTTGACTCCACAATATAATTGCTTTTCACAGAGATCACAGAAAGAATAATGACGATGAGTACTGGAATCCCCACGCAAACCATTTCTACAACCAGATTCCCTTCTATATAGGGAGGCTCATATTCTTCTTTTTGTTTAGAGGCCCGATATTTTGTGACCATAAATACGAAAAGAGCAATAACTACAACAACAATAAACGACATCGTCCAAATGGAGATCATAATTACGTCGGCTTGTGTTTGGGCTTGAGGTCCTTTTGGGTCTAAAACCAGTAGTCTGTTACCACAGCCTGTAAGCAATGAAATCGCAGCGAAAATGAAAGTATAAAGAGCCCATTTCATTTTTTATCGAATACCCCTTTCCTGTTGATTTTTAAAATTGATAACCACCAATCCACATTCCTATCCTAATGAACGAACCCTAAAAAGTCGCCATCCAATCTGAAACCATTTCCCTCATCCATGTTCAATACTTTGCAACAATACCGACAAGAAATAGTCACAAAATTAACCTTTAACGTTACTAACCCTTACTTCACAACACAATAACAAGACAAAGAAGCCTCAAAGATAGACAGAGGAGAGCTCTCGTCAATCTTTGAGACTTTTTTTTTAAAGCTATATGATCCTTTTGATAACGATAGTCTGACCACCGCCATGTAGCGCCACAACGGGTACCAGAAGAGGCAGACGTTCAAAAAATGAAGTATCCTACTACTATTTAGGAGCCGGTTTACTACTAGAATCGGATAGAGGTTGACGTAAACGCTCACCATATCCGTTTACCCAGAGTAGCTCCAATTGCTCGTATTCTTCCTTGGAAAGAGGAGTTGTCTTTGAAGCTAGCGCAAACTCTCTTAGCTGCTCTTCACTCGTCATATTCGGTATTACAGAGAGAACAGAGGAGTGATAGAGCGAAAACTGGATCGCCAACTGTCCCAATGTACGCTTTTCAGAATCAAATATCCCTTTAGCCTTTACTTCATTCACTACCTCATTGCCCGCTCTCATCCACTCCACAGGACGATGGGCTCTGTGGTCTGATTTACTGAAATGCTGATTAGGTTCATACGTACCATCCAACAGTCCGGAGGCATGCGGGATGCGTATGATTAATGCTCGTGCCTCTTCTGCTGCTACCTGTAATAAATCCCTAGCCGGCTCCTGCTCGACTATATTGTTGATGACCTGCACCGCTTCATACCCTCTTTTCCATGCCTCCACGGATTCATTTTTCCAGCCTAGATCGGGTCCCATCGCCGCTCCATAATGACGAATTTTCCCTTGAGCTTTTAATTGTTCCAGAGCTTCTATGATCTCATCGTTTTGGATGGCCTCCATCCGAGGATTGTGAAGCTGGTAATAATCAATATAATCTGTGTGAAGCCGTTTCAAGCTCTGTTCACAGGCTAGCATAATATGCTTTGTAGACCAGTTTTGGGGAAGCTCTGCGTGCCCTTTTCTCTCCCCCCTGTTTTGGTAGATATCATATCCAAATTTCGTAGCTATAAATAGCCTATCACGCACATTCCCTAATGTCTTTGCAATGATTTCCTCACCATAGCCATCGCCATAGACATCCGCCGTATCAAAAAAGGTAATTCCATAATCGTGGTAGGCAGACTGGAGAAGTCTCTCTCCCACACCTCGATCGGTTACACCCCACCATTTGGTTGCTACCGTCCATACCCCAAAGCCTATCTCAGATACTAGAGAATCTGTACTCGGAAACTTGCGATATTTCATAATCTTCTCTCCTCTCAGCATGCCTGATAATTGTAAGAATAGGTATAATATGTTTTAGTAACATAAAGAGCTATTTTTTCATTATAAAAACGTATGATCTGAAAGGAACCGTCCAGTCCCAGCCTATTATGACCATCCACACGCCTAAATGACTTGAAAGGAAGTGAAATCTTGTATGGAATGGCAACCCAATCGTAAAAGTCGAATCCCTATATATAAGCAAATTTCACAATATCTTGAACAGCGTATTACGAATGGAGAATATCCTTCAGGTACAATCCTTCCTTCCGAACGTTTACTTTCCAAGGAATTAGATGTAAATCGTTCGACCATTGTAGCTGCTTATGAAGAATTGCGTGCCTCCGGTATTGTGGAAAGCTTACGGGGAAAAGGGACGATTGTAAGCCGGGATATCTGGGGAGCATCTCGCAAGCGCATTCCAAACTGGGAGAAACTGATTGAAACAGGGTCCTTTCTTCCAAACACAGCAATGATGCGTTCGATACGAAAAGAGACTTTTGGTCTTGATTTGATCGATCTGGCAAGCGGGGAGCTATCACCTGATTTATCTGCTTCCTCCTATTTTCAAAGCATCATGTCCAATGAAACTTTCACTTATCACGTAGGTTACGACCATCCACAGGGTAACCTGAAGCTACGTGAAACCATCGCTTTACACTTAAAGGAATCGCGGAATATCTCTGCAACACCATCATCTATATTAATTACTTCCGGGGCCCAGCAAGCTCTATACTTGATTGTTCAGTGCTTATTGCAACCAGGCGATGCAGTTGCAATTGAAGACCCCTCCTATTGTTATTCTTTGCCGTTATTTAGATCAGCAGGACTAAGAACCTTCCTACTGCCTGTTGATGATAGCGGGATTAATCCAGATGATATTGTAGAGTTACATAAACAGCATCGTATAAAGATGGTCTTTCTTAACCCCAATTTTCAAAATCCGAATGGGTCATATTTAAGCGTAGAGCGTCGAAAGCGGGTTCTAGAAATCTCCTCTGACTTAGGCATACCGATCATTGAGGATGACCCATACAGTCTAACAGCCTTTGATAACACACAAGCTACAACACTAAAATCGCTTGATGAAAACGGTACGGTTCTCTATGTCAGTTCTCTAAGCAAAATTGTTGCATCTGGTCTGCGCATTGGCTGGATATTTGGCCCGCAAACGGTTATTGAACGTTTAGCAGACGCCAAACAGCAAATCGATTTTGGACATAGTATTATACCGGAATGGCTTGCAACCAAGTTTTTATCGTCTGAGGATTTCCCTGCCCATTTACACAAGCTTCGGAACTCACTCGCGATTAACAAGGATAAAATGACGTTTTCCTTATATGATCAGCTTGAGGATCAGGTAGAGTTTCTGGCACCTGAGGGCGGGATTCACATTTGGTGCAGAATAAAGGAGAATGTTAACGAGCAGCAATTAGTCAAGGAAGCTATCAGACAAGGGATTGTGTATGTTCCAGGAAGTGTATTCGGTACACAAAAGGGCTATGTTCGCTTTACTTTTGGTCGCGTGATGGATGACCAGATTCATGAAGCTGTCTCTCGTTTTTCAACCGCCTTACGTAATGTCAAAAAAAGTACTTAATAGATTCGTTACCATCTGCTTACTTCCATACAGATGATTACTTTGTATGTATTCACGCTGTCTTAACATTCGTACATGCACACAAAAAAGCAGTCGGGGGAGAGAATAATCCTTCCCCGACTGCTCTGTCTTAGATAGAGATTTCGAATGCTTTCACATAAACGGCCGTACCCGTAATCTCAACATCATACGTTTCATGATGTTTACGAATGGTTACCTCTACCCTACCGTCCTTTTGGATTTCCTGACCTTGTTCGATCACGAGACGTAGTTTTGTATCAAAATCATCGCTTATATATTGAGCATAATAGGCTCCCATCACGCCTGAAGCCGTGCCTGTCACAGGGTCCTCCCTTGTACCTGAAAACGGCGAGGAGAAATGGCGTCCATGCATGTGTGCTTGAGAATCATACGTTTCCAGACAAAATGGATGAACAGATGCTTTTGGCATTTCCTGTAACACACCTGGAAAGCGTGCATTAGCAGGCTTCATTTTTGTAAAGGCACTCAGCTTTTTTATAGGTACTAGCAGGGTCCAAATACCTGTACTTCCGTATTTGATCGGTAAATCAGATTCGATATCGTCGATTGTAAGACCGATTGAGTCTGCTAGCTCCTCCTGAGACCCTGTAAAATCCTCAAACTGCGGAGTTGCCTGCTTCATCGTAATATACCGTTCATCATCTGTGCCCATCTCCATTGTTATTGGTAATATTCCTGCTTTTGTTTCAATGGTTAGATGATTTTTATCCTCTAATTGTCCTGTAGACTTTAGCGCATAAATCGTAGCAATGGTTGCGTGACCGCAGAGATTATTTTCATGTCCTGGTGTAAAATAACGAATTCTAAGGTCAGCTACGTCTGAAGCCAGTACAAAAGCCGTTTCATTAAACCCTACCTTTTGTGCTACCTCTTGCATTTCTTTTTCCGTCAGTTCATTACCTGTAAAGACTACACCTGCTGGATTTCCTTTATCAGGTTGCGTGCTAAAGGCATCATAGTGATAAACCTGTATTGTCTTCATTGTAACAGCTCCTCAGGAATCAGTAAGAAAATATCTATTCCTGATTCTAACACGGCTCTCTTCCCGGCGCCCCATAAAAATTTGTGCTATATTTCCAAGTTGAAAATAGCAATCTCTGGTCTACTTCCCATACGAATTGGTAATCTTGTCGTCCCAATGCCTCGATTCACGTATACTTGCATCGTGTGATTCCCTTGGCGAAGCTGGTATAGACCCTCTTTATACTTTCGAGCTAAAGAAGGAGTGATCACAGGCCCCAGCAGAGGAATCTGCACTTGTCCGCCATGGCTATGCCCTGATAATTGCAGATCAACCGGATAGCTAACGATCCGATCAGCAACATCAGGCTCATGAACGAGACATATGACGAAATTCTCTGCAAGAGGTGAAGTAGAACTGGGCAATTGAGTGGATAAAGTCTGTTCTTTCTGATAAGTAAGCCGCTCTGTTTGATCAAGCCGTCCTAATGTCTCCTCTATCTTTGGTTTGCCAAGTAAAAAGTCATCTAAGCCAGCGATGGTAATCACTTTTTTATTTACCAACGCAATCGTTTTCACATCATTGACAAGTAAATCAAAGTTAGCTTGCTCCATCACTTGTCGGTAATATTTACTCCCACCACCGCCATGATCATGGTTTCCATACACTGCGAATTTACCAAGGGGAGCATTCAATTCTGCTAGAATGGCTATCAATTCGTCCTTGCTTTCTTTAAAGCTCCTGACCCGATCCAAAAGATCACCTGTGAACACAATCAGATCAGGCTTCTGTTCATTAATGAGGGTAACAACCTCTTTTAATTGGGCTAGCGAAAAGTGGGGGCCTACGTGTGTATCGCTAAATTGGATGATTGTAAGCCCCTGCTTCTTATCGAGCAATCTTGAAATTTCTAACTGATGACGAGTTATCACCATGGACTTGGGCTCCACGTATGCAGCGTATATCAAACCAGCTACGCCTAAGATGATTAGTATAAGTAAAATAGAGAGGCTATATTTGACGATGGTTAGCGAAAGGATTTCTCCAAGCATATTCCCACCCCTTTCTCTATTACTCTACCAATCTTATGTTACACAGAGATGACAAAAGAACGAATCGGTTGCTACCTAAGCTCTTTCTACTCAAAACGAAGCCCTGCTGTCATTCACTGAGTGGAATAACGGCATCATGGATTACTTGCTCTAAACGTTTTTTGTGAGTAGCTGTTTCCTCTGTGCTCCACCCTAGCTTTTTAGCCATATAAGCAATAACAGGCTCCTTCCAATCTCTAACCCCTTGTATATGAAAATAAAGTTCTCCTGTACGACGAACAAAGAAGTCCTCTGGAGTCATTGCCATCTCTTCTTCTATCGCATACATAAGAGGGCCAAAAACCTGTGCAGGCAATCCCGCTTCCGCTCTTTCTGCCTCACATTCGCTTATTCGTGAGAAAATCTGAGATACATTTGACCCATAGCGAGCAACTAACTGCTCTGCTTCCCCCTCAGATAGACCGATTGAGACGCCTTCTTTTATCTTTTCCGTCTTGAATAACTTAAACTTGTCAGCTCCGCCTACGTCGCCGCCAGATAAACGAATTTTATCGGTTGTACAACATGGATAATTGCCTTGCCCGTCTGTTTTGAATTGCTCCACTAGTAGATCAACAATTCTCTCAGCCATTTTGCGATACCCAGTCAGCTTCCCGCCTGCAATTGTTAATAGACCTGATTCAGACAGAAAAATCTCGTCCTTACGCGAAAGCTCAGACGGGGATTTGCCATCCTCGTGTATCAATGGACGTAAGCCTGCCCAACTGGATTCTACATCTGCTCCTGTTAGTTTAAGCGATGGGAACATAAAATTAGCCGCACGAAGAATGTAGTCACGATCCTCTACAGTCATTTTGGGATTAGCAATGTCTTCCTGATAGTTCGTATCGGTTGTTCCTACGTAGGTCTTATTATCTCGGGGAATGGCAAACACCATGCGGCCATCAGGTGTGTCAAAATAAATCGCTTGGTTTAATGGAAATCTTTTTTTGTCTATGACAAGATGAACACCCTTTGTGATATGCAGTCTCTTCCCTTTTTTCGAGCCGTCAATTTCTCGAATGGTATCTACCCATGGACCCGCCGCATTAATGATTTTCTTAGCACGAATCGTAATTTTCTCACCGCTGAACTGATCTATAGCTATCACTCCATATACCCTGCCATTCTCATACAACAAGTCCTCTGCTTTCATATAATTGATAGCTGTTGCTCCCCGTCGCACCGCTTCCTTCATTACTTCCATCGTAAGGCGAGCATCATCTGTCCGGTATTCTACGTAATAACCTCCACCTTTTAGCTTTTCCTTGGCTAGTAGCGGCTCTTTGGCCAGCGTCTGCTCCTTGTTGAGCATGATACGGCGCTCACTTTTCCTGACCCCTGCTAGTGCGTCATAAACTCGTAAGCCGATTGATGTAGCAAATTTACCATATGTTCCCCCTTCTATCATGGGAAGCAACATCCATTCTGGCGTGGTGACATGGGGCGCATTTTCATACACGATTGCTCGTTCTCGCCCTACCTCGGCAACCAGCTTCAATTCTAGTTGTTTTAAATAACGCAAGCCTCCATGAACGAGCTTTGTCGAACGGCTAGAGGTCCCAGCAGCAAAATCCTGCATTTCAATCAAAACAGTATTGATCCCACGTACTTGTGCATCCAGCGCTATTCCAGCTCCCGTAATTCCGCCCCCGATCACCAGCAGATCATATTCCTGCGCCTGTATATCACGCAATATTTGTCTCTTAGATAAGCTTGAAAATGGCTTTGTCATCTCATTCACTCTCCTGTGCATAATAACGAATGTATTTTTTCGTCAGGTGAATAAAAAAAGACCACAACAAGATCCTTTCTTATTTAAAAGGACCTGCTGTGGTCTACTCCAATTCTCCGACCGATATTAACTTGTTCCATTTGTTAATAAAAGTATAGCGTAGATTGCTACCTGCTTCAACCGATAGACGATACTTGGAAGCCCATTGTTGCTTCTACTGCTTTTTTCCATCCACGATATAATTTCCTTCTCTCCTCTTCCCCCATCTGTACCTCAAAGCGCTGATCAATCTGCCAAACAGAGGCAATCTCCTCACGACTTTCCCAGAATCCAACAGCTAGACCAGCTAGATAAGCCGCTCCTAATGCTGTCGTTTCGCTATTAGTAGGTCGCTCTACTGGAACGCCAAGGATATCGCTTTGGAATTGCATCAAGAAATTATTTCTCACGGCCCCACCGTCTACACGCAAGGCTTTTAAAATAATCCCTGAATCCGCCTCCATGGCAGAAAGGACATCTTTTGTTTGATACGCAAGCGATTCAAGAATAGCCCGGATAAAATGCTCCTTTTCTGTCCCGCGCGTCAATCCAAATACAGCTCCTCGCACGTCACTCTTCCAATAGGGTGTACCTAATCCAACAAAGGCTGGAACCATATATACCCCTTCTGTCGATTCTACTCGTTGTGCATATTGCTCACTCTCAGCCGCTGACTTTAACATCCGAAGCCCATCACGTAGCCATTGAATAGCCGAGCCGGCAACAAAAATACTGCCCTCTAGCGCATACTCGACTTTACCATCGATGCCCCATGCGAGGGTCGTTAGTAGTCCACTTTCCGATTTAACTGCCTTGTCTCCTGTGTTCATAAGCATGAAGCAGCCTGTTCCATAGGTGTTTTTTGCCATCCCCATCTCGTAGCATGCCTGCCCAAATAAAGCCGCCTGCTGATCTCCCGCCGCACCAGCAATAGGTACCTGTTCGCCAAAGAAATGATACGACGCTGTAAGCGCATACACTTCTGATGATGGTCGAACCTCAGGTAGCATGCACTTAGGAATATCGAGCATGGCTAATAACTCATCATCCCATTGTTGCTCATAGATATTATATAGAAGTGTTCGGGAAGCGTTCGAATAATCAGTCACATGACTCTCCCCACCTGATAGGCGCCAAATCAGCCATGTATCAATGGTTCCAAACAGCAAGTCACCCTTCTCTGCCTTCTCACGGGCTCCTTCTACATGATCTAAAATCCATTTTAATTTCGTCCCTGAGAAGTAAGCATCGATCACTAAGCCTGTTTTATCCCGTACTAAATCTGAATAGCCCTGGGCCTTTAACTCTTCGCATATCTCGGATGTTTGACGGGATTGCCAAACAATCGCATTATATACTGGCTTGCCTGTATGCTTATCCCAAACAATCGTAGTTTCACGTTGATTCGTGATTCCAATAGCCGCTACTTCCTTCGGGCTAATATTGGAGGTGGATAGAACCTCTGCAATGACAGCTAAAATAGAACCCCATATTTCAAAACCATTATGCTCTACCCACCCTGGCTGTGGAAAATGCTGCGGAAATTCTCGCTGTGCCATGGCAACAATCTGTCCTTGCTTATTAAACAGAATGGCACGTGAGCTAGATGTGCCTTGATCTAATGACAAAATATATTTTTTCTCCATATGAAACTCATCCCTTTTCCCTGTTATTGAAGTTTTTTTCTCTAGTCTAATCTAGTCTAAGCAAGAAATACGATTTTATAGAACAGCGCTGCCAATACTCCTCCTATAATAGGCCCGAAAACCGGAATCCAAGCATAACTCCAGTTGGATGATCCTTTCCCAGCAATCGGTAACAGAAAGTGGGCCAAACGTGGTCCTAAATCTCTTGCCGGGTTAATGGCATACCCTGTCGTGCCACCAAGGGATACCCCGATGCTAATGATTAAAAGTCCTACGACAAACGGATTTAATCCATCTACAAATTTATTCGCTCCAATCGCAAGAATACCAAAAACTAAAATAAAAGTACCTATGATTTCACTTAACAGGTTCCCTAGCGTATTTGGAATGGCCGGATCAGTTGCAAAAACAGCCAGTTTCGCACCCTTGTCCTCCGTTTGCTTCCAGTGAGGCAGATAGTGCAGCCAAACAATCACGGCTCCTAAGAAAGCTCCGATCATTTGTGCCACGATATACAACGGTACGTCCGCCCATGCAAATCTGTCAATGGTGGCCAACGCAATCGTAAGGGCTGGATTCAGATGGGCACCACTTATTCCCCCAACAGCATACGCTCCCATCGTAACTGCCAACCCCCAGCCAATCGTGATGACAATCCATCCTGAATGCTGAGCTTTTGATTTATTAAGGACAACCCCTCCTACGACACCGCCCCCCAAAATAATTAAAAGCATAGTCCCAACTAATTCACCTACAAATGGCGACATTCTCTGTATCCCCCTTTATGCTTGACAGACAACAAAAAAACCCACAGGAAACAATCCCTATTATACGATAGGGAAGCCTCTGTGGGTCTCCGATTCTCCATCACCTGATTAACTTTATAACCCATTTAAGCAAACAAAAGATAATTCTGTCAACAATGAATTGTCAGGTAATCGGAAAAGTTTTATTTATTCTCATAATGGTGCCAAATCTCTTTCCGCGATGTTGTTACCGCAACAGCCCCACCACTAAAGGCACACTCAGCATCCTCCACAGTTCTGATTAACCCACCCGCAAGCACAGGAATTTTCACACGCTCATATACTTCGGCAATAATATGCGGCATAATGCCAGGTAATACCTCGATATAATCAGGCTGTGTCTGTTCCAAAAGACGGTAGCTTGTTTCAAGCGCTGTAGTGTCCAGCAAAAATAATCGTTGGATTGCTAGGACTTTATTTTTCTTGGCGGTTAATACGGCACTCTTGCGCGTGGAAATCACACCGGCTGGTCGAATTTCCTGACATAAAAATTCAGTTGCATATTCATCATTTCGTAAGCCATTGATAAGATCAACATGTACAAGCATTTTTTTATGATGCTTTTTCGACATCTGGACGATATGCTTTAATTGCCCCACATGGCTATCCAACAATACTAAATATTCAAAACGACTTTTAAGCAGTGCCTCGAAGTCCTTCATCTGCCGAACTGCCGGCAACACTTTCTGATGTAAAAAATCCATGTAAACACTTCACATCCTGTATCAAAAACTATCATGCATCATTGTAACAGGATTTTTCGATGATGCAACACTGGATTCACAGCACAACTCTTTCTCATTGCCTTTTACCGATTTCGCGATAAAAATCGTGTCTACATATGTACCATCAGGATATTTGACTTCTGCGATCTTCCTTCCCTCTTCTACAAACCCAAAGCTCTTGAGTAAACGAAGGGATCTTTCATTATGTGCAAATGCTTCACCCGAAAGCTTTTCAATTACAGGATGTGCCTCTGCCCACTCTAGCATGACTTCAAAAAAAAGACCGCCAATTCTTTGCCCCCGCCACTCTTCTTTAATTGTTAAAGCAATCATGCCTACATGCTGTACTCTCTTCGTTTCTCTTGGCGTGACGGTCATAATTCCTATTAAATCCTTCTCACATTCTGCGATAAAGGCCACTTTGTTAGGATCATTCCAGAAGGTATCAATACCAGCGGCGACTTGCTCATCATTTGCGATAAATTCCTCTCCAGAGGTGAGCATAAAGGGATTGTCATGAAAGACTCGCTCGTAATGCTTGCGAATCCTCGAAGCATCCTTTGCTGTCGGTGAACGAAATGAAATAACACGCGATTTGCTTTGTTTCAACACAGGTACGATCTGAGCCATAGCTATCTATCCTTTCTTTTCATCTGGTGTAAAATATGTTGAATCAGTGTAGCGTTCCTTGGTAGAAAATCCCCATTGAACATACTGTAATGCATGCCTGCACCTTGATATTCTCTATATGCCCCTTTTGTAAATTTTCCCCACATTTGCAAATCGGCAGGCTGTGCAATATTGGCCTCATCTGGCTCTGCCTGTACAAAGTGAATGTCCGCATGTACATGACCTACATGAGCCAACTGAAGGAAGTAAGCAACATAAGCCCTCGTTTTTTTGAGAACCCGCTCTTTGACAACCTCATCACCATGACTAAAGTCTAAGATTTCTCTGATATTCTCTAGTTGCAGGAAGCGCTCGATCTCGTCCTCTTGCTCCTCGGGAGTCATTTTCATCTGTTCTGTTTTCATATAGGTGTCAAACATGATGATATCGGATACAGTGTGCCCCTTCTCTTCCATTGCTTTTGCCACTTCGAATGCAAGATTTCCACCGGCTGAATAACCTAGGAAAATGTACGGTCCTTCTGCCTCCGCATCCAAAATCTGTTGGACATATAGCTCGATGCGGTTTTCCTGTTCTATATATTCGAATCCATAAAACGTAGCTTCCTGAGCTAGTAATTCCGCAATTCGTTTATAGATAAAGATGAAGCCATTTATGGGAGGAAAACAAATCACTTTGAGATCACCGGCTCGATTTAATAGCGTCATATGATGGTTACTCTCCTCCATATAGACAGCAAAGGCCCGTTCTGCCATATATTCAATCGTTGGATTTTCATACAGTAATTTTAAGGGAATCTCAACGTTTAATTCCTGCGCCACCTGATTAATCATCTTGAGCATTTTTAGCGAATATCCGCCTAGCTCGAAGAAATTGTCCTTAATTCCGATCGGCTTACTTTCCAGAACATCCTCCCAGATGCTAACCAAGCTAGCTTCAAGAGACGTTCTGGGTGCTACATACTCTTGCTTGGAGCGCAGGCTGTTCTCTGGCTTAGGCAGAGCTTTTCGATCGATTTTCCCATTAGGAGTTAGCGGCATTTTTTCTATCTGTATAAAATACGTAGGAAGCATATAGTCAGGCAAAGAAACAGATAACGCTTTTCGTACATCTATGTCATCTATGTCTTCTGTAGCCACCAAATAGGCGCATAGCTCATTGATTCCATCCTTGTTCTGTCTAGCTACTACTACTGCTTCCTGCACAAAGCCAAGTAACAGCAGTTGCCCTTCAATCTCGCCCAATTCAATGCGATGCCCTCTAATTTTCACCTGATGATCCAGTCGTCCTCTATATTCAAGGGTACCGTCTGCCAGCCATCTGGCCAGGTCGCCTGTCTTATACATGCGTTCCCCCGTTATATAAGGATTTTCGATAAAGCGCTCCTGCGTCAGCTCCCGTCTGTTCAGATATCCTCTGGCAACGCCTGCGCCTGATACATACATTTCGCCTGGTACCCCGATTGGCAGCAGCTTTCTATCCTGATCCAAGACATAGATGGACAGAGTCGGAATCGGTTGGCCTATGTTGCTTGCGTGCTGATGAAAATCCTCCTCGGTCAGCTCACGGAAGGTAGCATGGACTGTGATTTCAGTAATGCCATACATATTGATTAGTTTGGTCTGAGGATATTTTGCTTGCCATGGCTGTAGCTGTCTTGGCGTTAAGGCTTCCCCACCAAAAATGACGTACCTCAGATATAATTTCTGATCAGCGGATTTTAGTTCTTCATTGATGAGCTGATAAAAAGCGGTGGGTGTTTGATTAAGTATCGTTACTTGCTCACGCTGTAATACTTGTAAAAAGACCTTGGTATCTTGAGCCACCAGCTTAGGAACCACTACCAGCTTTGCGCCAAACAGCAGGGCTCCAAAAATTTCCCATACCGAAAAATCAAAGCTAAAGGAGTGAAATAACGTCCAGACATCTTGATGGGTGAAGGAAAATAACGGAGTATCTGGAACGAATAAACGCACGACATGTCTGTGTTCAATCATGACCCCCTTGGGATGACCAGTCGTCCCTGATGTATAGATAATGTACGCTAGGGCTTGTGGGGAAATCTCAACAGACAGGTTTTCACTAGCATACGTTTGCAGGGTTTCATCATAGAAAGGAAGGATTGTTCCCACCGAATAGGTGGAAGCCGTTGCTTCGTGTCTATCGGTAAGCAGAAGCTTCGCCCCGCTATCTTCTAGCATATAAGTAATTCGATCCTGTGGATAAATCGGGTCAATAGGAAGGTAGGCTGCTCCCGCTTTTAAAATGCCAAGTATACCCACAATCATTTCTAGGGAACGTTCAACCATGATCCCAACGATATCGGTAGGCTGAACCTGACGATCTATCAGTGCTCTCGCTACCTGATTAGCACGTTTATTCAATTCCTCGTATGTCATACGCTGTTCATCACATACCAAGGCTTCTCGTGCCGAATGCCTCTTGACCTGCTCCTCGAATAGCTGAACGATTGTTTTGTCCTGCGGAAAACCGGACTGCGTTTGATTAAAACCGAAGACGAGCTGGTGCTTTTCCTGCTCAGACAAGAATTCGATCTCCTGACTGGATTGTATCGGATTAGACAGAGCCTGCTGAAGTAACCGTAGCATATGCTGAATAATTCGCTGAATCGTGCCCTCCAGATAGCATTCTGAATCGTAATGCAGCTCTAATTCCAGACTGTTTCCCCTATCCCGGAATAAAAAGAGCGTGTTAGTCTGTATGGTATCAATCTCTTTCACGTCATGAACGCTATCAAGTAGAACGACCGTCTGCATATTCAACTGAGAAGAATCGTCTATCTCTGGATGTAGCATCCGTACAATTTCTGCAAAAGAAAGATTGGGATGCTGGTCTGCCTCCATGACTGTTTGTTTGATTTTTCCTGCCCATTCAGCAAAGCTGTCCTTCTTCGTCCCAACGGTTCGCAGAGCTAGAAGATGGTTGGCTGTCTCCTCCCTGCTTTTCAGATGAAAAGGTGGCATGCCAACTAGAATATCCTCACTGCCTGTATAATGGCTAAGCAACAGCTTCACACCGCTCACAAGTAAAACATACATTCCAAACGGTGATCCATTGCTGGTCGCTCTCACTTTTTCAGACAGTTCGGTAGGGAAAATCGCTTTATAGACACATCTAGTATTCTCCTTGCCTGTTCTGATCAAATCCTCTAAAAATCCACTCGCGACTACATTTCCTTGTAATTTGTCTAGCCAGTATTGCTGTTCCTCTTGCCATTTTCCAGTCGTCATTGTATCTGATTGACTCAATGTGTCGCGCATCCTTTTTCTCTCCTTATCTGATCGGGTAGGGAGAGAGGTATCCCTCCCTTTTATATCAGAGAAAAATCTTAGCTATTAAAATGTAAACGTAAAGTCCTCCGTTATGGCACTCTCCATTTTTTTCGTGCGAAGGAAGGGAATCTCATGTATGAGCATGTCCTTGTTCGCTGTAACCATCCGAAGAAGCTCCACGTAGTTCTGTCCCATCTGCTCAATGGTGTCTCGTTTAAATAACGCTGTTCGGTACTCGAAGGTAAAATGAAACTCGTCTCCTTGCTCTATCGCCTGTAAAGTAAGGTCGAATTTTGCTGTTTGATGAGTATACGGATAGGGTGTTAGCGTTAGTTCACCTACTTGGTCTGCTTGCCTATCTGTATTTTGAAGGACAAATACTGCATCAAAAAGAGGATTGCGATTAGGAGCTCGCTCAGCCTTTACCTTTTCGATTAGCTCCTCAAATTGATAGTCTTGGTTTTCAAAAGCCGCTAATGAAGTCATTTTGACCTCATCTACATAAGCTGCAAACGATTTACTCCCCGCCGGATGCATTCGTAGTACCAATGTATTAACAAACATTCCAATGATCCGTTGAAGATCGTCATCTCTCCTGCCCGCAATCGGTGATCCTATCAAGATTTCTTGCTGACCACTATATTGGGCGAGTAATAAGCTGTACGTCGAAAGTAGCAGCATAAAGGGTGTTGTTTTTGTTTCCTCTGCTACTTGGTGCACAAGACGAGATGTTTTTTGATCAAGGAGAATCAATACTTGATCACCTTCAAATGTGAGAGCTTCAGGACGCTTGTAATCAAGCGGAAGCTGTAAAACAGGAAGCTCTCCTGCTAGCTGATGGAGCCAATATTCTTCCTGCTTTAAATAGGAGGAGGTTTGTTTCCAAGCCTGTTGCCATACAGCGTAATCCTTATATTGTAGGTGTAGTGCAGGTAGCTCTTCCCCTTGATACAGCCGTACAAATTCAGCCGTAAAGGTAGCCATGGAAACGGCATCTGAAATAATGTGATGAATGTCCACAAGTAAAAGGTGACGATCTGTCGCAAGCAAAATGAGAGCAACTCGAAGTAATGGCGGTGTCTCTAGATCAAACGGCTGAATAAATGCTTGAATCAGTGACTGGATATCCTGCTCTGTCGTGTTGTTATTTCTTAGATCTTCATATTGGATCGTAAAATCCGCCCTATCATGTACCTGTTGCATCGGTGCCCCGTGAACCATTTCAAAGGAGGTTCGCAATGTAACATGCCTTTGAATCAAATGCTGCAAAGCCATTTCCATGCGATCGCGATCGACAGCTCCCTCCAACATCATGACAGCCGGAATATTGTAGCTTAGAGTAGCCTTGTCTAATTGATGAAGCAGGAACAATCTTTTTTGTGCAGAGGAAAGCGGATAATATTCGCTCTTTGGTGCAGGCTGAATCCTCATCTGCACGCTTTTCTCCATTTCAGGAAGAAGTTTTGCCAACGATGCTACTGTGGGATTTTGGAAGACTTTTTCAATTGGCAATAGAACATGCCACTCCTTATGGACCTTTGCGACCAGCATCATTACTTTTAAAGAATGTCCGCCCAATTCAAAAAAATCATCATAGATACTAATCGGACTGATTCCTAGTAGGTCCTGCCATATGATTGCCAATCTAGCTTCCAGCTCATTGCGTGGAGCCACATATTCTTGCCTGAGAAGCTCATTTCTGTCAGGAATGGTTAATGATTTTCGATCAATCTTGCCATTAGGTGTAAGAGGAATTTGATCGATCTGGCACATATGTGTAGGGATCATATATCTTGGTAAAAAAGCCGCTAGCTCCTCTTGTACCCTAGCAAACGACAACGCTTCATCCGAGACGAGATAAGCGCAAAGCTCTTGCTCCCCCTGAGAGTTTGTCCACACAAAAACCACGACTTCTCTGACATATTCAAGCTTCCTGATTTTCGCCTCTATCTCCCCTGTTTCAATACGATATCCGCGTACCTTTACCTGATGGTCCAGACGCCCTAAAAACTCTACATTTCCATCTGGCAGCCATCTAGCTTTATCTCCGGTTTTATACATCATTTCACCAGGCGCATACGGGTTTGGGACAAATTTTTGCAGAGTTAATTCCTGCTGCTTGTAATAGCCACGCGCTACACCAACCCCTCCTATGCACAATTCCCCAGCAATTCCTACGGGCAATAGTTGATTCTGTTGATTGACAATATAGTAGCTGGTATTTTGTAACGGCTTTCCAATGGGGACCTGACTTTTTCCATGTAACCAATCCGCTTCCTCTTCAAAATAGCTGGATTCAATACTTGCCTCTGTTACTCCGTAGGTATTTAGAATACGTATGGTTGATCCAAATTTCTGTAATAAATAAGTGAAATCATTCATCGACACAGTGTCTGCTCCAAGCAGGATTAGCTTCAGATCGGGAAGCTCCAAGCCCTCCTCTGCAACATATCGCATAATGGGTACAAATAGAGCTGGAGTTGTATCAACCAAGCTGATTTGATGCTTGCACATGAATTCATATAAAGCGGGGGGATGAATCCGAATGTCTTCTGGACAAATAATGAGCTGACCGCCTGTAAGAAGCGCCTTTGCCATATCCCCAGCAAATACATCAAAGGAAAAGCTAGCCATTTGCAACAAACGACAAGGAGATTGCTTCAGATCGTATTCCTGCATCCAGGCATAGGCCGCATTTACGTAGCCTCGGTGTTCAATCATTACGCCTTTAGGATTTCCAGTTGAGCCTGAGGTGTAAATCAGGTAGGCCATGTTATCGGGCTTAGTCACAGCGACTACATTAGAGTTATCTGGGTGATAATTCGATTCATCCTCGACATACACGATTTTTTTCGTAAATGCTTCCTTCTCTAGCTGAATATGCGTCTCTGTCGCTCTCGTTGTCAGTAAAATTATGGAATCGCTATCCCTGAGCAGGTAGTAAATTCGCTCGCTAGGATAACTAGGATCAATTGGCACATAAGCTCCACCTGCTTTTAATACCGCAAGCACGCTAACGAACATTTCAAGAGAACGATCCATGAGAATACCCACAATAGCCTCTGCCATCACGCCTTTTTCTCGCAACGTTCTCGCCAATTGATTCGCTTTCTTGTTTAAGTCCCGATAGCTTATTGTTTGATCCTTCCACACGATGGCACATTCATTAGGTGTAGCTACCACCTGCTCCTCGAACAACTGCGTAAATGTTTTATCCTTTGGAAACGTCACTCTTGGATCATTGAAGCGTTCTAGCAGTTCCCGTTTTTCTTTTGGCGAGGTTAATTCTAGCTGATCTATCGGTTTATCTACGTTCTCAACAATCCCCTGCAACAGCGTAAGAAAATGCTCCATCAAACGTTTTACGTACTTTTTGGCATAGCGTTCTCTATTGTAAATAAAGTGGAACTGCAAGCCATCCTCTGGAGTCACCTTTACGGTAAAGTCATAGTGTGTCTGTTCAAAATAAGCATGCAAATCCATTGTGTACCCTAGGGATTGGGTCGTTTGAGCGAGCCCCGCTACATCCAATGGGTAGTTCTGAAAAATAAACAGATGGTCAATTAGCCCTTGCTTAACTGGGCTTTGTGCTTGGATATCTGAGAAGGAACAATATTCATAGGCCTTAGCCTCAACAGCCTGCTCACTGACTATTTTCAACAGCTTCAAAAACGTACTCTGCTCATCCCAGCTTACCCTGATAGGATTGGTGTTGATGAATAAACCAATGATCTGTTCTACACCTTCCACCTCAGACGGTCTTCCGGAAACTGTCCTTCCGAATACAACATCTCGCTTGTCATTATATTTACCTAACAGGATACCCCATGCCGTTTGCAGGATAGCTCCTATCGTAGAGTGATATTCCCGGGCGATACGTTGTAGCTGTGATGTGAGTGTTTTTTCGATGTACATGATCGTCTCAGCTTGCTCGTACCCTATACTCTCCTGTCTGTGATCAATTCTTGGCTCTATATCCTTTTCTTCCTTTTTCCTGCCTCTAACCATCATGTTCGGGAGAGGGGTAGGGTCTTCGAATCCGTGAAGATACTGGCTCCAGAAACGAAGCGATTCCTCCTGATCCTGCTGTTCAATCCATCTCATATAGGTAGAAAACGGTACAGCCTCTTCGAAGTCCACCGGGGCGTTGTGGAGCATAGCACGGTAATGCTCCATCCATTCCTGTAGCATAATCTGCAAGCTCCACCCATCGAGTTGAATATGATGGGTACTCACCAGAATATGATAAGAGTTGGCAGATAACGTAACCACAGCTAAGCGCATCACATCTTGTGTAAGATCAAATCCACGTTCACGATCGGCCATCCGCAGGTTTTGTAAATAGTGACGTTGTTCTGGGTCGTCTAAGTGAGTTACATCTGCCTGCAACACTGGAATATCTCGATTTTTCAGAACACATTGCACAGGAACTTCTCTTTTCGTATCACGATAAATCGTACGAAGAGCATCGTGGCGCTCCACTACACACTGTAGGCTAGTTGCTAGCAAATCAACGTCTACCCGCCCTTTTAGTACCAGCTCCAATTGAATAAAAAAGGAGGAGGGCTGATTCATCGAGCTGTGAGCATACATCCATTCTTGAGATGGTGTTAAGGGATAGGCCTGTTCCATGCTCCCCATTGGAATATCCTCTTCTATTTGTTTTTGCAATAAAGAAAGCTCCTCTACTGGAAACGAGACTAAGGAAGCTGAAGCTTTTGACAGTCGAGGCTCTAGCTTTTGTTCCAATAAGGAAATTTCTCGTGCCGCATCCGATAGAATAGGGAATTGAAACAGGCGCTTCATTTCTAAGGACATGCCCTTGGCACGAAGACGAGACATCACTTGTATGGCCTTAATAGAGTCTCCGCCCAGATAGAAAAAATGATCCCTCGCTCCTACTCTCTCCACTCGTAGCACATCTTCCCATATCGTTGCCAATAGCCTTTCTCTTTCATTTTTTGGCTCAATATAAACCTCATCTGTGCCAAGTGTGTCTGTACCTCGCTTAGGTAATGGAAGACTTTTGCGATCAACCTTGCCATTTGGTGTTAACGGTATCTTCTGAAGAGGGATGAAATAAGCAGGGATCATATAAGTCGGTAATACATTTGCTAATTCCTCTCTCAACGCCCCAATCCGATACTCTCGCTCCGCCACAATATACGCACACAGCTCTTGCACTCCCGACTCATTCTCAACCGCGACCACAACTGCTTCTTTTAAGCCGTCGATTTTGACTAGCTGCGCTTCTATTTCCTCTGGCTCGATACGATATCCCCGGATTTTCACCTGATGATCAATGCGACCTAGATACTCCAATTGTCCATTGGGCATCCACCTAGCATAATCTCCTGTCTTATACATCAGTTCACCTTTATTTGTAAAGGGATTCGCGACAAAACGACTTGCCGTCATCTCTGGTAGATTGAGATACCCCCTTGCCAAACCTACACCAGACACACATAGTTCGCCTGTCACTCCCACCGGCTGTTGCTCACCATACAGTCCAACGATATAAATTTGAACATTATCGACAGGCCGACCTATCGGGACAAATGGCATGCTAGCTGTATCACAGTCATAGTAGGTTACTTGAATGGTTGTCTCTGTAGGACCATATAAATTATGGAGGGAAATGCCATACGGTTGCAGAATGTCATGGAATTTGGCAACATGCTGGGCCTTGAGCGCTTCCCCGCTAGCAAATATCCGTCGGAGATTTTTGACCTGCTCTACTATCCCTGTCTCCGTAAGATAGGTAAGGAAAATATGAAGCATAGAGGGGACAAAATGTATGATTGTTATGTGATGCTCTTGGATGGTCTGAATAATCATCGCTGGGTCTTTTTCTGCTCCAGGCTGTAACAAACAGACCTTGGCCCCTACAAAAGACCAGCCAAATAATTCATAAACGGAGACATCAAATGTGTACGGTGTTTTTTGTAAAATCGTATCTTGCTCCGTAAGCGGATACCTTCTTTGCGACCAATCATTGCGACTGACAACAGATCGGTGTTCGATCATGACCCCTTTTGGGTTTCCCGTCGAGCCAGATGTGTAGATGATATACGCAAGATGATCTGCTTTTGCCAGTGGTTCTAGATTTGCCCCATCCTCATCCGCATAAAGCTCGGATTGTATGACAAGCTCCTCCCCCTCAAATGGGAAATGCCCAGCAAAAGAAGGATGCACAAGCAATAAAGACGCCCCACTATCCTGTAGCATATACTGAATTCGTTCTGCCGGAAATTCAGGATCGATGGGTAAATAGGCCCCGCCTGCTTTCATAATGGAAAAAATACCGATTAGCATTTCTGGGGATCGTTCCGTAATGATGGCAACAGCCTGATCGGGTCTTACTCCTTTTTTTCTTAGTCTTCTTGCCAGAAGGTTTGCCTGCTCATTTACTTCACGATAAGTGAGGTGCTTCTTCTCAAAAATCACTGCTATATGCTCAGGGGTCCTTTCAACCTGCTCCTCAAACAATTGATGCACCGTTTTGTCCAAGGGAAACGTATTTGTCGTATCATGAAAGGATAGGAGTAGTTGTCTTTCCTGCTCAGATAGAAGCTGTAGTTCACCGATTTTTTTGCTAGGCTCCTTTACACCATCCTGTAACAGAAGCAAAAGCTGCTCTGCCACCCTCATTATTTCTGACTTATCAAACATTTCAATTTGATAATCCAAGGTAAGCATGATCTGTCCACTGTCCAGATTCTCTTTTACGTGTACATACAACGGGTAGCCAGCATGACCATTAAAGAGCCATTCCATGCTATATGTAAGCTGTCCCCTTTCTCCCCATTTCATCGGCTGATACTCCAGTACAATCGTAAAAAGCTCATCCATTCCACGATGCTTCGTCCGTAATTCCTGCATGAGTAAATTATAAGGATACTTCTGATGGCGTAGGATAGAGACCTGTTTCTGAGTAATATGGCGGACATAGGCGGCAAAATCTAGCTGAGCATTCACCTGTGTGCGAAACGGCTGAGTGCTTACGAGCATGCCAAACATGTTAGCATCCGTGCGGTTCGTCCGATTACCATAAAGCGTACCAAGCGTACTATCATCTGACAGGGTTACTTTCTGAATATAAATGGAAAGGGCAGCTAGGAATAAGGCATTCACGCTGACCTGATATTTTTTACAAAAGGAATGAACCGATGCTTGAAGCTCCTCTGGAATAGAAACAGATTCTCTCTTTGCCAAGGTACTCGACTGATAGCTAGGCACTTGTTTGATTCCATTTACGTCCGGGAGACTGGAGAAAGCCTCCTGCCAAAAGCTCTTATCCTTCTGGAAGCGAACAGATGACTCATATTCCCTTTCACTGTCCAAATAAGAGAGATAGGAGGGTTGTCCTTTCAGCTTGATTGTCTTTCCTGCAAGCAAGTGAACATAGTTATCCATAAACTGATTGCAAAACATATCAATCGACACACCATCTGCAATCAAATGATGGAATCGGCAATACACCCACATTTGCTCATCATCAATCAAATGAATGGAAATATCGTACAAGTCAGAGTGGAACAACTCCATAGGGGTCTTTGCCTGATTTTCGGCCCATTCTACTACTTTATTGATCATTGACTTTGCTTCACACTCTTGTATGATCGATACATCGTCCGCAAGCTTAGGATGCGCTACCCTTTTGCTGTGATCCCTGACAGGAAACTGCCGCTCCTGATAATCTACTAGATATTGCCGTGGTTCTGCTTGTCCTTCATCTGTTAAACGAATTCGAAGGGCATCATGGGCATAAATAGCTGCGTTTATCGCCTGACATAGCTTTGAATAATCAGAAGACTGCCCTGTGATTTTTATAAAACCTGCCATGATGTTAACCGCCGTGTCAGGATGCATCATTTCCGTATACCAAATTCTCTTTTGGGGATTCGATAGCGCATAGGTTTTTTGCATCAGGTTTCTCCCTTTTTTTGGTTTATTCACAAACAAACATTTATTCCCAGTAGAATTATAACAAAATTAGGAAAAGATGTTCCACGAAAATATTTTTTACAGTGGGGCGGGGGAGTAGAGAATTTGATAAATGAAGGATAGGGATATGGATACAAGTAAAAACCCGAGCCACGGACATATGGTCTATCCGTTACTCGGGTCATGTTTTTAGCGAAACTGTAATATATGTTCTTTTGAGAGTTTCTCTATTGTTGGCAAATCGGCTGGTGCCCATTCTAGTGAGTGTAGTTCGTTAGCCGTTATCCATCTTAACTCTTCATGCTCACTAGCCATTGGTTCACCACTCACTACCTTAGCAAAGTATGTAATTAGTCTTACCTTTACAGTAGGATACTCGTACACTGAATCACTTATCAATTCTCCCACTTCGATCTGACATCCCAATTCTTCTTCGATCTCCCGGATAAGGGACTCTTGAGGCTTCTCACCTTTTTCAATCTTCCCTCCCGGAAATTCCCACATCCCCGGTAATGACATCTGTTGGGAGCGTAGAGCACTCAAGATTTTTTGATTATCATTTATAATTACAGCTCCTACTACATCTACCTGCTTCATAACGTCCTCCTTCGTTTAACGAACCAGATCAAGATACAAATCATCTGGTAGAGCGTTGTGTAATTTCCATGTGATATTCATAGGATTGTCGCCCACACTGCTTACATAATCTAATTCTCCTAAATATGTAAATGGAAGGGTTTTCCCATGCATTTCCTTAAATTTGCGCACAAACAAATGAATGTGAATATCTCTTTCACGATGATTAACATAATCCTGCCCTCTATTAGTATGATGAGAGTTTTGATTAGCACTTTGCCAGTGAAAATGATTTTTGTCCATGAAATAATCATGGTATAGCAGATGTTCTGCTGTATTCTTGACATCCTTTTTTAGTGTGACGAAAAATATATAGTGGTTGTCTACACGATAAATCCCTTCACGCCATGAACCCTCTTTGGCTTTAGCCTGAAATAGATACATCAGATCGTTTCTTGTGTAATTTTGATACAATTGAACCTTTTGTTCTCCATTCAGAAAAGCACTAGTATTATAGGTTCTTCTAAATTCTGTTATCCCGTATTCTATTCTTGCTTTCAGATAGGCTTTCCATTTTTTATCCTCCCAAATATTTTTTACATCTAATGAATAAATAAATTCATTGTTTATAAAGTTACCAAAAGCCCATTTTTGTTTTTTATAAGAGCTTGCTAGGCGTTCCATAGCTCGCACAATATGAGCTTCATGGTACCCTTCCTTCATATTGATCCCAAATTTGTCTGTAAGAAACGTAATCACATCTGCTGAAGTTACTTTATGTAGGGTGGTTATTAATGATAGCACAGCAAACTCATATGGCCATTTGATTGGAAGAGCCTGTTCTAGTCGCTGTACCATTTCTAGCACCATAGGGTGAGCTAAAAGATCCTGATCAAAAGAATTCGTATCCTTCATCTTTTTCTTCGTCTCCACCCAAGAACCATATTTCTGGATAAAATAATGTAAGCTTGGAGCAACAGCCGAGTATAAGAAGTCCTCAATTTCTGGAGAATACCCCAGCTCTTGTTGAAACTCTTTATATAATCCAGTTAGCATCTGATGGTCGTTCATCCGAATAAGATTAATTTTGTCTAATATTTTTTGCCTTGATATCTCTTCCAATTCAACAAAGCACCCATCTGGTAACTGAGCAAAATCTGTTTCTACAATCACTCGTAAGGCATCTCGATCAAACGCTTTGTGATTTTTTTGTCCAGACAAAGCTAATGGAACAATAAAAGAACGTTGATTATTACCAATGAAATCTAAAATGGTTACAAACTCTTTTTCCTTTGATTTACGTAAACCACGACCTAATTGCTGAATAAAAACCGTAGCAGACTCTGTTGGCCTTAAAAATAACACCAAATTTAAAGAGGGTATATCAATGCCTTCGTTAAATATATTCACAGTAAAAATAAATTCTAATGGATCGGTAGAGCTCTCTAGGCTTTCGATCATTTCTCTGCGCACAACGGGATCATCCTCCCCCGTTAAACATCTCGCACAATATCCTCGCATCGTAAATTGATCAGCCATATATCTAGCATGTTCGACAGTTGCACAGAATCCAAGAGCTCTTCTCTTCCGTCCATCATAGCCAAACTTCTCAATCATCTCAAGAATGTAATCAACACGTTCATTGGTTTTTAAGGCTTTTAATAAAGCACCTTCATCAAATTGACCATTTTGAAGAATAACTTTATCATAGTCCACCGTATCTCCCAATCCAAAATAATGAAACGGAGCTAATAATCCAGCCTCCAATGCTTGGTGTAATCTAATTTCATACACCACATTATTGTCACATAATGCTAGTACATCTCTCCCATCCATACGTTCAGGAGTAGCCGTAACACCTAGTAAGAACGCTGGTGTGAAATAGTCAATAATTTTGCGGTATGTCTCCGCCTCGGCATGATGAAACTCATCTACGACAATATAGTCGAAATAAGCTGGATCAAACCTTTTAAGCGAATCCTCTCGGTGTAGAGTCTGAACAGTAGAAAACAAATATGGTTTGTCCCACTCTTTTTCGTGACCTGTCACCTTGCCAATTTGCTCCTCTGAACCCAAGACAGCCACGAATGTTTTCTTGGCATTTTCAAGTAATTCGTCCCGATGTGCAAGAAATAATACTGTCTTAGCCCCCATCTGGACAGCATCAAAGGCAGACAAATAGGTTTTACCCGTACCTGTAGCCGCTATGACTATACCTTTTTTATTCCCTCTCTCTCGCGTTTCTTTTAATGCATCAAGAGCTGACTTTTGCATGGAGTTAGGAATAAGAGCCGTTTCATTATTTTTTTCAAAATAACCAGATTGAGTTTCAGCAACCCTAATTTCTAAGGGTTTAAACGAATCTATTCTTTCTATCTTCCTTTGATTTTGCTTACGTTCATATTCATCTATCATCTCTGGAGTGATATCAACCGCTCTTTGGTCATTCCACAGTTCTAAGAATAATTGTGATGCATTTTTATAGATCGGGATATGTGGGGCGTCAGGGAGTTTCACATTCCATTCAAACCCTTTTTGGATGGCTGAATGAGATAAATTAGATGATCCAATAATGACACTATTTAACTGTGAATTACGGGTAAATAAATACGCTTTTGTATGAAAAGATGTATGGCCTGAATCAAAGATCTTTACCTGTACATTTTCAATCTCTAATAATCTACGCAGCGCCTTTGGTTCAGTAATATTCATATACGTAGAAGTCAAAATGTTAATTTGCTTACCTTTTCTCCTCAATTCGTCAAAAGAGCTAAGCAAAAGCTGTAGTCCTGACCAACGAATAAAACTTACCATAAAGGACACGCTGTCAGCAGTTATGAGTTCTGTTCGTAGTATATTAAAGAAATTCTGACCTCTATTATTTTGGTTAGTTACAAGATGAGGAACACTAAAGAATAGCTCTGGATAAATGAGCGGAATATGTTTCTCATCATCACCGTAACGATAATGAATACTAGATAATGGTCTAGCTAGATCATATGGAAATATGTTATGTATGGTATCAATCTGTAAATCTTTTTCTTTACATGCACTGTCACTGAGATTTCCTGTTTGTAACTTTTTTTCTAAATTCATAACTAACTGAAGCATCTCTTCATACTGCTCTTTTTCTGCTAATTTGGTAAGGGTATCCCCCACTTTTTTTGATAGATGGTTAGTAAGTGCGTTTACATACTCGTTTGGTGCAATTGGGTAAATTCTATGATTATTAGGATAGGCCGTCTTCTGTACATATAGTTTTTCTTCATAAAAACCATGTTTCTCCGCCATTTTTTATAAACCTCTCTTTTTGGGATTTCTTTCCCTCCTAATAAGTTTACAATAATTGAACGTAATAGATAAGATATTCCATAAAAACAAAAAGCACCGACCTAAATGCCAGTGCTTAACATCGTTCTTTCCTTATGTACCATATATCTTCTATAGAGCCACCCAGTCCCTATTCTCCCCTAACTATATCCCCTTACCATAAGGCCTCATCTGCTGCTTAGAAAAGCTATACCGCGCCCCTTTATCCTTCAACCACATATTACCTTTAATAATCAGAACATACACAGCGACGATAAAATAAATCGTACCAGCTACCCAATCAACTGTAGTCACTAAGCTATGACTAACAATATGATCGATATACCAGCATCCAATCGGAATGTGAAGCAAGATAACAGCAAACAAGCCCGGATTATACAGTGTTTTTCCTTTTATATTGGCAAAAATGCCGTGCCAGATAAATTGAAAGAAGCCCATCAGAATAGGAGCAAGACCAAGCCAAATCACATCTGGAAATAGCACTGGGAGCAGATAAAAAACATAAGCGATAACTAGATTGATGATCATAGCCGATTGAGGGTTTAATGGATAGCGTTGCGGATATTCACTCTTAAAAATCAGCACATTGAACAATCCTCCGAAATATCCTGGCCAGCGATATTCTTCAAATTGGTGGAGAAGAATTGCCACAAAGCTAAGCCATAAAATAGCGCGTATTTCCGTGATATTCTGCCATTCCACATACAAAGAAAGCCCGACGATCAGAGCAACAGCTATACCTAAATCCTGCCAATATTTCCGTAAGAAGTTCATATCTACTTCTCCTCTATTCTCTTATTTGCAAGAAAAATAGTGATCAAATAGGAATTTCACTTGCTCTTCGATTGGCGCAAAGGTTACCCCTGCTCCTGATACCAGTATTGGCTTCATTAACGCCGGCAAAAAGATTGCACCAAATAGCTGCGTCGTCATCATCATTAATTGATTTGGGTCGCTTTCCTGCGTGATCTCTTGTAATGTCGCCAGAACCTTTTGAAAGCCCATTGTTTGTAGAAATTCTCCATATTCCTGCTGTGAAGCAAACGGTGCAGTCCCCATCGCAATAATCCTTGATACAAGCTCTGGGTATTGCAAGATGACTCGAACGTAATGGATGAGGAAGGATTGTAAACGGTCCTTTGGTGATAAGCTGAGGTCATCTAAAATAGTAAAGGTATCTTGAAAGCTGTTTAGCAGAACTTTAATAGTCTCGCTTATCAGTCTTTCTTTTGATCCAAAATAGTAATTAATAAGCGCGATATTGGTTTCTGATTTCGTTGCAATTTTCCTGATGGTCACACTCTCAAAGCCCTCTTTTTTAATCAATTCCAATGTTGTTTTAAGAATTTTTTCTTTGGTGCCCTGATTTGTTTCAGAATATGTCATTTTCTACCTCCTCATCACGGTTTTTAACAAGGATTTTAAACATCGTTTTAAACATTGTTTAATAGAATGATAGCACCGTTCTATCGGTAAATCAATGCGTTTTTTGTTCTCTGAAAATAAATAGCTAAAACGTATCCCTCTCCCAACACGCCTTGCGGTACTACATAGCGGAAGTCGGACTACAGGACTACATGTCGAGTATTGGTAACCTCGCTTGTCCGGAATTTAATATGTTGAAATCAAAAAACGAGTATGATAAGATACGTGTAAAATTAATGATTGGAGTTGAAAACATGGAGTAATTTTTCTTGCGAATATATAAATTAATAAAACTACAAAAGCGATATTTTTCGTATGTTTTATTCTTTATATGCAAGAAGGTTACTACATCTTTCACTCAAGCAATATATCCTTATCTGACTCCATCGCGGGTTGGATTTGCTGTATTTATTTGAGCTACAAGAAAGTAACTTTCTTGTAGCTTTTATTTTTTTATACAGGAGGATATCTTATGTCATTAATCAATGTTACAAACTTGACGTTTGCCTATGATGGCAGTTTCGATAACATATTTGAAAACGTAAGCTTCCAAATCGATACGGATTGGAAATTGGGATTTACCGGAAGAAACGGCAAAGGGAAGACAACATTTCTTAACCTATTGCTTGGTAAATATGAATACAGCGGAAATATTTCTGCTACGGTCAGCTTTGAATATTTTCCTTTCCCTGTCGAAAATAAGGCAAATAATACCCTTGATGTAATCAGCGACATTGATCCAGACTATGTTCACTGGAAATTGATGCGTGAGCTTTCATTGCTACAGGTTTCTGAGGATGTTTTATATCGCCCCTTTGATTCATTGTCCAACGGGGAGCAAACGAAAGTGCTGTTAGCTACATTATTTCTCAAGGAAAATCATTTTTTGTTAATTGATGAACCAACCAATCATCTCGACATGCATGCAAGAAAACTTGTCAGTGATTATCTCAAAACTAAAAGCGGATTTATTCTTGTCTCTCACGACAGGTCATTCCTTGATAACTGTGTAGATCATATCCTTTCAATCAATAGAACCAACATCGAAATACAAAAAGGCAATTTCTCCGATTGGTGGGAAAATAAGCAGAGACAAGATAACTTCGAGCTTGCAGAGAACGAACGGCTAAAAAAAGATATTAAACGCTTGTCGGATTCTGCTAAACGAACGAGCAACTGGTCGCACGAAGTGGAAAAAACGAAAAATGGCACAAGAAATTCCGGTTCCAAGGTAGATAAAGGGTATATTGGTCACAAGGCCGCTAAAATGATGAAACGCTCGAAAACAATTGAGCAGAGACAGCAATCTGCTATTGAGGAAAGGTCTAAGCTCCTTAAAAACATCGAAAACGCTGAAAGCTTAAAAATTTCACAGCTTGCTTTTCATAAAAACCAGCTTGCTGAACTTAAAAATGTTTCCATTTATTATGGGGAGAAAATGGTCTGCACGGATATAAGCTTTACAATTGAGCAAGGGGAGCGAATAGCGCTTTGTGGTAAAAACGGCTCTGGAAAATCAAGTATTATCAAGCTTATTTGCGGTGAGCATCTCAACTTTACGGGGACTTTTGACAAGGGCAGTCAGCTCAAAATATCCTATGTTTCACAAGACACCTCCCATTTACAGGGAAATTTAACGGACTACGCTAGAAACAATGGGATTGATGAAAGCCTGTTTAAATCTATTTTAAGAAAACTTGGTTTTTCCAGAGTTCAATTTGAAAAGGATATTTCAGCTTTTAGCGGCGGTCAAAAAAAGAAAGTGCTGATTGCAAAAAGTCTTTGTGAGAAAGTGCATTTGTATATTTGGGATGAGCCGCTTAATTTTATCGATGTGATTTCCCGCATGCAAATTGAAGAGCTATTGCTTGAATACGCTCCAACCATCCTGTTTGTGGAGCATGACAGGGAATTTTGCAAAAATATCGCTACAAAGCATGTTCAACTTTAAGCCTTTCATCTAAGGCTTGATTTTTCTCAAACATTTTTTCCCTTATAAAAAGAACCCCGACAGTTGTTGGGGTTCGAAACGCACCAACTGTCTATACAGACAAAGCATGTGTTTTTTATAAATATTCAAATTGCAATTTTCATAATTTTCTAGCCCTTATTAGTCATGCTTACGTTTGTAGATTTGGGATATTATTTTTGCGAAAGAAATAATTCCCAATAAAAAGGAGCTGAGTAAATTGAAAAAATTGTGTAGTTATATCCTCATGGTAGCAATGTTCCTTGCCACTTTTGGTACAAGTGCATGGGGACAATCATCCGTACCCGATTCTCCCAAGTCTTCAGAAGGAAAATCAGAAAAAAACGAGTGGACGGTAGGAATTTTGCTGTACAACGATGTGGAAGTATTGGATTTTGCAGGTCCTTTCGAAGTTTTTGCTGTTGCCGAACAGGATACGTCAGGTAAGCCTTTTCATGTTAAAACCGTTTCAGAGGATGGAAAAATGATTACAGCACGAAATGGATTGAAGGTTCAGCCTGATTACAGCTTTGACAATGCTCCCTCCTTTGACATTCTCATCGTTCCAGGAGGACCTGGCAGCCGTACGGAAATGTATAACAAACACATTATCAAATGGGTGCAAGAGCGAATGAAAACCGTTGATATTATGGCTTCCGTATGCACAGGAGCATTAATTCTAGCAGAAGCAGAATTGCTAAATGGCAAAACAGTGACCACCCATTGGAATTCATATGATCGACTTGAAAAAGATTATCCGAAGCTAAAGGTGAAGAGGGACGTAAAATTTGTGGATGAAGGAAAAATCGTAACATCAGGGGGCATTTCCGCTGGCATTAACATGTCATTTTACTTAGTCAAACGATTACTAGGAAAAGAAACCGCCGAAAAGACAGCGAAACAGATGGAGTACGACATTGTCATAGAGTAAATTCGCTAGATTCCATACTACAAAATGAACGTCATCTGTCCTTCGTATCATCACAAGAACGCTTGGAATTGATGGAGCAATGTCTTCAAGAAAAAACCCAAAGCTATCTCACTTTCTACGTGTAGGCCACCCTTTTATAAAAGGCGCATCGGAGCTTTTATTTTCTGGGGAACCGAACCGGATGGATCAGGCTTGCAATGTGAAGTGGAAATGGAGGGGGAGGTCCAGCAGGTCCGAAGTCCAGCCTCTATATTTATACCAGCCGGCTTACAGCATACGTATAAATAAGTATCTGGCAGCGGTACCTATACCAATATTGTCTTGGCTCCAGAGTACAATGCCAGTTTAGAAATGACAAAACCACTAGCACCAGCATTCGTAACTTCATAAACACAATAACAAAAACGCATGCACCTGTCTGTTAGAACAAAGCATGCGTTTTTGTTATATGTACCTTTTCACACGATGCGATTATTTCCAAGCCAATGCAGATCGAATAACGAGTCCGATGTATGGGAGAAGAACGGATAGATGGCCCTCATCATCAAAGCAACGATATTGAACCTGCAAGCCAGGAATGTTACTGGAGGATAGACGTTCGTACATCTCTTTGGCATCCACGACCATCTCAGCCTTTTCCTCACTGCCTATCCCTATCAAAAGACTAGTTTGCATAGGCTCTGCTGTTGATTCCTTCGCTTCCTTAGCAAAACGTTCTGCTAATGGAAACAGAAATTGATTTTTCCACCAAATAGATGGACTTCCGGCAGCATAAACCTGAAAAGCCTGACGCTTTGTAAACATCGTATATAATGTAAACAGTCCGCCCAAGGAATGACCAAATAACGTCTGACGATTACGGTCAATGGAAATCTCCTGTTCAATCAACGGCTTCAACTCTTCTTCAATGAATGTCAAAAATACATCTGCTCCGCCAGTTGTCGGCCATTCAGAGCCGTCCTTGCGATTAGGGAGCTCTGTTTTATCAGCATACACGGTGTAATCATAAAACCGTCGATTCGTTTCAAAGGGTTGGTCAGTATCATATCCAATACCAACTACTACTGCTGGCTCCAGCATGTGCGGTCCACGCGTCTGTAGGCGAACAGTCTCCGCCATCGAGCCAAACGCTGAATTTGCATCCAGCATATATATAACCGGAAAACCAGTCTCGGGTGCTGGTACTTCTGGTTTGTACACCATAATTCGGTATGATGCACCACGATTGCTTATTACTGTCCATTGCTCTGCCCCCGGAATGGCGAAGGCTGAACGTTTTTCTGTTTGTTTCATCGCCAAATTCACCCTCTCCTCACCGCTGCCTGCACAAATTACCCAACTGATAACCATTATCAACATTGATCATAGCGAATTAGCCATCGCAGTACCATAGACAATATCCAGAACAATTATGGACGATTTACAGCTAATAGCTCCGTAAGATGATCAAGCATTCGGAGATGGGCATGCGGGGAATATTCCAACCACGGATCAGAAGTAAGCATATGAATTCTGTTCTGCTGAACGGCTGACATGGTTTGCCACTGCGGTTCATTTTGGATTTTTTCCCAGATAGCCAATGTTTCGCTTTCCTGACGAATCATCATGAAAAGGCGATCAGCATTCAATGCTTTCAGCTCCTTTATAGAAATGGGCTTAGTAGCATCTAATGCTTTATTCACACTAACTGGTTTCAATTGCAAATCATCAAACAGCAAGCCTGAGGTCCCACGATTATTTTGTATAAACATATTTTGCTGTACTAATCGGATTACAACAACCGATTCCTTCTCCAGCCCAGGCTGCAATCGCTCTTTTACCATTTGAAGTTTCCGATCGTATTCCTCAAGCCACTTCTCTGCTTGCCAAGACTCTCCCAAAAACTCCGCTAGAAGGCGAAACTGCTGACGCCATTCCATTTGCGACACAGAGAGATAGAACACGGGAGCTATTTTTTCTAAGGCCTGCTTTTCTATTTTCGGAAGATTATCATTGGCAATGATGACGTCTGCTGATATCTGCTTAAGCAGCTCTATATTTTCCTGCCAGTTCTGGTTTTGACGATACGCGCTGATATGAACAGGGATTTCATTGCGATATTCTCGATAATAATATTCCGTCCACTTGGGATGAAGTGGAGCAGCAAACGGCATAATATGTAGCGGTAATAAATAGCCTACATGCGCCGGGCTGTATGCCACCAGCTTTCGACGGCGACTTTTCATATAAACATTAGGTGAAACGCCTATCTCCTTCTTAAACTTACGGCTAAAATAGAATTCATCCGCGTAGCCTACCTGATGAGCGATATCGCGCAGCCTAGCATCTGATTGCGCCATCAGTCGCTTCGCTTGCTGTATTCGTAGCTTAGCAACATACTCCATCGCGCTTATCCCGTATTTTTTTTTGAACAAATCAACAAAATATTTCGGACTGATTTCGGCCACCTGTGCCAGCTTATCGATCGTTAATGAATCGGTATAGTGTTCCTCCATGTATTGCTTTACATATTCGAGTGCTGAATATGCGTTTTCCGGCTTCGTCCGACAATTCTGATTGATATAGAACAGGATTTCCTGAAAATCGATCTGACAACGAAAACGGCCTGTACGAGCTTTGCTTTGCCAACGACGATTCAAATCCTCACACATGGATGCCAATTTATCAGAAGGGTAAACAGAGATTTTCCCCTTATAAGGAAACAACTGTTCATCCTTGCTTATCGTCATACAGCTTACATGATTGGGCTCGTGCCTAAATACATCGAAATATAACACATAGAGCTCCATCTCCTCACTCAATGCGAGTGTTCCAAAGGTTTGTCCTGGTCTACATACGTACACTGAATTTTTATCCAGTTCCCATTGCTGATGATCCAGTACGAGCTGCACTTCTCCACTGGTCATGACAATAAGGGCATAGGAAAAAGCAAGTTGTTGCTTCAATTGGCAAAGAGCCCCACCCTTCACAGCCTCAATGGATCGAAGTCTGAAGGATAACTCATCAAGCATACATTTATCAGTGCTACGGCATATCCTGTTGTCCATCCTATGTACACCACCAATATCCATCATTTACCTACAGCTTTCCATGCATATACACTGATCATTGCGAAAAAGGCAGGTTTTATTTTTCATAACATCCACTTTACCAAATGAAGCTAGAATTTTCTATTTTAACAAATCATGCTGTTTGGCTTACCGCTAGATAGTAAAAATGATACCATTTTTCGTTTTCCAGAAAATATATTTTTTATTCAGACAGGAATTCATGGATGTTTACTTCTCAATAGCGAAAATCCAAAAAGGAATCTATAAAATTCAAGGGGATTCCCAAGGCAAGCTACCTAGGAATCCCCTTTAGGGTGTATGAAGAAAAGTGAACGCTTTCAATCTTAGCATGATCAGCAAAAATTACAGATCAATATCGAAAATCGTGATGCTAGCAAAATCAATCTGGAGCAATGTGTCAGCAGGTATAGGATTTGGTGAGGACAGTACCATCTGAATTTTATCCCCTTTATGAAAGAGTTGGGGTAATAAAGTGGAGGTTACATAAGTTGTATCGAGATGATTGGCATGAAAGCTTGTTTGAGATGGAATAATCGTGTCCCCATTTTGAAGTAACTCGAATGTAAGAAGAGAAGTAGGATTTGCTGGGGGAGGAGAAGAAATAGTAGAGATTTGTATGCTAAATTGCGTGAGATAAATTGCAGTCTTGATAATCGTAATGGTGTCGGTTGTTGGCTCAAATATAATGCCAAATGCATTTGAGGCGCTATTCAAATTGATGACTACAGGCACTATGTTAGCAGGACGAATCACTTGTGGAAGAAAGTCATTTGTAACATAAGTAATTTTTTCATCTGACCTACATATGTGTCCAGACATAACATTTACACCTCCTATCAATCCCTCTAGATATTGAATGATAAACGGAAATGAATTGTGTTAGGCGAATACCCATTCTTTAAAATGGTTATGTAGGAAGAATACTTGTTATACAGAAGTCAATAAAAAATTACTGATATTCAAGGAAGTCTTACCTCTTTTGAACAAGAGTATGTAAAAAACAAAGGAAGTATGCAGAATATCCAGAAATTGGGGCATAAATTTTATCAAAAACATAATAATGAATAACATCCTAGACAACATAGGGAAATGTACAGCATCCAAACGATTGGCTCGTTTTGCACAAAAAAAGTGCCCCTATTCATAGGTGCACCCGAAACATATCTGAACAGCTTTTCATGTATTTTACCCGACTCTGCGTTTTTTCAAAGCCTAAAAATCATTCTATTATAGAGAGGTATCTTTGTTAATAAACTCCATATACTGACAAAGATAAAAATAGCTTTCTGTTACATCCGCTATATCTGCTCTGCTACTCCGCACATATGCCCTCCCCTGCGCCTCTATTCTCTCTAGCAACTGTATCAAAAAGTTCATGTCCAATTGCCTTGCAGCCATGATAAATTGATTTACTTCCTGTATGTCTTGCTCGTTTATTTTCGCTAAACCCTTTAACAAAAGCCGTTCACTCCACGGATTTATTCGATCAACAAGCTGCTCCAGCGCATTCATCATGTATCACGCCCCTAAAAATCCAGCTTCAGATTGGTCACTGCCTCGCCTTTTAAAAAGCTGATTGGATAGATATGCTGTTCATAAACGTGAGCAAATATATAAAAATCACGAAGCTCTAAAAATTTCTTATCCTTCTCTAAAAAAGGAATCGTCTTTTCCCATTCCTGGTTATAGGGGATCGTCATCACAAGCTCATTGCCCTTCTGATCATTGACAGTAAAGATAAAATTTTGCGTTCCTTGTTCATAGGTCGAGCCGTTTACCTTGCTTACTTGTATGATAGCCAATTGCTCCTGTCTGCCCTGAAATAAAGCCATATGCTGATCTCTAGCGTGCCTTTCGTTCCAATTATGAATAAGGAAATCCCCCAAATCCACATTCTCAATGGATTCTCTTGATTTTAATGCTAACAGCGTTTCCTCACTTGAAGAGATGCGTTGCTCCCGATTTACTTTACATGCTCGTAGCTCAAGCTGAGATCGAGATAAATCATTCATCCTCCACTCTCTTCCCCAAGGAGATCTCTGCCCATACTGTTCTTTAAAGTGAAATTCGATTCCTTCATAATAAACAGGTCTCGAATCCGTATAGCTATATATCTTTTTATCATCTGTGCAGTAAAAGTAATAGGTAATCCCTTTATAGGAGGATCGGGTCGCCCACGGATTCGCTCCCAGCGCATATAGTCGCAATCTGGGAATTATGTAATATCTACTTTTAAAACGCCCAATTACCTGTCGTAGTTGCTCCTGACTTTGTTCTTTTTCTAAGGCAACCGTACGTAAATAGGTACTTGTTAGCTTTTCGAGAAATGCTTTTTGAGAAAAACGGATATGCCGCTGAAAAAACAGCGTTACTTGTCCATGGATATTTCTCATATCCTTTTCCAATTGTGCTAACTGCCCATTATGCGCTGCAATGGCTAAAACTTCTAATCTTGCACAAATCGTCTCAGGTAATTTAGCCAAGCCCAGACTAATGATTTCCGTTATGATCTGCTTGCTATCCTGCACCACGTCCAACGAGTAATTGATTTGTTTATTTGTTTGATACCACGAATCATCAATCACCTGATGTATTGCTCTATACCTAAGAATCGCTTCTAATCTATGAATACAGCTTTCTTTTTGTTTACAGCTACAAATGCTCTTCCGTATATCTGCCTCATCCATAAAAGAAACCTCTACGTCCTGCCAGCTCATTTTTATGGTAAGGAACGAACTCTCTCCTATCTCTAGCTCCTCTGCATAGGAAATCCGAAACAGAACCTCCTCCACCTGTGCTTCCGTAAACTGATCGTATATTTCACCCAAGGGCTTGGTAAAAAGCCACGAAAAATCGGCAGGCTTCGCTTCTACCTTCGTCTCATAATTTTGCTTATAGGATAAGAGAGCCATTATGATATGTTTACAGATTTTCTCTGAGGGACAGCTACAGACATGGCTATTCATATCAGCTTTTACATGACATACAATATCGTCTTCTAGCTTACAGACCACCTGATCAGCTTCAAACGTAAATGCCACCTGTAACCCTTTTTCCATATCCTTCACGGCACGATTATATAAGCCTTTGTTCGCATGCTTGATCAAAAATTCTTCTGTACAACGCGCTATAAGTTGCTCAAATTGAATTGAAAAATCTGTCATACGCACCTCTTTATTGAAAAATAGCTTCAGCACCGAGGTGAGATTTCTCCCACCTCAGTACGTAGCCTATTATTTTCCTGTAGCTCGCATGATATCGAAAATCGTTTCACTAAATAAACGCGGTGAAATAGTAGAAATCGGTAAGGGCTGGCACTTTTCATAGTAATAATAACGATCAAATTTATTAGTATAAAAAGCTAAGCTTTCTAAAGAAATATCATCCATGCCATCATAATAAGAAATACTAGCACCACTGAATTTTAGCTCTACAATCATATCCCCATATTCTTTATAGAACTCATGGTAGAAGCCTGCATCCTGTGCCATTCCTTTATACCAGCCATACTTCTCTATTGTTTTAGGAAAGGCAGTTGGTGAATATTCTTCTGCTGGCAGATCGGTAACTCTATTCGTTTTTAGATGTTCTTCGGTTGGAAAGTAAAGCTTTCGATCCAACTGAGGAAATGGCTGCTTCATTTCATAATCCTCAAGCTGTGTTTGCCATGCTTGCAGATCGTCTTTTGTAAGCTCGATTGGATGCACCAATCCAATAAGCGCATCTTCCTTGCATTCATACTCTTCTTCATCTACCGTATTGAAAGTACCATCTTCCATGTAACGGAAGGTATCTGTTAGTTTGCCATCCTCATACACACCCCAGATAAGACCAATCGCAAATTTTTGCATCATCACGTTTTCTACAAAGAGATTTTTCCAAGCTGTTGTGCTCCACAGCCTTTGTTTAGAGAGCGATTCTTCAAGTCGTAAGGATTGAATCGTAACGAGGTTTTTTACATCCTTCTTCAATTGGGCGAACTCCAATTTAGCTTGCTCAGCTAACGTAGCATCATCCTTTTGTGCAGGTGCAGGTAAATTTTTAACTACCTTTCCCGTTTCATCATTGGTTACATGTAATTGACGGTCATTATTTACTTTTACGGTAAACGTTCTCTGTCCGTAGCTAAAAATACGCTTTCCACGTTGATCGAAGCCTAGTGTCGTAACTAATCGATCCTCTAATTCCTCAGGCGTTATGTTTAAGTTGTGTGCTGCCATGGTTAGGGCTTCTGCCGCCGCTGCCTTCACCTGTCTATTTTTCACAGTCCGTTTCATCTGATCAATGGTCACAAACGCCACTATTTCTTGCATAAAGGACAGGGCTTTAACGGCATCTGATGCAAGTGCCCCTCGTCCTGCTTCCGCCCATACCTTGATCTGTTTGCTTAACTCATCTATGATTCTTCGATCTCCTAAAGAGGTGCATACAAACAAAACCCATTTTTCCTTAGCAGGGGCCTGATTAGCCAGCCATAGCGTGTATAATTCCATTGCAAAATCAGCTAATGAATGGGGAGCAGCATAGTCCTTCACCTTTAAAACATGAGGGTTGGGTGCTGTCGTAAAATCAACAGATTGTGTCAAAATGTATTCTTTTACTTCTGCATCTAGCTCCCTGCCTTCTTTATCTAGCAGTACTGGCAATTGTTCAATCACCAGCCATTTCAACCGTGCTAGCTTTCTTTTGTCTACTACGGTTCCAAATGTTGCATGTGCCTTATCTGGACTTTGGTTAGCAGCATCGATTACATTTTGCAGTAACGTTTTGAACTTAGCACTCGTCTCATTTGATAGTAGCTCCTGATAAATGCTTTGATAGTCCTCTACTCCGCGCAGGGCGTCTAAGGCCAGCTCTTTTAGCTTAGCTTTCTTTTCCGTTTGATAGATACGAATATACAGGTCTTTGTTTTTTATATTCGTAAACTCTGCTTGCGCTATGCTGCTTGCTTTTTTAGAAGTATCTTGCAGACCTAGCTGAATGGCTTGATAGTAGTAATCTTGGCTTAGCTCATTCTTTTTCTCAAAAATATTTTCTAAAATGGACGTTCTTGCTTCGGCACCTAATTGGCTATACAATTGTAGACTTTTTTCGATATTCCCTAAAACAATTCTTTGGTAAGAATCCTCTGACAGCTCGCTATAGTAATCAACTGAACCTTTATAATTAAGGATATGAAGTAAAAAACGATCAATATTCACCTGTGGATGATCCACATACGCAGCTATCCATTTCTCAGGGTCAAATGCTGATGAGGAGAACAGCATATGAATAAGGGACATGTTCTCTTGTTGGGTCCCATAATGACTGAGAAAAGCGACAAATCGTTCAATGATCGGATTCTCCACGGGTAGGAACGTGAATAAAAATAATTGATCCTTTATATCATAGGAATTAAATTTAGTAGCAGATGAAGCTGGTTGCGTAAATTCATCCAAGATTTCTTGCAGGGACATCTTTTCGGTAAGGTAGCGATAGAGCTTATGAGTTCTGTTATTTTCCTTGAGAGAAGCAAGCACCATATCATGTAATGTGATATTCTGATTTGACATATCAATCCCATGATCCTGAAGTGTCTTGAATATATATCCCTTCATTAACCAATCCGACACAAGTACCATCGCTCTTTTTGCTCTCTCGGTATTCACAAGGAATCTTTTTTCTACCGTCTGCCACTCCACTCGATAACCACGCATTTCCCTAATTGCGTAGATAATTAATTCATAGGGTTCTGTCAATGGTATAATCCCTTCAAGCATTTCATACAGGTCCGCTTCCTGCTCTCGATGCCCGGAAGATAAGGAATTGATTACATCAAGCGGGACAATTTCATAGAGCAAGGTCATTGCACCTAATAGCTTTCGATCTAGTTCATTTTGTTGCTCTAAGAAATTGGCTTTGCTGCCTCGTACATTTACTCGGTAGAGCAGAGCCGCCGGAACTAGCATTGCATATAGATTAAACTCAGAACGGCTGAGTGTTTTCTCTGGTTGAGACTCAGGAATCAGTTGAAGCTGCTTTTGAACAGCCTCTATCTTCTCCTTGTGGATTTGTTTATCCAAATAAATAGCAGATACACAATCTTTTTTCGCCAAGGTACTAGAAGCTAATGCTTTGATTGCTGTCGAAATCTCTTGCTGTAATCCCTCTACATTCTCAGTAAGCAGGTAGTACATAAAGGGTTGAATTTGCTCCTTCATCTCTTCAAGATAGCTGCTATCAATAAGAGACAGATAATGGAGGGTTAGCAACAGAGGAACAGCAGATTCTGTGACGGAATATGAGTTTTTTATACTTGATGTATAACTCTTCATGAGCGTGTCGACATAAAAGGAAATCGCTGCATCTCCTATATATTTCTTCGTATCACACAGTTGGCGGACGACGATCTGTTTTTGTTCCTCTACATCCTTGTTGGTTTGTGACAGCATGATCGTTTTCATAAAATTCTCAATGCAAATACGAAGTACATTACTTTTATGGCTTTCATTTGCACTCGTTTTAAAGAGGATAGCTGCTGCTCTAAAGAAGGCTTCGTCTGTCCCGTTTTTCCCCATCTTTTCTAGGTGAGACATGCAACCGTAGGCATATACTTTTGGATGGACGAGAATACTAGGAAACTTGTCCGACTCACCAGATACATAAGCAATGATCTGATTATACTGATTGGAGTCAATGGAATAGCTTTGTGGATTATGTCTGGAGTAATGTCCAGGGTAGTCTTTCACAAATTTATCAGCAAATTGAGTGATTAACGGATTACTTCCTACTTTTTTTAAAACCATCGAAAACCCTCCTTAATATGCCCTCTAATAAGGTTATGAGGTGATAATCTTACCAATCCAACGCGCAAGCTCATCTGGCGTAATGGCGGCAACATGCGCTCCCATATCGGCCAAGGTGCGTGCGGCATGCTGGTTATATACTCCGTTTCCTTCAAAATCCAATGCAGTCAAAACCAAGAATCTACAGCCCGTATCAATAATCTCTTTACTTGTACGATACATGTCATTAATAGGGTAGCCTTCCTCCAAATCGCTCACTAAAATAAATATTGTCTTGTTGGGGTTTTCAAGCAAAGTCTTCCCATATTTCAGCGCCTTTGCGATATGTGTCCCTCCTCCTAACTGAACACTCATCAATAGATCAACAGGGTCTTCTAATTGATCTGTCAAATCTACTACCTGTGTATCAAAAATGATGAGGTTTGTTTTAAGAGAAGACAGTTGATGAAAAATGCTTGCCATGACAGAGCTGTATATTACCGAGTCCAGCATACTCCCACTCTCATCTACAGCTATAATAATGTTCCATTTATTTTGTTGCTGGGTATTGCTATGAAAATATACTTCATCTAAAAATAGTCGTTTTTTTTGTTTATCGTAATTCTTCAGATTTTTTCTGATTGTTCTCTTATAATCCAGATTTTTAATTGACTTTATGTATCCCCTGCGATGATAATTACGCTTGCCCACAACACTCGCTTTTATTTGAAATTCCAGTGTTTTTTTTAATTCCTCTACCACTCTTCGCACCATGTCCTTGGCGGTTTTGACCACTTCGCCCTTCATATATCCTTTAAATTGAAGAATATTTTTTAGCAATGTCATATTAGGCTCAAGCTTTTCAAGCACTTTTTTGTCCGTGAGTAGCTCGGTCATGTTGTACTTTTCAATCGCTTGCTTTTCAAGAATCTCAACCGTTTTCTTCGGAAAAATGGTCCGGATTTTACGTATCCAGGTAGGAACAGTAAGCTGGGAGCCTCCCTGTCCGCCTTTTACGCGATACCCTTGCTCTTCTTTATACTCTCGATTGTAGAGGTAGCCCAGGATGTCATCTATTTCAGAGTAGGTAAAATCGGCCTCTTTATATCCATCAATACGGTTTAATGATTCTTTGGAATTCTCACCCAATAATAACCTCCAGCGATTGAGATTCTCTTTGTTTATATGAGGTTCCATTTTGCAAACTCCTTCTCAATAGCCTGATCCATCTTCCTCGCCTGTTGCAGTAGTCGTTCCTCAATGACTGGAGCTTGCACATCCTCCGCGGTAGTTTGGAATATAGCGGCCACTTTCTCTGAAATAAGCATGATCTCCATAGGTGTAAAATAAGTAAAGGCTAAACGCAGCTCTGGTGCGATCTGCAAAAACTCCTCATAGGACAGCTTGCCAATTAGATTGTTCAAATCCTCTAGCAACTGTTTATCGTGTAAAAGCACATCACTAGCTATTGTAAATACCCCTTGTAAATACGCTGCAGTATGCAACATGTTTTCAGGAGTACCAAGCATGTACGCCCTTGCTTTTAACGCGATTTCCTCTCGATCCAATACGTCTAGATTGCATAAAATAGCGATGATAACGCCTTTAAGCCGAGGTAAAATATCATTGACGGCAAGGAGGCTAGCAAGTTGATCTCTAAAAATATCAACGGAAAGCCCCCAGCTCTCCTTGGAGGAAAGCATGTAAAGAAATTTCAGGTATTCTACGATGTGGTTTATTTCATCTGGGTTAGGCTTTGTGATCTCATAGATTTTTGTTACTGCATGGTAATAGGTTTCCTCTATGAGTTTTTGCAATCGGTCCGTTTCCTTCAGCGCAAATAAGCGTTTTTGTTCCGAAAGAACTGTAAGTGTTTGAAGAGTTTGACACAATGAGACAAAGCTTCCATCTTTCTTGACAAACTGTTCAACCAGATCGAAAAGCTTGCTGCTCAATTCCTCTAGTCCCATGAGCATTGACTTCAAAAGCCATTTAGCTGCCACTCTGCTATGATGATCCGGAAGCTCCTTCATACACTCCTCGATTTTATGAATCGCCGCTTCTCGAACGCTTCCTCCGTGAATCGAATTTTCGATGAGCCTCGCTTCTATGTAGGAGGAATAGCTGTAGGCCCAGGTTTCTCTTCCTAAATTAATATTGCGATTTTCGAGCCAATCAGGCCCCGTGATTTTTTGACAGAACTCTGGTACTAAAAACTGTAGACAGTGAAAAAAGTAACTAGTCTCTCGATGCAGCGGTTTAGCATACAGGTCTACTGTTTTCTTATTTTTACTGGTTGTATGTAGCTTTACCTTATATGTTTTGCCTCTTTCTTTAAAATCGCGTACAATCGGCACATCTAAATCATTCTTGGCAATTTTCCCAATTTTATCGCCCGTGAGTAGCTCTCGTAATGTATCTAAGGGCCGTGATGTGGCAAGTGAGAACTCGCCTTTTACAAATGCAGAGGTAACAGCATCAAGTAGCTCGTAGGCCCCGCCCTCCGATTTGGAACGAAAACTAGTAAGCCCCTGTACTAAATGATAGGCTTCAATAGCGTCTGAAACTGACGCCGTTTCTCCTTTTTCTCGCAAGCTCTTTATTAATTGGGCCAAGAACAGAACCGCACTTTTGTTATAAGGCTGGGCCCGCTTCTTCTGAATTGCCCTCCAGACCGTGTCATAGTAATTCACATAGGGCATTCCGCTTGCATACCCATTTACGTGATCCGCTTCACGGAAGGTATATACCATCGGATATACTTTTTCATTTTTTACTTGTTTGATTTTATAGATTGCATCTCTATCCTCTAGTAATCCATAGGTATGGAATCCTCCTGTAACGACAAGGATTCTCGCATATTCTTTTTGTGCTTTTACAATATTGTTCTTCATATGTGCTTCACGGATGAGGTGCCCTTCTGTCTCTAGCATCTCTTCCTCATAGCACATTCTGGAGAAATAACAGTATGTATATACTTCCTTCACGAAATCCTTAGTAGATTTCTTGAGTCCTTCCACTTCAAAAACCTTTTCCCAAAGCTCATTAAAATGCCGACAGTTCAGTTTTTGGCAAAGTTGTTTAATAAAAATTGAACTGGCAAGCAAAGTTTCGTCATGATAAGAGATTTTTCGGGATTCTTGCTCATCATCATGCCCATGTTCTTTACTTTCTTGCTGACTTCCGTAGCTTATATCAATGAATTGGGCGGGAATTCCTCTTCGTTTCGCTTCCTTTAAAGCTACATATTCAGGTGAATAATCTAGCAGGGGAAAATAGCAGGCATAGCTATGCTCTTCTTTCCTGTAGGCATAATAGATACTGACGGGTGGCGTTGTATCCTCATGTGTCAGTATTTCAATCATATGATTGCTATTCTCCGGCCCTTCCAACAGTATAATTTCTGGTTTATAGGCCTCAATCGTTTTTTTAAGGTGAAAAGAACAAGCAGGGCTGTGATGACGAATCGGGAAATAGACAACCTGATTGGCAAGATTATAAATTTTTTTCTCACATAGCTCGGTTATCTGATCCATTTCTTCTGATTGTAAAAATCTCCCCATAAGCCCTCTTCCTTTGCCCGTTGTTTCACAACCTTTGAAAAATAGGTTTGCAGAATATGAATATCCTTATGATTCTCCTTCGCTACAGCACCCAGCATATTTTGAACCAATCGTTCTAAAGTAATAGGCTTATGATCATAAAAATAAGAGGTCATCGCACTCTGAACATAGACCGAAACAGCTTCAGCAGTACTCATGACGGCTTGTGGACTATCAATTTTATAGCCTTCCAGCGTTTCTCCTGTTCGCAATTCTAAAAACGTGGTGGCGAGAACTTCTACAATGGAAGAGTCAACAGCAATATCAATCCCACTTTGTTGCAGCATGTTCCTAGATTGGGATTCAATGATTTGCGCCTCCATTTTCACATGGTTGATAGGGAAAATCGTTTCAAAATTAAATCTACGTTTTAAGGCACTGCTCATTTCATTTACGCCTTTATCACGGATGTTTGCCGTCGCAATGATATTAAAGCCTGGTTTTGCAAACAAAATCCCATCTTCAATTTCAGGTATGTTCATCACCTTGTCGCTTAAAATGCTAATTAATACATCCTGGACTTCAAACGGGCATCGTGTAATCTCTTCAAAACGGGTAATGATGCCTTTTTTCATCCCTGTATATAAAGGAGAAGGAACTAAAGCCTCAAAACTAGGACCTTTATCTAATAGCATGGCATAATTCCAGGAATACTTAATCATGTCCTCCGTCGTCCCAGCAGTACCTTGAATCGTATTGGTACTTATTCCTGATATCGCCGCTGATAATAGTTCACTTAGCATTGTTTTTGCCGTCCCTGGTTCACCCACTAGCATTAGCCCTCGATTACCAGCTAATGAGACAATGGCTCTTTCAATTAGCACGTCATCGCCGTAAAATTTCTTCGTGATGGTGATTTCTTCCTCACCTAGCTTTAGCGGAGCCTCTGCACCCAGAATAAAATCTCTGACAGATTTCGGGGACAATAGCCAATTTGGAGGTTTAGAACCTTTGTCATTAGCTACTAGGGCTTTTAGCTCGGTTTCATACAACGTTTCCATCGTGGGCTTCATGGTCATCATAGGCTCCATAGCACATCCTTTCTTCTAGCATTCCTTCCCGGATTGGAAAGGTATTCCTTTTAATAAGGAAGAACTATACATGGTATAACAAAATATGAATTACTACCACAAGGGCAGAAAGTCTCAATGTAGGGTATACGGGCATTAACAGCAATATTATTGGGTAAAAATTGGGATTGTTGGATGAAATTTTGACATAACTTTCTGGTTTTACGTTTTTTTATGCATGGCACTACAGTGACTTGTCGTAGAATCTCAGATTTTTTTTTGCTATAACAACATAAAAAGACGCTAGAAGCGCCTTTTTATAAACAGCGATATATAGAAAAGAATTTATATCTTTTAGTTTATTCATCAACTTTTTTATACGTAACTAGCCAATTATCACCCTCATCTTCGACCTTCTCTAAAACATACTTAGTAAGGGCATAACAACCTCCGCTCATTTTTTCAGTCGGAATACTTTCAATAGTAGGGAAATCTTCTTTTGGTAGTATCCCTTGTAAATAATCACTTGCGGGAGCAATAGAGTACTTACTGTGATCTATTGAGATAGGTGCAGCACTAACTACGGACCCTACTGACAGAACAGCAAAACTCAACATTCCAACAGCCATAACTCTTCTCATTTGGTTTTTAAACACAATTGTTTCCTCCCAAGTAATATATTTGTTTTACCTGTATATAATTTACCATTAAATCAATAAAAATGGATAAACCTGGGATAAAATTAAATAATAATTATATGAATATTTCTAATGTAGAAATAGACATAAAAAAATAGAAAGCAAACCTCTCTAGTTGTACTGCTAGAGAAGCTTGCTTCTATCGGCTTGCTTAAAATTCTACATGAAATAGATTGCTTACTTGTTTATTTTGTAGAGAAGCTGGCGTGAGTCTCATGACACTATTTCGCAACCCGCAAAGAAGTGGGTTATCTAATTGGGCAATTTTACCTACTTTAAGAGATAGCTGAGAGATTGCTCTTACTCTTTCTATTCGTCGCATCTCGAATGCTCGATAGGCTAACTCGACAGTTGAATGCTGTATGAAACAACGTGCAAGCTCTAAGGCATCCTCGATTGCCTGGCAAGCCCCTTGTCCCAAATTCGGCGTTATCGCATGTCCCGCATCACCGAGGAGGAGCGAGCGACCGGAAATAAATTGCTCAGGAGTCTCTAAATCAAATATATCGTTATGAATCATCTTATCATCAGGGGTTCTTGATAATACCTGCGCAACTGGAGAATGATATCCCTCAAATATTTGGATAATATCCTTAATCCGATACTCTGCATACCGCTTATCCCCAGATGGTCCATTGACCAAGGCATACCAATAGGTTCGTTCATTTGTTAATGGTATGACGCCAAAACGTCCCTGTGCAGCCCACGTTTCAGTAAATTGCGAATTTTCCCCGGAATCTGGCCAGCATGGAGCAACACCACGCCAGCAAGTATAGCCCGAGTATCGAAGCTTAATGGAAGGAAACAGCTTCTTCCTTACAACCGAATGGATACCGTCTGCCGCAAGTAAATAATCTCCCGAAACCTCAGTCTGATCTGCAAAGGTAACGGTTACACCATCCTCATCCTGGTTAGTATCAGAGCATGCCTTTCCAAAAATAACAGTGCCTGGTCGTAGCGCTGAGAGTAGGATTTGATGCAATTCCGCTCGATGAATGGATACCGTAGAATACTGCTGTGAGCTTGTAGAAATTTCAGATAATACAGAACCTTGTTTGTTTAGAATAGCAATGCCTCTAGGACTTACATAGCCTTGCTTTTGCACTGCTTTGTCTAAGCCTAAGCGTGCTAGGGCTCTTAAAGCATTAGGAGCGATCATTATTCCAGCTCCAGCAGGGCGAATCTCTGGAAAGCGTTCATACACTTTTACATCAAGTCCTAATTGCTGTAGCGCAATAGCAGCTGTCAGGCCAGCAATGCCTCCACCTATAATCAGAAAAGATTTATTTTTCATCTCTTCTCCTCCTATCGACTGATTGCATATAAAAAGCTGAAACATAGCCATAAACAAATCGGTGTAAACAGATAAGTATCATACGCAGAAAAACGTGTATGCTTCATCCTCTTAAATAACCCCACGTATCTACCATCGCCCACGCTTCTAAGTCCAAATACGGCCATACAAATCCAGCATCCCCACTTTACAATTGGATGAGAGGAAATGGATAAGAAACTCCCAGCACGTGCCATCAGAAGCAGTGCCGCTCCAAGCAACAGGAAAGCAACAAGCAAGGTAGCTAAGGTGCCTGGGACAAATGTAGGCTGTTGGGATTCATCGGTAGGTATAACAACACTTCCTCCCCACTTTCCGCCAAACGCCCAATATACGTGCATGCAGCTAATACTCACCAAAAGTAGGACAGACATCCCAAGAAGAATATCCATTTATTCCTCAATCCTCCAAATGACAAATACCTTGCCAGACAATCTCAAATTGGCGCTGAAAAATGTTTTCTATCTCCGCAACGTCCGCTTCTTGAGATAACCAAACCATCAGCGAATTAAAATAAATGCCCATAAGCACAGCAGCAACATCCTCCGTATTCATGTGCTCGGAAAGCTGACCGCTTTTTTTGGCATCATCAAGTATGGACATAATGGCTTCTAGAAATTTTTGTACGACACCCATTTCCTCTTGAATATGTAAGGTAGAACGCATCAATTCTAAAATAACGAGTCGAATCAAATCGGAATGCTCTCTATAACGTGCAAACAAATTGTGAAAGAGCAGCGTGAGCTTTTTCTTTAAATCTGGCTCATCAGCGTAGCGTATTACCCCTTGATAAAATGATTCCAGTTGTGTTTTGCCTAGATGAAGTAGAATGGCTTCTTTTTTGGGAAAATAATTATAAAACGTGCCTTTCGCGATGCCGCATGCCTTTGTAATTTCCTCAACCGTCACATTCTCGAAGCCTTTTTCTTTAAATAATTGTAATGCCTGCATGAAAATGTGTTCCTTAAGCTCTTGTTTCCTTACATCCCTTAACAAGGTAACCATCACCATCCATTCTGATTAAATGACTACAGTCATTTTATGACTACAGTCATCATTATAGACAGAAAAGGAATTTTTTTCAATATTTATTTATTGTTGGATGTGCTTTCAGATTAAAGCTACTCTTCTATGTAAAAGAGCAAAAAAACTCCACAAAAGCGAAAATGTCAGAGCTTTTGTGAGTTTTTATTTAGAGAGATGGATTCTGCAAGGGTATTTAGCTTGGATAACTTGGATGGCTTCAGTCCCAAGGCTGTTTTTTCGTATGGCAAGGCAAAAGAAGAGGGATGCCCTCACTGGTGAACCCGCTTTAATAGGTACACCTAAGACATCCCTCTTATACTTTCTTCCCCTATTTAGTTCCTCGGAGTGCTTATTTTTAACCAAGTGGTACTGCTAACAGACGTGCCAGATCCCTTACGTTCGGTTCCGCTATGCAACTAAAATGGTTCCCGCCGATTGCTATTACTTCTAGTTCACCCAGACAAATGTCTGTCCAGAAATCAACGGTCGTCTCATTGGTGCGCGGTAAAAATAGAAACGGCTCGTTTGCCAACAACAAACGGATGTCCCCCATGTACGGTGGAGGTGTGAAGCGGGCAGCCTTAAAGCTTTGATGAAAGACCTTGCACAAGCCTTCCGCCATTTCAACAGGCATTTGCTCTCCAGTAGCTTTGGCAATTGCTTCAACATAAGCCGTAAAGCGTTCTCTCCTGTCGAGTGTAGACAATCGTTGGAATAGCTCACCCACCTTGTCAAGTCCGTCATCCCCGCCGATAGTGCATCCAGAGCCTTGTGGAATAAAATGTCCGTGCTTCTCAATAAGCTGCATGATACCTCGGGCCAAATCATCCTGTTGAACTCCGCCAAAACCAGCTTGTTCAAGCGTGATATTCAGATTTGGGACGAAGAGTGTTTCAACCAGCAGATCATCATCGAATTCCGTGATAATCGGCGGAATGTCAATTAGAACTAGGTCTGCGAGATGAATTCCCCGTTCAACAAGGCGTCTGGCTACTTCGATTGCAATTAAACCGCCTAGGGAATAACCAATGAGCTGCATCTGCTTTTGACCGCTTTGTAGCAGGCACTCCGCATAATCGTCCGCAACTGCCTCGATGAGTTCGGACGGATCAAGCGCGCAATATCGCTCGATATCCGCGATGGCGATTCCCACTACGTTCCCCAAATTCTGTTCTTTTAGTTGTTCCAGAAGTGGACGGAAACTGTCCATTGTACCCAAGACAGCGTGGAACACAACTCTCAGTGGGCCTGTCTCCTTGCCCCCAAATGGAATAATGACTGCATTGCTTGAATTTCCCTGATTTTTTAGCCAAGACACTTCCTGATTATGACTTTGTTTTCCTTCTGAACTGCGTGAGCGTATGAATTCCGCCAATGCAGCCACGGTCGGATAGTTCAGCATTTGTCTGAGCAGGGCATCAAAAGGAATTTCCCCGTGTGTTGGGTCCTCAGCCAATTTGTCACGTAGCTTTCCTGCGACTTGCGCCATGATGAGTGAATCAGCACCGTGTTTGTAAAAGCTTTGCGTTCTGCCGATTCTAGAAATACCCAATGCTTCCGCCCAGACTTGAGCAAGCTGTTCTTCCAGCATGTCCAGACCAGCCTCTTCTGTTTCTGCTATGGTGTTTTGTACATTCGATGCAGGCCGCCATTTTGCCAATTCACGCCGATCTATCTTGCCGTTTCCGGTAAGTGGAAGTGCATCTACAATTTGCAGATGGGAAGGAAGCATATAGGCGGGAAGATGCAAGGAAAGGAAGCTTTCCAACTCATCCGCTCTCACTGGCAATCTGTCCTGTTTAAAACGTTTGGCAAACAGATGGAAGCCTAGAGAAGAGAGCTTGTTATTTTCTTCAGGTAACGATAGAACATTTTCGTCCCCTTCCTCCTGTAGCAGTTGCATCCATCCTTCATGGTCCAGATAAGAAGTCTCGGCTCGTAACAGATCGCCCGGCTCCATCATCATAAACGCCTGCGAAGCTAGTATCCATAAGTGCTCCACAGTTGGTTCCGTGAATACGAGCCAGCCTCCAGGGCAAATGAGTTCTTTCAGCCTGTTCATGCTTGCCGGAATGTCACGTGCGTTTTCCAATACCCCAGCAGCCAGCACCACATCAAAGCTGTTAGGAGCCAACCCCTGTGCTCGATAATCCTTGTCTACATCAAAAACTCCAAAGCGGACATTTGGGTATTGTCCAAAACGGGCTTTAGCTCCCGGAATGAAAAAGGCAGCAACATCTGTAAATACATATTCGACATTAAAGCCTTCTAGCGCTTTTAAGACGTTCTCTGTTGTTGCACCGGTACCCGCTCCGACTTCCAAAACCCGCAAGGTCTTGCCGGTCTGCTGTTGGGCGATGCGTTGTAAAAGTGCGCACATGCACTGATTGAGATAGGTAGCCATGACATGCTCAACATACAAGGAGCGTACGTGGTCGAGCTTACCCTCGGGGAATAGCAAGGAAACCGCATCCTGCTGACCACTTAGTAGCTCCGGCAGCTTTTCTGCATTTTTTCGCACATAGGCGGTAAAGCCCGCTGTTTGAAGCATATTTGTCCACGCTGTCTCTGCCTGTGTCCAATACTCATCTACCGTCTTAGCGTTTTGCAGTATTGAGCAACTGAATTGTTTTTCAGGGTGCTCAAGCAGCATGCCAGCTTCTGTCAGCTTTGCGATCCAGCGTCGCACAATCCACTGATAACGGGGAAGGATTCCGTCAGATTGCAGAATGTCTTCCATTGAATATTTTTCATTATTGGTAAAGAACCCTAGCTTTTGCAGCGCGGCTAGCATGGAATGGAGCACGGCCTGATCAAGGTCAGCCATCGCCGACTCGATTTCTGCTTTACTCAGTCGATCTGCTACAGCGCTGGCTTGCTCGCCGATCCCGTTTACCAGCATTGTAAATTCGGCATTTTCTGCTTCAGGATTCCGGTCTTTTTGGCGATCGGCTTCCACAACACCCAGCAATACTTGTTCATCGCTCGTACTATCTAGCACAACGCCAGCTACGGCGACGGCAGGATGCTTAAGTAGAGCGGACTCAATTTCACCTAGCTCAATCCGATGTCCTCTGATTTTGACTTGGTTATCCTCGCGGCCCAGAAACTCGATTTCACCGCCGGGGGTGTAGCGCCCTAAATCTCCGGTACGATAAAGCCGCTCTCCATCTGCATGGTGTAGCAAAAATCGCTCCTGAGTAAGTGCCGGATCACCCGCATAGCCCTCGGCCAAGCCATGTCCAGTAATATACAGCTCTCCCGTCACCCACACCGGGCAATCACGCATTTGTGAATCTAACACACGGAATCCCTGATTTGCGAGCGGCAGACCGTAAGGAATACTGCTCCAGTCAGCTTCAAGACCTTTATATATATGGTAATTGGACCAAATGGAGGCCTCTGTAGCCCCACCCAGACTGACGATTTGTACAGAAGGCATTCGTTTTTGCATCATGTCAGGTAGCGTCAGAGGAATCCAGTCACCGGAAAGCAGGGCCAGACGCAATGCTGGTACATGTATGCTAGGTTCAGAATCTAAATAAGTGACCAGCATTTGCATTAAGGCTGGTACCGAATTCCACACGGTAATCCCATGCTCAACCATTAGCTCGGCCCAATGAGATGGGTCGGTCTGTCGATCGGCATTCGGATAAACTAATGCACCACCAACGGACAGCGGGCCAAAGATATCATAGACGGACAGATCAAAGCTTAGTTGAGCAAGACCCAGCACGCGATCTTCATTGTTGACAGTAAAGCGGCGATTGATGTCCGCAATGGTATTGGCTGCTGCGCGGTGACTAATGACAACCCCTTTCGGCTGACCAGTGGAACCAGAGGTGTAGATGATATAAGCTGGTAAGTCTGGATTTGCTGGTGAGTGGATCAGCTTATCCTGAGATGGCTCAACGTTATCCACTTCAATTGTTTGCAGGTTGCTTGGCAATGGCAGTTGTATTGTGGACATCGTTAAGACAAAGCGGACATTCGCTTGCTCCAGCATAGCCTGACGACGTAATTCTGGCTGCTTTATGTCAAATGGAACGTAAACAGCCCCAGCTAGTAAAGCACCCAGCACAGCTGTAACCTGATGCGCGCATTTGTCCATCACGATAGCAACGCGATCCTGATCTTTGCAGCCAAGCTCTTTTAATTTGTTGGCCACAGCATAAGCACGTTTCACCAGCTCTTCGTATGTCATGTGACCTTCGCTATCAAACACGGCAGGACGGTCTGGATTTGCCAATGCTTGCTTTACTATTTGCTCGTGCAGGCAATAGTCCGGCAAGGGAGCCGCTGTTGCGTTGACACTGTTGCGTTCTGCAATCTGCCAGACAGGCAACGTAATCACATCCCCTGTCTCCCAGACTTGCTCGGTTCTAGCCAGCGCATGGAGCAATTCTGCAAACGCATCAAACATGTCGTCAATCATTTGATCTGGGAAGACACCCTCTCGCACGTCCCAGTTGACCTGTAGCCCTGCTGAGCTATCCATAGCCTGACAATCGATGAAAACCTGCGGCGTTTGGCTGATACCGTACCCTGAGATTTTACCTGTTAGCTGGCTGCCTTCCGAGGGTTCAACAAGCCCGATCGCACTTGTAAACACTACAGGCATCAAAGCAGCTTCACGTCCGTGTCTGCGTGCCATTTCTCGCATAACCTCTACACCAGAAAACAAGCGATGATCCAAATCTTCAAATAGTTGTTTTTGAATGGTACGCGCTCGTTCTTGGAAGGAGAGCTCCGCATCCAAATCTACGGCAAGCAAATTGACCGATGTAAAATCGCCGACAATATCATGGACTTGCTCATGTAAGGGCTGCCGGTTTAATAACGTCAGATTCAGACAAAAAGCACTGTTTCGACTCCATCGCTCAATCACAGCGGCATAGGCAGTCATCACAGCAGTTGTTGGTGTCAATCCACGTTTTTGAGCTCGTTGCTTGAACGTGTCCCAGGCCGTTTTGTCCAATCGGATGAATCGGCGTTGGAAGCGGGCCTCTCCTGCGTTTTCGTGCTGTCTAGTTAAAGGTAGGTCTGGAGCTTGGGGCAAAGTATCCATTCGTTGCTGCCAATATTCTTTATCCCTGACGTACGCCGTTGTTTCCTTTAAGCTGCGCTCGGCGAGTAGATAATCACGGAATGTAAGGGATAGCTCAGGCAACGTTCGTTCTGACTCTTTGTAGAGCATCTCAAATTCCGCCAATAGTAGCCAGATACTTGCCCAATCGGCGATGAGAAATTCCATGGATACATGAAGCACGGTATTATCACTCATTTTGGTCACGCCAATATCAAACAAGGGCCAACGAGCTGTATCGTAAATACGATGCCCCATTTTTTCACGAATGTCCCCAAGTCTGGCTGCTGCCTCCTGTTCAGTCAAGCCGCTGGTGTCGGTATAAGCCACTTCGAAGTGCGGTACACTCTCCAGAACGCGCTGCTCTCCATTTTGATCGATCGTTGCCCGTAGCATATCATGGCGAGCTATGAGCAGATTCCAAGCTTCCTGTGTTCGTTTATGATCGAGCTTGGGATAGTCTAGTTCCAAATAGATGTGGCATGCCACACCTCCGTAACCAAACAGATCATGGCGTCCCAGCAAATAAGCTGACTGCACATCTGTCAGCGGGAAAGGTTCAAACCGGGCTTGAGGATCAGATATGACCGTCACTGGTCGTTTTTCGGCACGCAATAGAGCCAAAATATCTTCTTTATGCTCTTTTAGCGCTTGTAAATCGCCGGCTGCAAGCGTTCCTTTGGGTGCTCTGTAGCGCAGGCTTCCATTTTCTTCCCATAGAAAAATTCCTTCATTGCGAAGGCGCGTCAGCAACTCGGCACAATTCGTCTTGAGGTTTTGGGGCATATGTACACACTCCTATTTTTTGAGCTTGACCATTTCGGTATAGATGGATGACGCTACAGCAATGCTGCTATACGTCAGCATCCGCTTCCTTCCTGACAACAAATAGCTTTTGTCCCAGGGGAGCGAGCGGATGCTCTTCATTCGGCAGTATGACAAACTCCTTGGCACCTGCGCCCTGTATAACATCAGTCCACTGCTGAACAGACATGAAGGTTGATTGCGTGTTTTTCCGATCGTCCTCAGGAGGAGTCATCATAAAGGCCTGTGAAATCAGCATCTCCACAAATTCCCGAGTAGGCTCTGTAATGACCAACCATCCTCCCGGAACAAGACTTTGCATGAGATTGCGGATGACCTGATCCGTGTCGCGAGCATTGTTCAGCATGCCTGCCGCAATAACGATATCGATGCTTTCAGGTGTCAATCCCTGCTCAAACAGATCTTTGTCAATATCGACAGTCTGGAATCGCATCCAAGGGTAATCTTTGAAGCGTTCACGAGCTGTTGATAAGAAAAAGTGAGACACATCTGTATACAGATAATCCAGATTCAACTGTTTGGAAACAGATGCATTCAGCCGCTCCACAACTACATCCGTGGTTGCTCCCGTCCCTGCACCTACCTCCAGAATGCGTAGAGAAGCCTTAGAGGCAGTAGACAAAGAAGAGGACGTAGACAAAGAAGAGGACGTAGCCTGTTTGATAGCAGCGATTCGCATCACCGCTTCTGCTACCGATTTATTTAAATACCGCGCTATAAGCGTATCCCGATACAGAGCATTAGCAACATTCATGCGTCCCTTGGGAAATAATAGCAATGCGGCCTGTTGACTATCATTCATCAGCTCCGGGAGTTTATCGGCATTAGCCATGAGATAGTCGATGACCATCGGAGAGCCAAGTTTTCCGTTCCATGCTTCCTTAACTAACTCCCAACGATACTGCACCTCATCTGCTGTCATCTGAATCGAGCATTGATACTTTTTATCGGACTGCGTTATATAACCGCGATCCGTCAATATCTGTAACCAACGCATAATGACAGGCTGATGACGTGATGCTACCTTTGCGACAGAGAAAATGTCTTCCATTCTATATTCCTGTTCGGCTGTTATAAGCGCTCCTTGCGATTGCAAGGCAAACAGCATGGAAGATAAAGCTGCTTCATCTAGTCGTTCAATGCAGATTCTCACTTGTTCAGCGTCAATCCCTCTCCATTCTTTCTCAGCATATGCTGTGCAAGAAAATACATCATTTTTAGTCAAAGGATCGACTGATGACTCGGTATGATCACCTGCATCTTCCGCAATACGAAAGGCAGCTTCCTGTAAAGACTCTATCGACAACGGTTGATGACTGCTGTTGGAGCGTAGCACTGGATATCCCAATGCCTGAGTCCAATCCTGCCACTGACGGGAGCATAAAAGCTCCTGTTGCGCCTGTGTATCCATTACAGACTTGTCAACCTGCCCGAAGATCATCTCCCGCATTGCTAATAAATCCCTACCGATGGCCCGGGGCCACTGCGTCAATAGAATGTCCTTATAGCTGATAGGCTCTGCTGGTCCCAATATTTGCGTGCTATTTCCAAGTAGGTGTGCGGGTGGTTCCGCTGACAGTTGCTCATGAATGTTCGGAAGATCCGGAACATGCAAACGCGGCTGCCACACAACAGGACCATGCGTATCTGTAAGTGACAAACTGCCACCTGCCACGCCAATTGTTACCCGATGCAGTAAATGAAGGTGGTTGTCCGGATCATGCGGATCAACCTCATTATGGGCCCGCAGGGTAATCGGAATTTTTCCAAGCAGGCCGGTTAACACTTGAAACGGTCCCTCATCCTTGATGACATGACTGATTTTCCATGGACGAATGGTCGGCAATGCTTCTTGCAGGATGTGCATCAGCGGGAAAGAAACCTGAGTGGAACACACAGCATCAATGTATAGGGCTGGTTGTTGTTGTAGCATTGTCTGGGCGCATGCAATAAAACGGCGCACAGCAGGCAAATGTACATAGAGATCTCCTGTCTTGAAATGTACGCCATGCTGTCGCGCTACCTTGAGGCAAAGAGCTAAGTCTTTGTGATGGATCGGCTGTTCAGAAATGACGTGAATGTTGCGAGCAAGCAGTTTAAGCGACATTTCAGTGCCATTGCCGCCCATGACTGTGGAGCGTACTACGACGCAAGCAAGATCAATATCGTCAGGAAGTTGCTCAATATCTGTATATAACTCAATACCGTAACGTTCTGCGCAACTTCGGGAGCGCTCGCTGCCCTTTGCCAATAAACCTACCAATTCAAACTGTTCTGGCAATGCTTTAACAGCCTCCAGATAGAACTGTCCAAATCGGGAACCACATACCACGGTACGCAACCTACGATTCTCTATCATATGCCACCTCTACTTTATTTCGATTAATGAATGCGTAAGGTCAATCGTCTGCTCGCGTAAAGCATCGATCAGACTTGTCGCCGATACGCCTTCTGCCACAAAGAAGCAACCTGAGTTGGCACTCTTATCTTTTGCAATCAAACGAGCTACCGTTCCGGCAATGATGCCCGATAACCGATTCCAATCTCCCGAATACAAAAGGGTTGAAACCAGCCGCATTTTTTTACCGCTACGGTTACCGGTGGCATTCAGATGAAACATAGTGAAGTCCTCAACACCCTGTTTCTTTGTATTGAACTGCTCAACTAACAGTTGGGCTGAAGCCTTTTTCTGTTCTTCTGTTGTGTATTGCTGCAAAGCCTTGATCATCACAAATTGATTCAAGACAGAATTATTTTGAAAGCTATTGTAAAAATAGGCGGATGATATATTCTTTTGTTTAGCCATTTGGCTGAATTCCTGAGTTAAGATCGGATAAGTGTCACGTTTGCCTGCCGGGAGTGGCAATTCATAATTTCGATGAAACGAGCCATCTATTTTTTGCGCTTTTCCCTGCTTGCAATAGGTCATACCCAACCCGGTATCTTCCTCAATGCTACACACAATGTCGTAGGCCGCATTCAAGGAAAAATCGCCCTGACCCGCAAAAAACAATTCTAGAAAATCGACTTCTTCAAAATCGTTTTCAGCGATGTAGGCCGGGAAAATTTCTGATAACCCGGGGTAAACCCCTGCTGAAATGATAAACAGCAGTCCCTTCTCAGTGATCTCATTCTGTCTCTTTAGCAATTGACGATAGAGATGCTCATCTCCTGAAACATCTACATAATGGACGGCATGTTCTATGCACACAGAAGCGACTGTATCGACAATTTGCTTGGAAGGCCCCGCACAATTGATGACGATATCGCATGGGCTACAAAAGCGATGAAGCTGTTCCTCGTTAAAAACATCTACTTGCAGGCATTCGATCCTCTCTTCCATCCCCTTAAAAAGCTCACCAAGCTTTGCAGGATTTCTGCCTCCTAACACAACATGATGGTTCGTAAAGGCAAGAATGGTCTGTACGGCTTCTTTGCCTACGGTTCCACTAGCTCCCAGGATGCCAATCGTTTTTTTATCCAATGGTCTCTCTCCCTTTCCAGCCTGACTCTGTGCGCTAGCCTTCAAAGAGAAGACAAGGCTGACGATTGGCAAAAAGTCACTGTTTCCTTGTTCATTCTCCCTGAAGACAACGCAGGTCAGTTTTAGTTAATCAAATAGTTCCCTCGTCATAATTTGCCGCAAGCTGTTCCGTCGCTGAAGCACTTGTGTCAATGAACTTTGCAAGCATGCAAATCGTGGAATACTCAAAAAGAGTTTGCATCGACAATTCAATTTGATATCGCTCTTTTAGGAGATTGATGCATTGAATGGCACGTAACGAATCCCCGCCCCGTGCGAAGAAACTGTCGTGTATCCCAATCGGGCTACAATTCAACACCTCTTCCCAAACACTAGCTATGCTGATTTCTGTCTGTGTGGAAGGTGCAACATGTGCTTTTTTCGGCAAGCTTTCCTTCTTCCCGCCGAGCTTCGCAAGTGCTTTACGATCTACTTTTCCATTAGCTGAAAGGGGTAGCTTATCAAGCAGCACATACTCGGTTGGCACCATGTAGTCAGGTAACATCTTCTGCATCCAATCGGACAATTTTTCTGGTCTAAACACCTTAACTGTTTCAGGTGCCTGTGCCACGATGAGATGTCGATCGAATTTTGCTGCGACCTGATTGGTTTGCGGGAATGCCCGTACATGTGAAAAGCCCTGTCTCTCCAGTCTCGTGCACCATTGATCTGGCGCTAATAAAGGAAGATAATTCCCCTTACGCTCATCCTCTAGATGACTGAATCCATCTTCGAAGAACCCGACAGTGGTCAGCATAAGTCGGCTATTACGAGTGGACTCTACTAGGAGCAGAACTCCACCCGGTGCCAGCATTCCTCTCAGGTACTCAAGTGTCAAATCCAGGTTTCGTGAGCGATGGAGAGTATTATCTGCGACAATGACATCGAAAGAATGCGGTTCATAGCCTTGCCATAGCGGCGCTGTATTCATGTCAAACAACCCGTATTCAAGTGGCGCCTGCTCTCCCCACTCCTGTTTTGCCCTATCTGTAAAAAAGGCAGACTCGTCAGCGTAGACATATCGAGTACGCTCCACAGGCAGAGCGGAAACAAGCGTTTGTGTCAAATCTCCGACCCGTGTACCGATTTCTAGCATCCGTAGCTCTTTGTCAGCTGGGTAGCTGTTCAATATGGTGCAAAACACCTCTTTAGCAAGATTGCTGTAATACTCGCGCGTAAAGTCAAACCTCTTCAGGCCTGCTGGTGTCAACGAAGCATCTTCTGTAAAGAAAAGCTCAAGTGGATCAAGCTTGCCTGTTAAAAGATTCATAAACAAGGAAGAGTCTCGCGAAAAATGATCTTCTAGAGCCTGTACTGCTTCCATACCTACAGGTGATACCGACAACGCGTTATCCTGAGTGAATGTAGCTAGCCCCTCGCGTAATGAACGGAGACTTTGGTATGTTCCGTCCTCATTTTTAACGAGTAGCCCTTCTTCCACAAGCACAGTAAGCCAGTGAAGCAGCAGGGTCTTGTAACGCGGATGAACCTTGCATTGGCGCACCAGATCATCAATAAAATAACGCTCTCCTTGACTTCGGAACATCCCCATCTCATCTAGCGTGCGGCAGATGAAGGCAGAGCTTACACGGTCGGCCTCATGGAGGAACCGCGCGATTTCCTCAGCATCCATAGAATCAGGAACTTGGGCGGCCTGTAGCTTGCCAGCACTGCTGATTTCCTGCCAACGTGATTCACAATCAGCCGAATCTGCCTGCTCGGTTTCCAACAACTCCGCTCCTCTTAGCTGATCAAGTACCACATACCCCACCAAGCGTTTCTCCTCGCCTGATTCGTCCGGTACTGCAACGATAGCGTTCTTCACTCCGTCATGACGGTTCAGAGCCGTTTCAATCTCTCCTAGTTCAATCCGATGACCGCGGATTTTCACCTGAAAGTCTTCCCGACCAAGAAACTCTAGATTGCCATCAGGTAAGTAACGACCCAAATCGCCTGTACGATAGAGACGTTCACCTGTATGCGGATGATTGATGAACTTGTCATTCGTCTTGCTTTCATCCTGCCAATAGCCTTTTGCAAGGCCGACTCCACCGATATAGAGCTGTCCTGGCACCCATACCGGACAATTTTCCATCCATTCGTTAAGCACATAAAAGCGCTGATTGATCATCGGACGACCATAAGGAATACTCTTCCAGCTTGGGTCAATGTCTTTGATCGGATACAGATTCGACCAAATCGACGCCTCTGTGGCTCCACCCAAGCCGATCACCTGTACTTGTGGGAAATAAGCCTTAATCTTGTCTGGCAAATCTAATGGAATCCAGTCACCGCTCAACAGAACCAGACGCAGGGTTTGCGGCAGTTCTAAATTTCTTCCGGAAGCATACTCGATCAGCATCTGCATCAGTGCCGGAACCGTGTTCCAGACTGTCACCTGCTCCTGCTTCATCCATTCAATCCAGTGGGCAGGATCTTTGGCCTTGTCTGCTTCTGGCATGATGATCGTTCCACCCGCTGCCAGCATGCCGAAAATGTCGTACACCGATAGGTCAAAATTCAGATTGGAAAGGGCCAGTACTCGATCTTGTGGTCCTACAGAAAAACGTTGATTCACATCTTTAATCGTGTTAACAACGCCTCGATGGTCGATCATAACCCCTTTTGGCAAACCTGTTGACCCTGAGGTGTAAATCACGTAGGCTAAATCCTCCGGCTGCCCTGCAAACGGCAGTAGGCTCATTGCCTCAACCCTTGCTGGCATCTGATCTACTAATAATCGTTCAACGTCCTCAGGCCAGCTCAATTGCTCATCCAGCCAAGACTGAGTAAGCACAATGTGAACTTGTCCGTCACGCAATAGCTGTGAACGACGCTCGTCAGGATGCGCTGGATCGATAGGCAGATACGCCGCACCAGACTTCAGAATCCCAAGCGTTGCCACAACCTGCTCCCAGCCTTTCTCCATCACAACGGCAACCAGTGTGTTGGGCTTGGCTCCCTTTGCCTGCAACAAATTAGCAATTTTATCGGCAGAGAGGGATAACTCCTCATACGTCAAAGTCCGATTGGCAGAAATGACGGCTGGATGGTTCGATTGCTGAACCGCTTGTTTTGCAAATCGTCCAGTGAGTGTTTCTGAAGATACAGGCGCATCTGTATCGTTGGCCTCAACCCTTGCCTCTAAACGTGGAACAGAAATAAGACTAGACGTCTCTTTCTGCCAGATCGCCTCATCGTCAGTCAGACGCTGTAGCAATTGGCAATAAGCACTGAACATATCAGCAAGCATTCCCTCAGGGAACAGCCCTTCTACCGCATCCCAAATCAGGAGCAGTTCCTCATCTTGCTCCACCACCTGATGGTCGAGCCATACCTGCGGTGTTTGCGTAATGTTATACATGAGCTTGCCCAGCCACTTTCCATCTGTCTCGCTACCGCTCCACTGGTTAACCCCAAGAGCACTTGTAAAGACTACCGGCATCGTGACACCATGATGCTCACCCGTTTGCTTTGCCAATTCGCGTTGTACCTGAACTCCTCCAACATACGGATGATCCAAATCGCTCCAAAGCTGCTGCTGCAAATTCCGTCCCCGCTCCAACAATGTCTTACCTTTGGAAAGCTCCACAGCCAGCAAGGTTAATGTAGTGAAATCTCCTACGATATCGTTAACCTGTGCGTGAAGCGGCAGTCGGTTGAATTGTGTCAGATTAATTGTAAAGCGGGAGCTCTTGCTCCAAGCCCCAAGCGTTTCAGCATAAGCTGTCAGTAGAATTCCTGACGGTGTAAGTCCAACCTCCGCCGTCCGTTTTTTAAGCTTTTGCCACGCTTGTTTAGACAGCTTTGCTTCCAAACGACTAAATCGTTGTTCAGTAAGAGATTCTGGACTTTGAGCCAAAGGTAGCTGAGGAGCAGGAGGCAAATCAGGCAATCGAGCAATCCAATAATCGAGATCGCGTTGATACAGCTCAGATGCCTTAAGCTCTTCCAAGGCAAGAACATAATCCCTAAATGACAATTCTAATGTCGCCAACGATGCATCCGGCTCATGATAGAGCCTAGTCCATTCGCTCAGAAGATGAAACATGCTCCACCCGTCAAAAATCAGGTTGTCAAAGCTGATATGCAAACGAACGCACTCTACTCCAAAGCGGGAAGCCCTTACGTCAAACAAAGGCCACACGTCTGTAGAAAGCACCTGATGCGACATTTCTTCCCGAATCTGCTCCAATTCGGCTTCGACCTCTTCAGGGGCCTTGCCGCGTAAGTCATTGACATGAATCAGATAGGCTGGAACATCCTCTAAAATTCGTTGCTGCCAGCCATCCGGCATGATAACAGCCCGCATCATTTCGTGGTGATCAATCAGTCTCTGCCAAGCACGATTAATCTGCTCAAGATCTAAATTTCGCCCTTCAATCTCAAAATAACAATGAGTGGAAACATTGCCCAATGCGTAAAGACCGCTTCGCCCCACCCAATACGCCTGCTGGATATCGGTCAATGGGAAAGGCTGGTTCCGATCCTGTGGTATCGGTACGATTTGTGGTAGGGCTTCCGCCGAATCGTCATGCAGCCCTCTCTGGTCCATAAGCGTCTGGACTTGCTCTGCCATCCCTGCAATCGTAGGCTTTTCAAAAATCCGCCCCAGTGACAGCTCTATCTCAAACCTACTGCGTACCAGAGCACTTAATTTGGTAGCCAAAAGAGAATCTCCACCTAATTCAAAATAGTTATCCGTAATACCAACACGATCCATATCAAAAAGCTGGCACCAGATCGCCGCAAGGTCTGTTTCAATTGGCGTCCTTGGAGCTGTATAAGTCTTTTCCGCCTTAGCCTTGATCAGCTTGTCAGGGGTCGGCAATGCTTGTCGATCCACCTTACCATTGGATGTTAGTGGCATTTCGCTCAATAATATGAAAGCTGATGGTACCATGTAATCAGGCAGCTTTTGGCTCAAAAAACCAGAAAGCTTAACCGGGCTGAATTGTGTAACATGAAGCGGTGCCTGCGCAACGATTACATGCTGGCCAAAGACACTTGCCGGATCATTCTGTTCTGGGAAGGAGGCAACCTGCGCGAAGGTTTGTTCCTGCAATAATTGTTGCCACTTTTCAACAGATAAAAGCGGTCGCTGTTCTGCGTGTCTTTCGTCTTCAAAATGGATAAATCCGTCCTCAAGGAACCCTGTACTTACTTGCTGTAAACGACTATTGCGCGTCATTTCCAGCAAAATCAGCAAGCCTCCAGGAGCAAGAAGGGATTGCATATGTAAAAGAGCCGTATCAATATTACGTGCACGATGCAGAGAATCCGAGGCAATAATGACGTCATACTGATGCGCATCATAGCCCTGATCCAGTGGATTCTGATCGATATCCAACAACTGATAATGCACAAACGAATACTCCTTGAATCTGTTTTTAGCCGCACTTGTAAAGAAGGTCGAGTTGTCCGTGCATGTATAAAGAGCTGCATCAGAGCGCAGTAAAGCTAGTAACGATTCGGTTAACGCTCCGCTCCTTGCGCCAATTTCTAAAATACGCAGCGGTTCAGATCTGTTTTGCAGGCCATGTTGAATATCTTCCATGATTGATTGTGCAATGCTGTTTCTGTGCTTTGTGCCAGGAAGTGCTTGCATCAGATCATTTGGGGTCAAACCCAGCTCATCTGAAAAGAAATAAGCCAGCGGATCAAGCTCTCCTGTCAAAAGCGCAGCATTGGCGTTGTCCATTTGCTGAAGATAACGTAAAAGTGCTTGTGCATGCTGCTCCCATGCAGGAGGCAAATGGCTTTCCAATGTCTCCTCAAGCCGTTCTTCCGATATGGTCTGAACGATCACGAATGTGTCCGGTGCTTCTGTTCTGACAATGCCCTCGTCGGCCAATATCTGAAGCCACTGTCTGATCAACTCGCGGTAACGAGGCTGAATGCTACAATACTGCATCAGAGAATCGAGTGTGTAGCTTTGATTTGTCTGCAAATCTACCCCTGCTTGTTTCAGCGCGCGGCAAATATAGCGAACACCAAGACGCTCCATATCGGCCCAAAACACAGGAAAATCTGTTGGACTAATCTCATTGAGCCATTCTTGTTCGCATCCTGCCTTCATTACATTGTCCCAGAGTACCTCGGTCTGTTTCAGATCAGCGCTTACACTGTCATACAAGGATGATTCATTTGCCTGTTCTGGAACCAAATAGCCGATCAGATGCTTGTTTTCCCTAGAATCACCTACTGCTGTGACGACTGCATCGCGTACACCTGGATGCTGTTTCATGGCCGTTTCGATCTCACCCAGCTCAATGCGATGTCCTCTGATTTTGACCTGAAAATCCTGGCGTCCGAGAAATTCAATTGTTCCGTCAGGCCAATATCGTCCTAGATCACCGGTTCGATACCAACGGGAACCATTCCAATTAACAAAGCGTTCTTCGGTAAGCACCGAATCACCCCGATAGCCTAATGCGACACCGGTTCCTCCAATCCAGAGTTCGCCTGCTACCCAGTCGGGGCAATCTCTTCCTTTGATATCCACCACTCGATACGCCTGATTGGTCAGCGGACGCCCATAAGGAATCGATGTCCAATGTGCTGGCAGCGGCAATGTAACCTGGAAGAAATTAGACCAGATGGATGCTTCTGTAGCTCCCCCCATCGCTACCAGCTCGCTATGCGGGGCTACACGTTTCAGACGCGGTGGCAAATCTAGGCCAATCCAGTCACCGGACAGCATCGTTAAGCGAATCGGCAAGCTGTCGTACTGTCCGCTTTCCGCGGCGATTAATAGCATATCGAGTAGTACTGGGACCGAATTCCAGAGTGTAATCTGATACTTGTCAACCAGCTTAGCCCAATGGCCAGCATCACGGCGTGTCTCCTCGGTAATCAGCACAAGAGAGCCGCCCACGCTCAATAGTCCAAATATGTCATAGACAGAAAGGTCAAAATCAAGAGCGGAAACCGCTAAGATACGATCAGTGGAACCAACCTGATAGCGCGTGTTAATGTCAGCAACCGTATTCCATGCTCCAAAATGACTGATTTCTACCCCTTTTGGCTCACCAGTAGAGCCTGAAGTAAAGATGATATAAGCTGGACTATCCCCAGAAATTGAGACAGGCTCACTCAAAGGAGCTATGCTCACCGCGTTCGTGATTGACAAGACAACGGCATCCTCTGGCCAATCCAAAGCTTGAGCCCATTCATCATCGGTTAGAACGTATCGAATGTCTGCTTTTTTATGAATTCGCTCGCGACGAGTAGCCGGCTGTCCGGTGCCAATCGGAACATAGCAGCCACCAAGTGCCATAATGCCAAGCACCGCAGCGATTTGATTGATTCCCCTCGGCATGGTAACGGCAACAGGATCGCCCGATTTTATCCCCTGTTCCTTAAGAAAAGCCGCCACCTGCAACGCGTACCTAGATAGTTCGCCATACGAAATATTTGTATCTGTATGACTATCAATCAGCGCCGTTTCTTGCGGATTCGTAGCAGCATGCGCAAAGAATGCACTGTGCAAGCATTGACCCGGTTGTGCAAGTAACAATTCACTGTCCTGGTTCTGCCTTTGCTGCTCCAGATTAGGGAGAAGCTTTGGCCTAGCTTGCCAATCATTGTCATGGACAACTAGCCAGTCCATAAGTTGGCCAAAAGCAGCAAACATTTGGTCAATCATGCCGTCCGGGAATAGCTGATCGACGGAATCCCACGCCAGCAATAAGCCCCCATCCATTTCATAGGACTGGAAATCAAGCCATACCTGCGGCGTTTGCGAAATCATATAGGAGAGCTGTCCTAAAGTCTGACGGCATTCCTCATTGATGAGCGGTGTACCTAAATTGCACGCGAAAACAACAGGAGCAAAATCCCGCTCTCCCGGGCGAACTCTCGCCAAATCACGTTGAAGCTGTACACCCGAATAAGCTGCGTGAGCGACATCCTGATGAAACTGTGCTTGCACCGCATGAACACGGTCCAAAAATGATTGACGGGTACGTAGGTCAACCGCAAGCAAAAGCAGGTTGGTAAAATCGGCAACAACCTCTTCAATGCCAGCGTCACCGGTTTGACGATCAAACAATGGTATATTAATGAGAAACTGCGAATGGGTGCTCCAGCGATCAAGAATTTCTGCATATGCCGTTAACAGTACCATCGCCGGTGTGACTCGTTTGGCTGCAGATCGTTTTTGTAAAAGCTTCCAGTCCTCAGCTTTCATGAAATAGTTCCTTCTGGTAAAAACAGGTACCTTAATCATTTCCGGTTTTTCCTTCAGTGGTAAGCCCGGCGCCCCTGGTAGCGTGGACAGCCTCTCCTGCCAATAGTGGGCGGCTTGCTTTCTATCTGAAGTCCGGTGCTGTATTTCATGCTGAAGATAGCTGGCAAAGCTCCAATGAGCAGGTGCCGCTGGTTGGCAGCCACGTGCATATGCCGCTGCTAGATCACGTAACAGAATGTGCAGGCTTTGCACGTCAGCAACAAGCAAATCAATATCAAAATGCAGCCGGGTACGCCCCTCTGGCAACAAACTCAGCTCTAGACCCGCTACCTCTCCCTTCTCCACCGCCAGACGACGATGTGACAGACGGCCACGTATACTCTCCAGTTTCAGAGCGAGCTCATCCTCGGCATATAAACGCAGGTCATGTACAGGCACTGTTGTTGTATAAGGAGTGTTCAGCACCTCTTGCAATCCATCAGCCAAAAATCTTACTCGAAGCATCGGATGATGCCTGAAAAGCTGTTCCCATGCGACTTGCAGACGTCCATGCTCTACGCCTGTGCCATCAATCTCAAGATAGGCATGGCATCCAACTCCGCCCAGCGGCTGATCATCTTGACGTCCAATCCAATAGGCATATTGCACATCCGTGAGCGCAAAAGGACTATTCGTCTCCTCTTGTGCTTGGACTGTTTGTTCTTGGACTGCTATATTATTGTCAATTAAGGAAGAAGGCGCTGGACTGTTTTTTTGCAGAAGCGCCCACCAATCACTCAGGTGAGGGGAAGCGATCAGCTCAGCAAACGTAACCTTCACGCCTTCCTTTCGCCATTTGTTGACCATTCTCATCATTTGTAACGAATCCAACCCTAGCTCGATCAGATTCTGATCATCATGAAACTCGACAGGCGCAGGCAGCATAGCCTGAATCTGCATCCGCACCTCCTCATAGCTTAATGAGGAGGCAGGGCTTGTGGATTGGCTGTCAATGCGCAGATGTTTCATCAGAGTTACCACCTTCCCAGGCAATGCCTATACTGGTTTTACTTTTTCTGCTTCACGGCTGGATACAACTAGCTGCCTGGAAAAACTGCTCAATTTTTCACGTGTTTCTTCCAGCTCTCTGGTTGGTAAAGACATCTCTACCACGCCTGCTCCGGCATGCAGCCATGCACTGTTGTTTTGTTGATAGATTGTTCGTAGCACCAGCGCTGCGTCCATTGCACCATCGCTGTCAAAGGTCATGACGCAACCACTGTAGAGATTTCTCGGCTCAGACTCAAGTCTGCCTATGGCATCGATCGATTCTTTTTTGGGAATACCAGAAGCAGTGACAGCAGGGAACAGGGCACGGAACGCATCCCATGAGTTAAACTCAGGCTTTATTTTCCCTTTCAATCTTGAAGCAATATGCTGAACGGTTCCCCGGCTGGCAACAGACATGAAATCACTTAAAAGGATCGTCGTAGAATCGCAGACGCTTTTTAGCTCTTCAAAGGCAAGTTTTACAGATACCGCATGCTCCGCGATTTCCTTAGGATCATTTAAAAGCTCATCTTTAAGCTTGTCTCCCTCGTCCTCGTTGCGTCCACGCGACCGCGTTCCTGCAAGCGGGAAGGTACTTACCCATCCATTGCTATCAACCTCAACCACCGTTTCTGGACTAAAGCCAGCCACGTGCAAACCATCGAGGCTGAGCAAAAAGGAACGAGCAGGAGTGTTGACTCTTCTGCCTGCGATATAGCTAGCCACCATATCAAGCTCTTGGTGGATCGGAATTTTTCTAGATAGGATCACCTTGTGGTATTTGTGCTCCTTAATCTCTCGAACAGCCTCCGCTACCCCTTGCATGTAGGCTTCAGCGCCATACGTATCCGCCTCAGGAACATCCAATTTTTGACTGGCCACTCTTTGTACAAGCGCATTTTTCTCGTCTTCGATTCCATTCTCTCGAAGCTTTCGCAGTAAATCAGCGAATTCATTTCGTTTTTCTTCACGTAGAGCTCTTAACAGAATAGAGCCTTTGGTAAAACGAATCTCCACCTCTGGAATAAACAGCTTAATAAGACGACCGGCTTCAGACAGTAATGGCAGATTCTGATAATAACGGGCCATTCCAAAGTTAACCGTTCCATAAGCACGCCAGTTTTTTAGCGGTATAGAAGCAAATGCTTTGTCAATGGTTGCACTTAGCAAATTATTTTCAAAACGGATTGTTTGGTTGTCATAGGCTAGGGTTGTATGTTGCTCATCTACAGTTAGAAGAGCATGAATCCCCATCCCCAACGACAGCTCATCACCGTTTTCATAAAGCAGATAGTTTTCATAAAGACCTTGCTCAACAATTTGTGAAGCTGCCAAATGAACGTCTCCCTCAAAAGCAATCGTTTCCTCCAGATAGGAGACCTCGCACGTCGTTGCATGGCTCTTTGGTGCTGTCGCTAATTCTTTGAGTTTGGCTTTATTTACTTTACCGACGCTAGTAAGCGGCCAGTAATCGATGAATTCGATTTGATCGGGCATCTTATAACGCGCCACTCCCTTTTCATGGAAAAAGGCATGAATGTCAGCAAGGGTGATGTCCTGATTGTCAGTAATGACATAAGCGCAGCTTTTTTCACCAAGTGTTGGGTCTGGCAGAGTAATCAGAGCGGCATCCTTGATATCTGGATGCATACGCAGGTACGCCTCTACTTCAGCAGGCATAATTTTTTCCCCCGCTCGGTTGATTTGCTCCTTGATTCGTCCCCCGATCTGGAAATTTCCCTCCGGTGTGATCCTTGCCTTGTCTCCAGAACGATAAAAGCCATCAGGAGTGAAGCTCTCGCGGTTCTGCTCCGGGGCTCTGTAGTACCCGCTTATTGTATAGGGGCCTCGAACGATAAGTTCCCCATATGCACCTGCCTCAACGTCATTTCCATATTCATCAACGATTCGAACCTCATCCGCATCGGAGAGTGGACGTCCCTGACAACTGATGATGACAGACTCTGGATCATCAAGGGATGTGCAGCAGATGAGACCCTCTGCCATTCCAAACACCTGCTGGAGCTTACATTTCATTTCATGAATGACGCGTTTTGCGAGATTTTCATCTAACATGGAGCCGCCTACCTGTAGAACTTCAAGGCTTGAGAGATCGTTGGAGGTATCCCATTCCAGCACTTCAAGCCATACATGGACAATAGAAGGTACAAGGGCAGTGATGGTCACCCGCTCTTTTTCAATAAGGGGAAAAGCTTCGTCGCCACTTGTTGTTTGACACAGCACGACTTTCCCTCCAGCAGACAGTGTGCCAAGAATTCCGGGGCAGCAGAGAGGAAAGTTATGCGCAATCGGTAAAACAGCAAGATAGACGCTTTGCGGAGTCAGTTTGCAGCGCGTTGCGGCTGCTTTTGCATTGTATGCGTAATCGGCATGGGTTCTTGGGATGAGCTTTGGAGTACCGGTCGTTCCACCGGATAAGAGCAACAGAGCCGTGTCCTTGTATGATGGCACATCCAGCTCTGCTGGTGTCCCGCTGATATCAGCAAGATTGATGCCGATGTCACTTTCTCCATCAGTCATGACAAATTTGACGGACGGATGCTTTTTAACCAATTGTTGCGCCATTTTGGTGTAGTCAAAGCCAAGAAACGTAGTTGGTATTATATAAGCAACCGGTTTGGCGAGTGTAAAAATTCCGTCTAGTTCAGCCTCTCTATGAGCAGGTAAGACCAATATCGGCAAAGCACCAATGCGAAAGAGAGCAAAGCATGTGAGTACGAAAGAAATCCGATTCGGAAGCTGTACAGCCACATTGTCCCCTTTCTTGATTCCCATCTGAATGAAACCAGAAGCTAGCTCATCAACCTGACTGTCAAGCTCTTTGTAGGTGAGTCTGCTATCTCCTTCCACTAGCGCTTCTCGATTCTGGTATTGTTGGGCCCACATGCGCAATTGCTGACCAAGCGTTTTTGGCTCCCAAAATCCGAGTTGTTCGTAATTTTTTGCAGTATCCTCAAACCATTCTGTAGTCGCTTTCATTATGTCCTCCTCTTGAATACCTGCGGGTCAATCATTGTGCACCCAAAGCGGGATTATGCAGGGTACTGTCAATCTGGTTGCAAGATCGTGATGGTTTGTCTAACAATACGATATTGATAATGATAATCATTGTCAATAGTTTTCAACCACAAATTTTCTTGATATTGGTAAAAAGGTGCTGAATTCCCTTCCAATTTCTCACTTTTTCCTTCGTTCATTCCACCAGGTTTTTGGCTTACATTTCATGTTCGTCGGGCATTTGTATTACCAGAGTACTGAGAAGATTCCTTCAATGACATTTGAACACTCTCCAGTCGGGATGCATGTGATAGCGCTCTGGACAAAAAGGCACCACTATACCAACAAGATGCGCGAAAGTAGTCCGTACACACTCCCATATCCCGCTTTTATGGCTATTTGCCTTCCCGCCCATTCCCGATCTGTTGAAACAATGTTAGTTGTAATCCCTGCCATTTCGTTATTCCCAATGGCGAAAAAAGGCGCCTTATTTCTCTAGCTGGATCGATTGATCCCCATCCATTAGCTGTCCCTTCTTGAAAGCGTTCGTTCTTTTTGCTGTGAAATGATTTTTGTAACGGATTGCATAAGCCTCTCCCTTTTTGCTGTCAAAAAGAAATGATCCCCTTCAATCATCTCAAGCGTAAAATCAGAGCTGGTATGACCCTCCCAAGCTTCCATCTCCTCTCGATTCGCCTCCGTATCCTCAGTCCCGCAAAATGCAGAAATCGGGCATTTGAGGAGTGCTTCCTCTGCATACACGTACGTTTCGTCTACAGCAAAATCCGCTCGCAATACCGGGAGAAACAGGTTCATGAGCTCCCTGTTTTGCAAAATTGCCTCGGGAGTACCGGAAAAACGGCGCAGTTCACTGACAAATTCATCATCAGGCAAATGGTGCAAAGGATGTGGCTCTGGTATGTTTGGAGCTCGACTACCTGAAACAATCAGGCGGCAAGGCTGGAGCTTCCATTTTCTTCGAACAGCTCGTGCAAGCTCAAAAGCAATTCGCGCTCCTAAGCTATGACCAAAAAAGAGAAATGGGCGATCCAAATACGGATAAATTGCCTGAGAGATTGCTTCCACTAGCGCCTCCATGTCACATAGAGCCTGTTCCCCAATCCTGTTCTCCCTTCCTGGAAGCTGGATAGGGTACACTCCAATATCCCGGGGCAGCGTATTTGCCCAGCCTCGGTAAGCTGATGCCCCTCCTCCTGCATAGGGCAAGCAGAAAAGACGAATAGTGTCTTTCGCTTCAGGATGAGAAATCAGCCATGGAGTGGCTGCTTGATCAGTTTCCAACATAACTCCCCCATTCTTTCCATCAGTCGAGTCGGGCGCTAAGCTCCACCATGTTTTTTAACAAGCTCTTTTAGGAGAGCGTCACTGGATCTGTGCTACTTCGACCTTCGACCATAGTGGATATGAATATTCATTTGATAATGATTATCATAATCATATTAACGCTAAATTTACAAAATCTGCATTTGATCTATTTTTTGTAAATTTACCTAGTTTTCCTCCATTATCTCGTCCTAGGTCCATCAGATTGACTTTTTTGCAGATTATGCCAGTTTCTTGAGTAACGACGTTGATTGTCGCCAAGCATGATCGGGTCAAAAGGGCGTCATTTCTTTGTCTTCTCGCTTCATGCTACTGGCTCGACTATCGTCTCCCTTTTTCTAAATTCCAGTTTCTGGAGTCCAAATTTTGGGGATTGATCAAGAAATACGAAGAAACATCGAGATATTTGGCGAAAATAGCAGGAATATCTGCCAAAATATAGGCTTTTCCACTTTGACGATGATTCTCATTATCAATATTGTAATTCTATACCAGTTTTATTACGTTTTACGTGAGACTGGCTACATAATTGTTTCACTTGCATTTCAAAAAAGGGAATAGAGGGGGCTTTTATTGATTTGAAGGGTACGATTTGAGTTGAAATAAAGGCTCATGTCAACAGACAGGAGGCAAAAGAAAACAATTCGGCAGTACAGGAAATCCCGCCTAACAGCCTCAGCGGATGCCGATCGACTACATGTGAAAAAACAGGAGGATTTAACATGCAAACACAGACAGAAATCTCTCAAAACAGATGGAAAATGCGTGATTTCATTACACTTGCCATTTTCAATGTGGTGATGCTCATTATTATGACGATTTGTCCAATCTTTACGGTTGTTTCTTATCTGGTTGTAGGAGGAGCCGCTGCACTGTTTAATGGGCCGATCTATATGGTTATGTCCAACAAAATTAACAAACGCGGTGTACTGTTCTTTACGTGCATCATTACAGGCTTGTATTTCGTAGCTTTTGGTTATGCTTATTATCTGCTTACACTAGCTGTGATCGGAATTATCTGCGAATTAATTCTTTGGGGAGGCGCTGCCTATAAGAGCACTGCCCGCAATGCCATTGGATACGCTATTTTTTATGTTGGCTGGTCTCTTTGCGGCGTTGTACCGCTTATTTTCTTCCGCGAGCAATATTTAGCTATTTTGAAGAAAAGCTACTCTCCAGAACAGCTTGAAGCCATGCTTTATTATTTTGATACGCCAAGCATGATTCTGATCATGTGCACAATCTCTGCTATCGGTGGGCTAGTTGGTTGCTTTATCGGGAATTTGCTGATGAAAAAACATGTGAAAAAGGCAAAGCTGGTATGAGCATTCTTGGTCCCAAAACGCATTTATTGGTGCTGATTTTAACAAGTATCCTCTCCACGCTTGTGAGCAGTTCATTGCAGGCACATTTGATGGTGCTTGCTTGCGCACTGTATTTGATTTGCAACAAACAGCCCAGAAAGGCGCTGTTTTTTGTGCTGTCATATATCGCTCTAATGACGATTTTAACAATTCTGCCAGAAGGTGCAGGAACAATCATTATTATTCTCTATACGTTTGCCAGAACGGTTCCGATGGTCATGATCGGGACAATGCTGATGATTTCGACTCCAAGCAGTATCATGTGTGCCTTTGAACGGTTACGCATCCCAAAAGCTGTGCTTATCATGGTCTGCATTCTGAACCGCTTTTTTCCGGTTGTTTGGCTTGAAATGAAAGCAATTCGAAATGGCATCAGGGCCAGAGGCATTTTTCCCCAGTGGTATAGCGCTCTCTTACATCCAGCCATGGCCTACGAGTGCTTTTTTATGCCGTTGATCGTCCGTTGCCTTAAGCTATCGACTGAATTAGCCTCGTCCGCAGAACTGCGGGGCATTGAGTGCGGCTGCGCCAGAACCTCTATCCATCCAGTAGGCTTTCGGGCCATAGACGGCATGGCGGTGGTGCTTTATACGCTGACCGGGACAGCGATTTATTGGACAGGAGGTCTGAACTTGTGATTGAGTTAAACAGCGTCACCTTCCGCTATGAACATGAAGGCGGAGAAGCCGAGAACGAAAACGGTGTAAAGCAAATCAATTTAGCTGTAAAGGCTGGGCAATGCGTTGTGCTTTGCGGCCGTTCAGGCTGCGGTAAAAGTACGATCATGCGCCTGATCAACGGACTTGCACCCAGCTTTTATGCTGGTAGCCTCACTGGACAGGTACATGTTGGCGGAAGAAGTCCTGCCTCTCTTAGTCCAGAGGAACGAACCAGACTCATGGGTGTTGTGTTTCAAGACCCCCGTAGCCAGTTTTTCATGGAAACCGTGCGGGACGAGCTGGCGTTTTCAGCCGAAAACCTCGGCGTTTCGCCACAAGAGATTATGAACCGAATAGAAAAACAAGCGAAAGAGCTAGATATCTTTCATTTGCTCGACCGTCCTCTTCATATGCTATCTAGTGGACAGAAACAACGGGTGGCCATTGCGGCAGTGTCTGTTCTTTCACCACCACTTCTGATGCTTGACGAGCCTACTGCCAATCTAGATCATCACTCTACGCAGAATCTGATTGAAATCCTGAGTAGGCTTAAGAAAAACGGCACTACCCTCTTCATCAGCGAGCATCGGTTACACCCATTCTTGCCTGTTGCCGATCTATTTGTCTGCATGGATAAAGGAAAGATCGCACGAACATGGACGAAAGAAAAATTTGCTCAGCTTTCCTATGAAGACGTACGTCCATATGGTCTGCGCCACCCTGATATGATTACATGCCTATCGGAACACAAATCAACTGAAGTGCCGAAGTCCCTCCCTGCTCTGGAGGGTCGGAAGCTTACCTATCGATACAAAAGAAAAGGTGATGGGATTACAGACGTTGACATCACGCTTTTGAAAGGAGAGGTTACCGCACTGACAGGGGAAAACGGAACGGGAAAAACCACCCTAAGCAAAGTTCTGTGCGGTCTTCTGCGCCAGCAAAAAGGGGTGATTTTCAGTCAAGGAAGCCGATTATCGGCAAGCCAACGACGCGCCTCCAGCTATCTTGTCATGCAGGATGCCGACTATCAGCTCTATGCAGACAGTGTAGGCAATGAGATTGTTTTAGGCAGACGTGTGGATGATTCGCTTCGTTTGAAGGCCTATGAGGCATTGGATGCCTTTGGCTTAGGAGAGCTTCGAGATCGGCACCCTGCCTCCCTTTCCGGCGGAGAAAAGCAGCGAGTAACCATGGCCGCGGCTTATTGTTCAGATGCGGAATTAATCATACTCGACGAGCCGACCAGCGGACTTGACGGCGACAGCGTACTCAAGGTTGTTGCATGGGTAAAAAAATTAGCGCAGGCTGGCAAAATCGTCCTCATCATTACGCACGACAACATCCTTTCCGAATTAGCCTGCGATCAAGTCATTGAACTGAAGAATCGGCAGAAAGAAGTGATAACTGTTGAAAGCTAAGGAAAAAAAGGGAATTTCAAGGCTAATCGAGCTTGCCGGTGAAAAAAAGTCACTTATGGTGTGGTCAGCAATTCTGTCTACCGTAAGCGTGTTTTTGATGCTGGTTCCGTATCTCTCAGTCTACTATGTGATGACTGAGCTTTTAACACATGCTTCTGATATTTCCTCTGTGAACGCTGCGTACATCCTACAGTGGGCTATTTGGGGCATTGTAGGTATGCTACTGGGTTATTTCTTCATGTATGTCGGCGGAATGCTTTCGCACATTGCCGCTTTTCGCATCCTCTATGGCATTAGAGTCAAGCTGTCAGATCATATCGGGGCGCTCCCTCTTGGCTACTTTACTAAAAATGCTACAGGTAAAATCAAAAAAATCGTTGAGCTGGATGTAGAAAAAATCGAACTGTTCATCGCCCATCAGCTACCCGATTTGATTAACACGATCGTCATGATCATAGCAATTATTGTCACGATGTTTTCACTTAATATTTGGCTTGCACTGGCTTGCATCATCCCCATGCTGATTGGATTTGCCGCCCAATTCTCCATGATGGCCGGCAAAAAAGCAAAGCAGGGATTGAAGGAGTATTTTGACGCGCTAGAAAACATTAATACTTCATCCATCCAGTACGTACGGGGGATGCCTTCTATCAAAATCTTTGGGCAAACCGTTCACTCTTTTCGAAAATTCCATGAAGACATGTTGCATTACCGTAATTTTAGTGTGACTTATACAGATAATTTTCAAAACGGCTATGTTTCCTTTAAAGTCATCCTTTTATCATTAGCAACTTTCTTTTTACCTGTCGGACTGTTTTTTATCAGCACAGATCCACATAACATCGCCTTTGCCGCAACATTGCTGTTTTTTCTCGTTTTGTCACCAGGTATTTCCACGCCGATTTTCAAATTAAACAGCTTTGCCTCCACCCTTAACACGATTGTTGAAGGGGTTAACCGCATTGACGGTATGTTCAAGGAAACAACCATCAAAGAACCTGAAATCGGCAAAAAGCCATCGTCTTATGACATCGGCTTCCATGAGGTTTCCTTTTCATACGGAGATGAAGGCAGCCCAGAGGTTTTGCAGGGAATCAGCTTTATGGCGCCCCAGGGCAAAATCACTGCGCTGGTCGGCCCATCCGGTTCGGGAAAATCCACTGTCGCCCAGTTAATCCCACGGTTTTGGGACGTGCAAAAAGGAAGCATCACCATTGGCGGCGTGGATATCCGCGACATGAAAATGAATGAGCTAATGGACACCCTGTCCTTTGTCTTTCAGGATACGTTTCTGTTTTCCGATACACTCTACAATAATATTTTGGCGGGCAGGCCAACTGCAACGCAGGATGAGGTCTATGAAGCAGCGAGGGCAGCGCAATGTCATGAATTTATTGAGCGTTTGCCAAATGGTTACGATACGCTAATTGGCGAGGGCGGGGTTTATCTGTCAGGCGGCGAGGAACAGCGAGTATCTGTGGCAAGAGCCATCCTGAAGAATTCCCCTATTCTTGTACTCGATGAAGCTACCGCTTATGCAGATCCGGAAAATGAATACCAGATGCAGCTTGCGCTACGCGAGCTTATCAAGGACAAAACGGTATTGATCATTGCCCATCGTTTGACAACTATATGCGAAGCAGATCAGATCATTGTCCTAAAGGAAGGGCAAATCGACGATCTCGGAACCCATAGCGAGCTTCTTGCTCATAATGGTTTATATAAAAGCATGTGGGACGCCTATACATCCTCAGCAGAATGGAAAATCGACATTTCGCAGAAGGAGGGGGAATTCGTGTGATAAGGGAACAGCTTTACAACATTACTACGGGTGAACCAAAGAAAATATGGAAGCCCATCCTTTGGACTGTTTTGGCCAACTTAGTCAATATATTTCCATTCGGATGCCTGGCCGCAGCAGTAAGTATGATTTATGCCTACTATGCGACAGGACAATCCTCTTTGAACATGCAAACTCTCTGGCTCATATGGGGAGGCATGCTATTTTTCCTTGTCCTTGTGTTTCTATGTGAGCGGATGTCTTACCGTTCTACCTACCGCAGTGCGTACGAATCTTCTGCTGATGGACGGACACAGCTAGCAGAGCATATGCGCAAGCTCCCTTTAGGATTCCTCATGAAAAAGGACCCCGGAGAACTTGGCCATATGATGATGAATGATTTTACTCATTTAGAAAATGCCGCGACAAATATTCTACCTCAGCTTGTAAGCGGTGCGATTATCCCCATTTTGACCTTCTTTGGTCTGCTGTTTATAGACTGGCGAATGGCTGTAGCTATGCTTGCAGGGTTACCCGTAGCTGTGCTGTTGCTATGGAGTATTTCCGGTTTAGAACGAAAACTTGGCAAGAGTCACTCCGCTGCCAAGATCGTTTTGGCAAATTGTTTGCAGGAATACCTGTTAGGGATGAAAGTAATCAAGGCATACAATCTGCGCGGTGAGAACTTTACAAGATTAAAACAGTCTTTTTATCGTTATATGAAGGAAAGCATTAAGCTGGAGGGTGCGCTAGGGCCATTCTTTTTAGTTGCCATGGCCTTTATGCAAACTGGCGTGTCTTTAATGACCATCGTGGGAGTTTATCTCATATTGGGCGGAGAAATTTCAGTTCCTCTGTTTGCTACATTCTTGTTAGTGGGTACTCGTGTTTTTGATCCACTATCGGTTGCTATCATGCGCCTGCCAGCGTTCAAATATGATGCCATGGCTGGAGAACGCATCGTTAGTCTATTAAATGAGCCTGTCATGAAGGGTGAAAACGAACCTCCCGAAGCTCATGATATCCGCTTTGACAGCGTGACCTTTAGCTACGACAAGAACATCGTACTAGACAATGTTTCTATGGAAATGAAGGAAGGGACGCTTACCGCGATCGTTGGCCCTTCAGGAAGTGGAAAAAGCACACTGCTGCGCCTGATTGCACGATTTTACGACCCTCAACAAGGGAAAGTGCTGTTTGGCGGTAGCGATGTAAGTGAAATGGACCCAGAAAAGCTTATGAAAAAAATCTCCATGGTATTTCAGGACGTTTACTTGTTCCAGGACACAATCGGCAACAATATCCGCTATGGACGCGAGAACGCTACGCAAGCAGAAATTGAGGAAGCTGCTAAAGAAGCTTGCTGCCATGATTTTATCATGAAGCTGCCTCAGGGTTATGACACCATGATCGGGGAAGGTGGTTCTACGCTCTCTGGTGGCGAACGTCAACGCATTTCCATCGCCAGAGCCATACTCAAAAATGCCCCCGTGATCCTGCTTGATGAGGCCACCTCCTCGCTCGATCCAGAAAACGAGGTGGAAATGCAAAGAGCAATCAATCGCCTGATTAAAAAACGTACCGTCATCATGATCGCTCACCGATTGAAAACCGTGGTCAACGCAGACAAAATTATCGTGCTGGACAAAGGCAAAATCGTCGAAGAAGGGCAGCATGAGGAGCTTATCCAAAACGCGGGGTTATATGCGAAGCTGTGGGAGCTTCAGACCAAAACGAATGGCTGGAGAATTACGGCCTAACAGATTACCCCTTGAGCCAGTGAGATCGCTTTATTGAAAAAGGCTTAGAGAAAGCACTCTCTTTGTTCACTTTCTCTGAGCCTTTTTAGCAAGATAGAGGCAATGTAGCACCCGCCAGCACATCAATCTGATAACAAAATAAGCCGCCGAGGTTTCTCGGCAGCCCGACACCTCCACAACTGTGAAGGTGTTTTTTTATTTTGAATACCTAGCTTAATACGTAAAAGTACGCGTAAGCTTTTGCAGCTCTTCAGCCATGATAGACAGAGAGTTTGCCAATGCAGTTACCTCTTCCATCGAAGCAAGCTGTTCCTCTGCTGAAGAAGCAATATTTTGCGAATGATCCGTTGCCTGTTGGGCAATACGAGACACATTTTCTCCACTGGCTGAAATTTCGTGCAAGCTCGCTGATATCTGTTGACTAATGCTAGCTAATTCTTCGATCTGCTGAGAAATATAGCCCGTTGAAGAAAGAATGTTCTTAAACTTCTGATCCGTATCGTTTGCAATTTCAATCCCCGTCTGAACTTCCTCTTTGACCTTGCTCATAGTCTGAATGGATTGATTCATATCTTGCTGTATCTCTTCTAGTAGCTGCGTAATTTGGTTCGAGGACTGCGTGGACTGATCTGCCAGCTTTCTAACCTCTTCGGCAACTACTGCAAAGCCTCTACCATGTTCGCCAGCTCTTGCAGCCTCAATCGCAGCATTTAAGGCTAGTAGATTGGTTTGAGCAGATATATCTGTAATGACACTTAACATTCCGGAAATATCATTTGTACGCTTATCAAGAAGCTTAATCACAGCATCTGATTCATTAACCGATTTATGGATGGAATTCATCTGCTGAACTGTTTTTTGTACGGCTAGTCCACCATCCTCTGCCGTTTCTCTCGTTTCTGTAGACGTTTCTGCAATAGAGGACGAGCTTTCTGCTATTCGTTGCATACCAACTGAGATTTCCTCAATGGAGCTTGTTGTTTTATAAAGAGCATTTTGTTGCTCCTCAGCACCACTCGCTGCTTCCTGAATAGCAAGCGTAATTTGTTCATTTGCCTTGCTTGTCTCTTCTGCACTAGCTGTTAATTCCTTTGCGGAACCAGCTACTCGTTGTGCTGATAAGTCCACTTCACTAATCAGATGGCGTATATTATTGATCATGTAATTAAAATCTTTTGCCAAATTGCCTATTTCATCCTTGGAGGTAATCTTCAATTCTTCTATTGTAAGATCACCATCGGCTACCCTGTTCAACTGCTGGGCCACCAAAACAATTGGTTTCGTAAATAGCCTTGAGAAAAAGTTAACCATAATTATCCCAACAACCGTAGAAACGGAACCAATCAGAGCTACCAAGGTCAAAATGTTATTAGCTCCTTTATTAAACTCGGTAAGATAGGCTCCTGACCCCACAATCCATCCCCAATGGGGCTCTAACTCGACATAAGACACTTTAGTCTCAACCTCATCAGAATTGGCGATCTGCCATTTGTACCTCACAAATCCGCCGCCGGAAGTTCCTTTTTCAACTAACTCTTTCGCCAATAAAACACCGTCCTGTGTGATGACATCGGAAAGATCTTGACCTTCATTGGCTGGATTCATGACAGACACAGCTTTCTCATTGATTGCCCAGACATAGCCGGTTTCGCCTGTCGTGTACTCCTTTTTAGTCGGACGCTTGTTCTCAGAATTTTTTGTACCTAGTAGCTCCTGACGTACCTTTTCCTGAGCTTCTTCTAAGGTTAGCTGTCCTGCCTCAACTCGCTCATTCATTAGGTCAATCATACCAATTACCATTTTTACATTTTTTTGTAGGGCTGCCTGACCTGCCTGATCTAGCTCCTGCTTTGTAGACCCATAGGTAGTGATTCCAATAAGCAAGGTAGGTACTAGTAAGATGGTTAAGCATAAAATCGTAAGCTTGGCTCTTAAAGAAGCGATTTGAATTTTCACAGTCTCTCCTCCTTTAGGGACTTTCTCATATGACAAAATGGATGTTTTTTTCCTACAATCGCCATTCACTCTATCCTTATAAATATCGTAGAAACGGAGCTATCTAATTAGTGGAAAAAATTACCCCGTAGAAAAATCTGAAAACTAGCTTACTTGCTTCAGAGAAAAAGGAGAAGGCGAAATGGAAGATTGGGAAATGGGTCAGCAATTTTGTTTGGTAAGTAGCTGTTAATCTTTTCACAAAAATACCGATATATAAAGGAAGAACTCACAAACCGGAAAAGGATGAGAATTGTGGATGTAAAAATATTAAATGCGTATCTCAAAGGACTGACAACTGTACTAGGTTCATTAGGAATTAATATACAGCGCCAAGATGTGCAGCTACAAAAATCACCTTATACCTACAGTCAGTCCCATCGAGTTGTTTCCCAAATAACGGGTGATGTTACAGGGGACATTATTATTGGCATGGAAGAGGATGCTCTTCGTGTTTTACTTCAATCCTTCAGTATCCCGCTAGACATGGTTGATGACGAAATGAGAAGAAGTGTACTTGAAGAATTCGCAGATATGGTACGAGGACATGCCATTACCAGCTATCAAGCAATCGATGCTCAAGTTGAGTTTACGAATGTTGGCCTACTTAAAAATATTTATTCGGGCGATACCTTACCTCAGCAAGAGCAAAGCTTAAGTGTACATATTCTAGTCAATGATGAATTCCCAATCCATGTCGATTTTGTTTTGGAACAAATTCCAGCATAAGAAAATGGAACATGCAGCAAATAAAAAACGAAACCCTCTAAATATCATTTAGAGGGTTATAAACGCAACAATCTCTCTTTATTTACGATTTTTCTGCGCTTATTTGGGACAATTGCTCCCTTTCCATTTCCATAAAGACATAAGATTTCCTTCGATATGAACACGCTCCTTGAACCTTATCCCATATCTTAGCCAGACAATTCGGGCATCTATATCGTTGACGCTTTACCTCTATTTTTCTTGGTTCACCGTCTATAATATCATCGAATATCTGTATGCGGGATTCTGTTTTGTGAAACTTTTGGTTTCTACATATGGAGCATCTTTTCGGAGGTTCGGTGTAAATGTTAATATGTACCACACCCCTTATCGAAGTTTCTGATCGAAAGATATTATATAATAACCGTTCCCGATCTACTACAAAAAAGTTAACTAAACTGCAATTATGACTTAATTTTACATTATGTTAAAAATTTCAATCCTAACTAAATTAAAAGTGATGAAATGCATACATCAGCCGTAATGAGCTACCCCCCTTGCAGATGTTCATGCTGACAAATTGCTGTCCTATCAGGCAGATTAACGTGAATGGGATATTGTCCTTCCGCATCTTCTTAGAGAGTCTATTTATTTAACAGCCCCCATAGGAATAGCTCCTATTAAGCTTCCAAACTGACCTAGCTGATTCTACAATTTTTTGGGAGGGTCTAATCTAACTGGATCAATCATCACAGTGATATCACTAGAATCTCTTTTTATCGAAATTTTCACTCCCCCAACCTTTATTTCTTCAAAAGCCTTAGCAGTGCTTCCACCTGTAAGCAATTGATCTAGCTGATTTGACCAGACGATGCCAGTGGCTTGAATCATCGCCTTGGTGGTATGTAAATCGGGAGTCCCCTGAAACATCAACCCATCTATCGTTTTTCCATCACTCTGTAGCATTACACTTACCCATTTAGCTTCGTCCTTTGTGTACTTCTCTTGTTTGGGATAATAGAATCGATAAAAATTCGTCTTCTTTTCTACTTCGAGAGTAAATGGCAAAATATCAATGTTTTGACTGGCTAACTCTGCTTTCAATTTGTTATAACGACTGAGGTACTCGTCTGTGGTCATATGTGTAAATGTACCCGCTTCTTTTCTTTCCTCTTGTTTCAAATTTGACTGCGGACTAGTAGAAAGCGACAGATTCTTTTTTTCAATGGAAGCATTCGTCTCTTCGTTATTTCCGAAAACCGCTAGTCCAATTACGCCAAACAATACTGCCAACAAAGCTATATACTTTTTCAAAAATACCCCTCCTAATATTTTACATGATTCGTCATATTGCATTGTTATCTTCATAAATAGTAGGGAAGTAGAGAAAGCGAACAATTTTTATGTCCGCTTTTCAATCCGCTGTTTAAAAAACGCTGGTTGCCAAGCTTGCATGATCGGAGTTCGGGACAGTGTGTATAGGATAAGCGCTACCCAAATGCAAACGAAGCTTAAAAGATGGCTATCTGTAAACGATTCTTTATACAAAAATACAGCGATCGCCAATTGTATCGTAGGAGCTAGGTATTGGATAAAGCCTAATGTAGAAAGAGAAATGCGTTGCGCTGCTGAAGCAAATGCAAGAAGCGGCATAGCGGTAGCTACTCCCGATCCAATCAGCAATAAATCTGTTCCCCAGTCCGCCGCTCCAAACGACCCAACACCTTGGCTTTGCAACCAGCAGATATAGACAAACGAAATCAAGGCAACCGGAACCGTCTCTAATGTTAATGAGGTAATCGAGTCTGTTTGAATCAGTTTTTTTACAACCCCATAAATCCCAAATGACAAGGCTAAAGAAAGGGAAATCCACGGAAGTTGTCCAAAATTAATCGCCATCCAGCATACACCTACTGCCGCAAAAAGTAAGGAGATAAGTTGCCAGAAATCTAACCGTTCTCGAAAAAATAGCATACCTAACGCGACATTAAGCAGAGGATTAATATAATAGCCTAAACTCGTCTCTACAATATGACCGGCGTTGACAGCCCATATGTAAATCATCCAGTTCGCACTAATTAAGACGGAAGCCAGTAAAAATAGCAATAGACTCTTGGGCTTTTTCATAAATTCCAAAACTCGGCTCCACTTCTTACTTAATCCTACTAACACAATTGAAAAAATCAGTGACCACAAAATACGATGAGCTAAAATCTCTCCTGGTGGTATAAAACTGACACTTTTCCAATAAATCGGCAGGAATCCCCACATGGCATACGCCACTATAGCATAAAGGATTCCTGCTCTCTGTTCTTTCTGCATGTTTCTCCATCTCTTTCTTTCTCGAATTGTTCTTAATCATACAAGAATTCACATTTTATATCAAAGAAGTTTTGGAGGAAATTACACTTATTTGTTTGCGCTCTCAAAAGGTTGAAAGGTCTGTACGTGTATGTTTACCATTCTTACACAGTAAATCAAACCCCTAATTCGTTTTCACCCTTGACACAAAAAAAGGCTTCCAACCGCGTTACATTTACCCCCGGTGGGAAACCTTTGCCTATTTACCTATTTACCTATCTATTTATCTATTTTACAATTTTGCATCAGGTTATCATTTAGGATTATAAGTAAAGCCCGGATACGAAACAACCGGCCATTTTTCCTTGCGTAATACATTCAATAGCTCAGAATCAGCCTGTACATTATCCTTCACCAGATCACGGGGAGTAAGTGCCATCCATTGATTTAAAGACATATCGGCAAATCGATCACTTTTAAACATTTCTAAGAACCACAATGTTTGGTCACCAGTATTCTGAACATAATGTCCGTAGGCAAATGGCACGTAACCAACATCCCCAGCTCTGTAATCAAATGTACGTGCTGCACCGTCTCCTGCAAACACAGTCATTCTTCCTTCACCGGATAAATAATACTGCCACTCGTCATTATTCGGATGCCAATGCAATTCTCTCATTGCTCCCGGTTTAATTTCTACCAAAGCAGCAGCAACTGTTTTTGAAGCCGGAAAATTAGAGGAATCCACAATTCTAACGCTTCCCCCAGGTGTACGAATTGGCTTTTGAGCTAGCAACCGATATGTAAAGCTTTTAGGAACGGTCCCATAAGGGGAGCGGACCTTTTGACTGTCTAGTGGACCTGGAACCTTATCCTGATAGATATAAACCTGATCAGAAGGAATGTTAGCAAAGGCATCCTCTGGTACACCAAAATTGGCTGATAAAACATCCTTGGGAGTATGCGCAAACCAATCCGTGATGGATAAAGTATTCAGATCAGAGAAGCTTCCGTCATCAAATACAAGCAAAAACTCACAGCCCTCTTCTAGCCCCTGAATGGAATGAGGAATTCCTGGGGGAAAATACCAAAGATCACCCGGTCCAACATCGGCGATAAAGTTTCTTCCATCTTGATCGACTGAGGTTATCCGCGCTCTCCCTACTATCATATAAGACCATTCTGCCTGCTGATGCCAATGTAACTCACGCACTCCGCCAGGCGTTAACCGCATATTTACCCCAGCAAGTGTTGTTGCAATCGGGAGTTCCCTAACAGTCACCTCTCTCGACCAGCCACCATGATTTAATTGCATATGTGTATCGGAGAAAGAAAATTTTAAATTGGGAATTAATCCTGCATCTGTAATTGGCGGGACAAGCAAATCGGGATTTTCAATATCGCGCATAATGTCACGAGGACCGGGATCAGTCGCTCCAGCACCATCTTTTCTGATGGGCTGCGGTATACCTTCACATGAGCCTTGATCCGCATCTAAATGTCTGTTTACCATAAACACTCGCTCCTCTCACTTAGCTGCTACAAGCATGGGACTTTTTTCATCAAATAATGTATGACATAAATTTGCGCATTATGACTTCCCATCATTACTGTCATTCATGCCTTGATGTAACGAAATATCATTCCCCACAATCGGCGGTAAATTCCCACGCGATGGTTACCTTCGTTAGCCTTTTACAAACGAATGCATGTACAAACCACAAATTAACTAAATTGCATGAATATTTCCAGCCATATTGACGATCTTATTTTCCAAGCATATACTTATCCCTATACTTTATCACTTAAAAGCATAACAGTTTAAAAGCTTAAAAGCATAACAGCTTAAAAGCAAAAAAGTGAAGCAACCCACTCTTAAGCTGACAAGAGCTAGGATGGGACAGGAGGACATTATTATGCAAGCTACTACTAAACCAAAATTCGTTATCCCCAAACATCTTCAACCCTACGTCGTTGAACAAAATTATGATAAATATACAGAAGTTGACCAACAAGTGTGGCGTCATGTCTTGCACCGGAATTACAATTTTTTAAAGGATGTGGCTCATCCTGCATATGTAGATGGATTACGTAAAACAGGGATAAGCCTAGATCATATTCCTCGTGTGGAAGAAATGAACCAATGCTTACAGCCATCTGGCTGGGGGGCTGTTACGATAGACGGATTTATACCTGCCGTGGTTTTCTTTGATTTTCAATCGCGTGGGATTCTTCCGATCGCTACTGATATCCGTAAGCCTGAACATATCGACTACACTCCGGCACCTGACATTATCCATGAGGCGGCCGGTCATGCTCCTATCCTAAGCGATAAGTGGTATGCCGATTATGTTAAACGTTTTGGCCAAATTGGCGCTAAAGCATTTGCTACTAGAGAAGAGCATGAGGTTTTTGAAGCGATTCGTGCCTACTCCAAATTAATGGAGGACCCGCTGGCGACACAAGAAGAGGTTCAGCTAGCCAAAGAAATTCTCGATGCCAAGCAGAGCGCAGTAACAGGTGTATCAGAAGCAGAAGAGATTGCTCGATTATACTGGTGGACTGTAGAATACGGATTATTCGGCAAACTAGAACAGCCATTGCTATACGGTGCTGGATTACTTTCTTCTATTGAGGAGAGCAGACACTGTTTAACCGATGCTGTAATCAAGCGGCCATTCTCTTTAGAGGAAACCATCCACACAGCATTTGACATAACCAAAATGCAGCCGCAGCTATTTGTTTGTGAAAGCTTTGACCAGTTGCTTGATTCTGTTGAACGTTTCAAGCATCGCATGGCCTTTCATACAGGTGGGAGGGTTGCTATGGAAAAAGCCCTTCGTTCAGGTGCTACCTCCACAGTAGTGTACAGCTCTGGTTTACAGGTAACAGGAACCTTAGAGTCAATGGTATACGCTGAAAATAGTGAGATTGTTTTCTTCCGCATGGAGGGTCCGACTGCTCTTGCCTGGAATAATCAGGAATTGAACGGACATGGAAAATCTACACATGCTGATGGTTTTTCTTCTCCAATTGGCCGCCTGCAAGGTGTGTCACTTCCACTGGAGCTGTTTACAGATGGAGACTTAGAAGCACATGGCATCAGAATGAATGAACACGTGAAGCTGACGCTTGAAGGCGGAATCACAGTAGAAGGAAGATTGGAAGAAATCGTTCGTCAAGAAGGCAAGATATTGCTTCTGTCCTTTCATCAATGCAAGATTAGTCATCATGGACGTACCTTATTCCAATCTGATCAAGGCACATACGATATGGCTGTGGGCGAGCGAATTGTATCCGCATTCGCAGGTGCGGCCGATCCTGAAAGATTCTTCGAGTAAAACCAGATTAGTACGCGAATGTCCCGACTGCTGTTGGGACATTTTTTTTATGACTTTCCACTCCCTATTTTGATATGTAATTTGGACAAGAAAAAAAGCACCGCAAATAGGGTGCTAAGGCTTCTAGGTTATAAACTATCCTCTGCTACATTTTTTTAAATTCAATCATTCTTGGTAAGGAATTTCTGAAATATAGCTCTATAGCCTAGTATTTCTTCATATTGCCTGTATATCTTATTCAAACAAATCATCCATCAAATCAGTAGCTTCTTTTTCTCTAGCCTCCGTTTCCGCTTGATCTACTTCAGTAGAAATATGTATCACTTGACCAACCTGCACATCGGCCTGAAAAATAGCTCTAGGAAGATCATACGTCTGACCATCAATCTCCACAACAACCATGCTCTCTTCAAAGCGATCGATAATTCCTTTTGTTGTTTTCATACTCGCTACCTCTCAGTCTTTATATACTAGTCTTACTATGGGGTGTAACAGTAAGACTTTGCATTCATTATAAGTCAATAGTAGCAAAACCATAGAAACGTCGAATGTAATGATATGGATTTTTAAAAAGGGCGATTGGTGTAAGGTCTTTAACTCTAGCACTTGCAAAAAGCAATAGATAATCTCCTACAATATCGGCAGAACAATAGATTAGCATTCTGCCGATTTTTCCCCCTCTCTACCTCGCCGTTTTACATGTGATCGTCTTTCCGTTACTGACAGCTAAAATTGTTCCTTTTTGATCTGTACGGTATGTAATGATTTTTGATTGTTGTAATTTTTGTAGCGTGCCTTGGGTTGGATGCCCGTATTTATTGTCCTTCCCGGAGCTGATCACTGCGTATTTAGGGGCTACGGCTTTCAGAAAAGCAGGTGATGTAGATGAATTTGATCCATGATGACCAACCTTTAACACGTCTGCCTTGAGAACTTGCTTGCTCTTAAGCATATCTGCCTCTGATTTGTGCTCAGCATCGCCAGTAAATAAAAATGAGGTTGCTCCATAAGTAAGGTGTAAAACAGCACTCCATTCATTTAACTCCTTCTCGTATGTACCAACCGGAGCAACGAATTTAGCAGAAACGCCCTGTAGGGGTATCGTTGTGCCTGCTGTTGCTGGTTTAATGGATAAGCCTTGTCCTTTTATTTGCTTCAACAGGGTTACGTATGTCTCGGTTGTATGAGCTACTTTGGGTGCATATACAGATTTAACCTTAAAGTTCTGCATGACTTTGTGCAAGCCACCAATATGATCTGCATCTGGATGAGTCATGATGAGAACCTCGATGTCATCGACCTTGAGGTCCTTTAAGTATTTGACCATTAAATCGCCCTTGTCCGTATTCCCACCATCAATTAGAATATCGTCACCTTTTGGTGTTTTTATGTAAGTAGCATCGCCTTGACCGACATCGAGGAAGTAGACTTTTAGATCATTTGTAGCTGATGATACTGGAACGATCGAAGCAGGTGCTTGCTTACCAGCAGGGACAGCTTGTGTTTTGATTTGTGACACTGGAGCTTGCTTCGATTGATTTGGACGGATTACCTTACCATCCCGATGAATATGATACTCTCCATCCTTTAATCCCCATTTATTGCAGTTCGTTTTGCAAATATGCCCACCATTGGCATCTGTCTTACCAGGATGCGCTTCAGACAAGCCCATGGGTAGAATAAACATAGCCATGATAATGACTAGCAAGATGTTTCTTTTCAACACGTACACCTCCAAATGATTCGAAAAATACTAGCTAAAGCTTTACCTTGTATGCTGTCATAAAAAATACACCCTCTAAAGTTCATCGGCTAACCTCACGTTTTTTTCCAATGTCTATTCTTTGGTTTTTACAGCGTGTGTGCCAGGAGGTGAAAGATTTTTAGTTTTTTAGCAACAATTCTTAAACAACACGATCAAAAGGGTTTTATCTTAAAAGCGATAGCCTCATTGTCCCAAATAAATTCACAAAGAGAACAAAAAGCCCCCAACAGATGAACTGCTGAAGAACTTTTTGTTTTACAAATAAAGCCTGGCATTCTTTATTTGGCATAAGCAAAATCACGCCGATCTTTTTACATATCGACAGCACCATTGTTCATTCGCTTTATGCGTGGTTATCTTATTCCAAGTATTAAAAAAAGTTACTTAGACAATAAAAAAATCCATACATAACATCCTCCATGCTCACTCCCCTGCCACATACCTCTGCCTCTACATAATAGAAATTTCTAGTGGCTATACTACTCACAGGAGGTGCACCATGAACAAATTTCAGATCTTGAGTATAGGAATTAGTATCGCATTATTTGCAACAGCTTGTTCTAACAACGCAGGTACAAATCAAGGTGTAGGACGTAACCAGACAACCCAAAACAAAAAAATAGTGAATCCCCACTCGAATGTACGTCAAATGAGCAAGGGAGCTACCAAGGCTACAACCATTAAGGAAGCTCCTTCAACAGTAAATGCACGGTACGTGGAGCCATCGGAAAAAAAAGTACTGCATTCTGGTGAGAAAATAAATCGGCTATATAATCGAAATTTAAAAGATAAATATATCTTGCAGCGGCTTACTTCTCGTACCTATTGGGTTCAGAGTAATTTTTACAGTACAACCTTCTTTGTTGGTAAAAAGGGAGTATTACTGTTCGATCCATTAGAAGATCGTACAGATCAACTCTTAGCTGCTGTTCGCAAGGTGACCAAATTACCTATTACCAGCGTTGTTTATTCTCATGACCATGCGGATCACATAGGTGATGCTTCTAAGATGCTTGCTGCATTAAAGAAATCAGGCGCAAAACCGCGCATTATTGCAAGTAAGGCTACATTCGACAAACAAGTCTATTTAAAGAGTAAGCTTCCTCGCCCGACAGAGGTCATCTCTTGGCCACAGGGGTCATTTAAATTCGAGGATCTAACTGTTCAATTACATGGATTCCAGCGAGCAGGTCATTCGGATGATCATTCGGTTTGGCTGCTTAAAGACGAGGGTGTGCTTCACGCACCTGACCTAATAAACCCAGATCAACCTCCATTTTGGAGATTTGCAGGCTCAGATACCTTCCTTTACCATGAGCAAAATCTTCAAGATGCACGCAAGCTACCATGGAAATGGGTTAATGGGGGTCATGGAAACGTTGGAGAAAAGAAAGACTTTGACTTTGATCTAGCCTTTATCAAAGATCTTAAGAAAGCCGTAGGAGATGCTATACAAACCCAGAAATTTGGCGATTTTGTTGACCCGAAAAAAGGTGCTCATTCTGCCTTCTTACCAGCCTGGTTAAACGCTGTGTCTAAACAAGCCACCGACACCCTTCGACCAAAATACGGAAAATATTATGGCTTTGAATATTCTACACCGCCTAATGCTGAGATGGTAGCTGAATGGATGTTTTCGTATCGCTAGACATTGAAACAAAATAAAGCAAAATCTATGCCCGCTCTTCCTCACTGTGAGCGGGCTTTATCCATTCGATTGCACATCTGTTCCTGGTAATCTTATGTAGCCTTTTATTTGTAAAAATTCTTTTTCTAGAACAGAAACAAATTAGACTCTACATAGTCCTCGAATTACCATAAGTTCTGATCGCAATTCTATCCGGCAAATAAAGTCCAAATCTTTGTTTGATACCAAAAATAATAATAATTTTTCCCCAGCAATTTTCATTATTCATTTTTACTCCTTCAACTTACCACTCAGTTCACATTCATTCAGTGGATTCGTGCTTCTCTTGGTATGTAATTTTCGGGGAATCTTACAATACTGTAAGCTTTTTGTTAGGTAATGTGATACTAAGCACTGCATATTTTTTGTACGCTAATAAAGATCATTATGTACAAAGGAGAAAGACAGAGAAATGAAGCAACTACAAAGCTACAAGAGAATTGATACTTTAGATTATGTACGTGGGTTTGCTTTAGTAGGTATTTTGCTTATTAACATTATTGCTGTACTTACGATTGGCGATCCGATTGCAAACACGAAAGATGCTTCCTACCAACGATTTCTATTCTTATTTGTAGAAGGTAGATTTTTTACCATCTTCTCATTTTTATTTGGTGTTGGCTTTTATCTGTTTATGACAAGGGCAAATGCTAAAGGTAACAATGGATATCTCTTATTTTTCCGACGACTTCTAGCCTTATTTGCTATTGGATATGTTCATGGACTGTTTCTAGGTGGAGAAGTATTAAGAGAATATGCCATCTACGGATTCATTTTATTATTTTGTTTCAAGGTAAAGAAACAGATAAACATCGTTATCGGGCTGATAGGATTGGCTATTTCCTGTTTTTTTGCCATAAAGGCATTGATCACTCTGCCGCTTATGCTACTGGGTTTGGCAGCCGGTCAATACCGCTTTTTTGAACGCCTTACAGAAAAAACGAAGCAAATCGCTATAGGTACAGGTATTTTGTTGCTTATAAGTATAGCTGGCATTCTGTATCAATACTCACAGGTACCTGCCCTCCCTTTTCCCCCTATAATTTTAGGTGGTACAGGAGATCCTGATATCGAACAAACAAATCATTTCTTACAGATAGGCATTATGATTGGACCAATTATCTCCAGTGTCTATGTCGGTGTCCTGATCTTATCGCTGCAAAGTAAATTCGCTCAGGTTTTGCTTCATCCCCTGAAGCTTTATGGACGTATGGCATTAACAAACTATCTGGGGCAAACCTTTATACTTTTGGCTATTGGACATCTATGTCATTTATTTGCGCAGATTACCTATATACAAACCTTGTACCTCTGTGTCCTTGTCTATGTCATTCAAATTTTCTTTAGTGTAATTTGGATGAACTTTTTTACAATGGGACCGATGGAATGGGTATGGCGTATCGTTACGTATTGGCAAGTTCCCCAGCTTCGAAAAAATAAAAAAAGCTACCATGTCAGTTTATAATCTAATCAGACAGTGTTTAGCTAACAATTACACGTATCCTAGTAAGCTATCATTAGGTCAGATAAGATAAAATAAAACAAGTCTAACACTTACTTGCAGATGTTAGACTTGTTTCTCTTTGCATTTATTTAATTATTCAAAATAAATAGACCCTGAGATATCAACTGGGTTTCGAGAAGGGTCAAGAGGATGCAATTTAGCTGCGATGCTATACGTACCAGGTTGCAAAGTAATAGATCGTTGATGACTTCCATTACCGGATATCTCAAAAATCTTGTCTGGTGAAACCTGAGCGTTTATTTCGTAAAATCTATACTCAACAAGTGGCTCGTTTGAAGAATGGTTCGTTTGGTTGAGTACAATTCTGACTGTTTGACCAGAACTGACTGAAAATTTTAAATAGTCCTCCAATCCTATAATACTCGTGAGTTTCTCAAATTTAAACCATCCGATATATCTCAAATCTTGTTGCTTTACTTGCTTCACAGGCTCTACTGGTGCTGCTTGTACAGAAGATGCAAGTGGAATTGTTAATACTGCTGCCATGAAAGCTTTGCATAATAGTGCTCTACTCACGCTAACTACCCCTTTACCATTGTATGTGTAAGCTCTGAAAAGAAATATATAGTGTCTCATTATTCCTATACATAGCTTACAATTTGAATTATATAAATTTTTACATTTAAAGTAAATATTTTCCTCATCTAATCACTACCTATCATAAGTATCCGCATCTTGATGCCTTTCCGTGAAGATTTCTCTTATAGCTCTAACAAAAAAGACCGTAAGATGCTACAGCATCCTTACGGTCAGACGATAGACGTAAACATTGAAAGGTTATTTGCAATAATGACCTGTTCTACTCTTGAACTTTACGATTTAAGTACACTCTTGTCCAATAAAATATGGCCGTTCCAATAAGTAAAATTGTAAATTGAATTCCAGTACTTCCAGTCTTAACAAGATCATATAAAGACCATATTAATAAAGCTACCGTATAAAACATAAAGGTATTTCTTGCTGATTTCTCATTATGTGATTTTTCCATTTCATCTGCTTTTCTCATATTTTTTCCTCCTCATAAAAGGAAATAACCCAAGCGTGTAATAAATTCCTTCAACACTTATATACAACAGCTAGGTTATTACGCTTTTTTTCCTCTGCTTTTTTTCAGGAAAGCACCACTGTAGCTTTTCTTGTTATCGAGATTCATATTTTCCATGACTCTTTTTCTAAATGTCAAAAACCTTTTACATTATCATTGTAATCCAGAAACAATAAATGTCAAATTGTTTTTACATTTTTAGTAGTATGGACAATGTGGGAATTTCCCTCTGGTTCTTCCAGCAAGCTGTACTGATCCAATTAGAATGACAATTCCTCTTCACCATGCCTAGTACCATTTAAAGCAAAGGAATCTTGATTAAATTCTGTTCACGTATCTTTTGCTCTTCTTTGTTCATAATATCTGTAGGAACGACTAGCTTCAAATTTTTTGAAGATGGAAAGGGTGGAAATTCTTCCATGAACGAATAGGTGTCAGTAAACTCTCTAATTTCAGTTGAACTGTAATATTCGTTATTCTTTTCATCCTTTATTTTTAAAAAACGGGATTGATTAAAGGGATTTTTAATCTCATAATGAATAACCGTTTTTGTTGAAAGAAAATCTACCTTTTTTAGAATAAAGTCTCCTTGTTGTTCGGACAATACATAAGGTAATGGCTGTGATAGATCTATCTCTGCATCCTTTGGAGGATTTTCTTTTGTTTTTGACTTCTCCAGCTCTGTCTCTTTCTCTACTACACGGGGAATCATGTAAATAAATGGTTCTTCTCCATTTAGTTTAGAAAGTATAAGCTCGTATTCTTTGGTATTGTCATTTAAAAAGTGACCCGTGAAAGAACGTGGTCGTCTATTCATATATTGGTCATAGAAGGTGATATGAAGATTCTTCAGCTTCTCTCTAGGACCATTGACTATAATTCGTAAGGTTGTTCCTGTAGCATACCTCCTGATGTTTTCAACTGTGAATTGTAATCCGTTCCGATCCTTTTCAAAATGTGGAGGAGCTGTTCGTTGGAAGGCTTTTAGAGAATCGGGCATTTTAAATTCAAGATCCCACTGCCATTTCCCACTTCCTCCTACTAAACCTACTCGTTCTATCTGTGCGTGAAGTTTAAAATCATTGGGTGCCCCTGCTTTTAAATAAGTAGAGCTAATCCCTGCATACAAATGGTCCCCGATTCGTGTTACGTCTTCACCTCCACCGTTAAGAAAAGATTCTCCATTTCCATTCAAAGTAAGTTCCTTAAAATCAGCAAGATAATCAGAAAACAAATCCCTATTGAGATCTTTCTCCGGCGGCATTTGAACCAGATACCCAATGGTCAATAGGTGTCCGTCAAAGAACAAATCGGTTATTGTGACGGTCACTCCTTGATCGGTTTTGCTTACATGATAAGGAACAGTCAACCCTTTTTCATGAAAGGCTTTCAGCTCTTCATCACCATATGCCACAAAGGCACTGATACGCGGAGTATTGGTAAGTGTGGGAAACAGATTTTTTATGGTGTCCGCACTAGGCATTCCCGTTATTGCCAGCAGGATAATCAAGAATCCAGCAATGGAGGTCGTCCAGTACCAGATTCTACGCTTTGGTTTTGATGTCATGATCATTTTCTCCCGTACATGATTTTTCATTTCCTGGGTAAATGTTAACTCGGAAAGGATTGGACCTTTATCACTATATTGAAATTCCTTTAATTCTTGATCGATGTCCATGACAATCCCTCCCGCTCAAGCATTTGTTTCAGTTTTTTTCGTCCTCGGTAAAGCTTGTTTCGCACTGCACCTTGAGAGGTTTCCAGAACATGGGATACTTCTTCAATGGATAAGTCCTGATAATAATGAAGAATGATGACTTGACGGTAGGAGAGCGGCAATTTCAGTACAAGCTGTACGAATTCCTTCCGTTCCACTTGCTTCATGACCAGTGGCTCTGTCTCATCCTGCTCTTTTTGTGTATGCAGATTTTCCCCAAACAAAGATGGGAAGATATTTCTAACGTACCAGGATCGGACATGCTTCTTGGCTTCGTTTATGGCGATTCGATAAATCCATGTTTGAATGCTTGATTCCCCTCGAAAAGAAGGCAGGTGACGATATACTTTTACGAATACCTCCTGCGCAATATCCTCAGCAGATGTCCGATTTTTTACAATTAAATAAACAAGATGTACGACTCTCCTTCCATATTCGTTCATAATTCTTTCCATGATGGCTTCGTTGGTTTCATGCAATTCCAATTCCATGGCGTTACTCCTTGTCCGCTCACCTATATTGATCCATGAGCTACGGTTCGTGTCACACCTTTTTAAAAATTTTTTGGCAATAGCGAACAAAAAATGAAAAAATCCTCACTATGGAGGATTTTTTCTTGTGATTTCTCTGATATCTACGAGACAATGAATACCTTTTCACAGGATACAGTCCCTTACTCCCTGTATATCATACCGCTGATCGGTACATATCTCATAAAACAGGCTTCTTTACCCATTGCCCTGTAAGCATTATTCTTTTACTTTACTGCCATTTGCGATTCAAACATATAATTCACAAGCACATTAGCAAATGCTTCTGCCGTATTGTAGCATTCCTCCAAGGTATTGTTAGTGCCGCCAAATTCGAGCAACAGGCTTCCCTCAGAGATTGACTGATTATACACGCCATTCCCTTGGTTCTTACCTTTCAGGATAAGCCCCCGGGATAAGCCAGGATACGCCGCTTCCAAACGGGCATGCAGATTTTCCGCGAACTTCTTGTTCTGCAAATAGTTCGGGTGAGCTGTGCCAATGACAAACAACATTCGTGAATACGACTTGTCATGTAAGGTCAAGGCTACCTTACTGCGAGGCTCGTTACTGTCCCGATGGATATCAAAAATATATTGTAGGTTTGGATTCATTGCTGCCGCTGCGCTTACTGCTTTGTATGATTCCGCATAGGAAAGCGAATAGCTTTTCTTTTGCTCCGCTAGCCTTTTGGCAAAGTCGTCCTGATTCACCATCGCCTGAATACCTTGTGCTTGCAACAGCTCACCTAGCCGTTTTCCGACCAATGTAATATTGATTTCGGGATCATCTACTGAGCTACCGCTTGTGTTTCTGGCGACATTTCGCCACGACTCACGGTTATGCGTGTGATAGATATAGACTTTTTCATTCCCGACCATGCCAGTGTTATACTCTATTCCAGAAGTATTAGGTACATTTACTGGCTGATTGGTGCCTGGCTGGACAAGATCTACTATCCAGCTAGCAATATAGGCAGTCGAGTTGTCTGCCAATCGAATGACATACCAGTCTCCTTCGTTCTGGACAACCGGGTAGATTTGCCCTGGCTGAATATTTCCGACAACCGCGTAATTGGTTCCAGGCCCAGATCGCAGATTAGTATCGGAATTTCGTACACGTATCATTGCTTCAGTAGCTTGTGCTGTACTAGGAGTAGGCGCCCCCGGTATATCAGTTAGCTGTTGTACCTGAAACGGTATATCACTAGGCTGTACCTGAACCGCCATCTCCTGTGAAGCTGGTTTAAAAATAAATCCGTCTGTGCCGTTGAAGCTGATCTTGTACCAATCATTTTCATATCCATAATGGGTAATTGTTGTATTGACAGGTAACTGACCAATGACTGTGCTTAAAACATTTGGCTCAGCATAAACCTCATAGCTTTCCGATAACACAATTGTCCCTGCCACTCGTCCAACCTCTGCAACGGAAGGCTGTAAAGGAACAATCGGTTCAGAAGGTGCTAAGGATGAAGCTGGAGCTGAAACAGCTATCGGATTAGGGACTGGATCAGGAATCGTTTTGGCCGTTGGGGCAGCCGTTTCCGTCAAGAAACGTGCATTTACCCAGCCGCTAACCTGATTAGACAGCTTGATCTGAGTCCAATCCCCTTGTTTTTTCATTTGTAAAAATACACCGTTTTGATCGATGATCTGCAATATTTGGGCAGTCGCATTCGGCTCAGCCCGAACATTCAGCATATCTACATTACTTTTTACATATTTCACCTGCGGAATCTCAATCTTTTTCACATATTTATTTAGTACCCAGCCTGGTTTTCCATTGGCGAGCTTCACCTGTATCCAATCATTCTTCTGCGTAAGGATCGGTAGCCGTGCAGCTCTGTTGATGGTTCCGACTATCTGGTTAGTTGTACCTGGAGCACTGCGAATATTTAGTTTATCAACAGTTACCTCCACATGAGTGGCCGCCTGAGCATGCGATTGAGGCATTAGTAAAAGCAGGAAACAAACAGCTATCAAGATGGTATGTACACGTAAAAACAAGAACCTCGTTCCTCTCTATTTGATTCATTATGACTGGTAAATTCAGCCTATGGAATAGAAGTTCTCGTTCCATCTACATATTCCTTCATCCTACGACATTTTTTGCTGACAAAATGAAAAGAAAAAAGACGAAACGACAAGTTTCGCCCTTTCTTCTACTTTTCTAATGTTGCAAACCCTGCATGGTAAGTAAGTCCCTCTGAGGAAAGCTAGATAATGATGAACTTTGCTCTTATTACTTCGCCTGATTCACCTGTTTTGCCATTTTGAACAACTCTTCTTTCGTAACTAGATTCATCTTAGCTCTAAGAGAGTATTCCACCTTTGTTCCATTTTTTACCCAGTGTAGGCTGTGATTGCTGTCCCCATTTTTCGAGGAAAAGACGGAGTAAACCGCTTCATTATCCTCCACCTTTCCTTTTTCCAAAGTATTGGCAAAAGTTCCGACTTTAGATTTCCCTTCCTTTCTAATATCTACCTGTACATATACACTCCCTTTTTCTCCTTTATACTCCGCCTCTGCATTACGAAGCTTATCTGTTATTGGGATTTCTTGAGCGATATATTCTTTTTTCGTTTTCTCTTGTTCTGCTTTCATCCATGCTTGATCATATTTATCGCTCGGATCATAGACTGCTTCCCCCTTTGTGAAAAGAAAACCATTACCTAGCTCGGAGGGTAGCTTGAACAGATTCCCTACTTTTTTTTCCATGTTCTCCCATGTGGTAAAGGTGAATGGTTTGGACTTCACGTCAATAAAAGGACGTGGGTTCAACTCGTTTTGCTTTTGAAGTTCTGTAATAGGCCAATAGATGGCAACAGCCGATCCAGGTTTCATTTTCGTGAGAATCTCGTTGCCAGTGTCAAGCTGTCTATATAACTCTTCAGATCTATTGTGGAGTTTTTCCTTAACCTCTGGTTGCAAATTTTTCATCATTTGTTCTTGCTGATATTCACTTCGTTTTGTGACTTGGGACACTACTTCACCCTTCTCGTTTTTCAGCTCAATCGTCTGGATGCCCGCCCACACAGATGATGCTCCTACCAGCAATCCTACAGTCAATAATAGGCCTAATTTCTTTTTCACTTTCTTTTCCTCCTGTCTTTGATCTGCATATATCGCCTTCATTAGCTTCTTTTTAACATCAATTTTGGGGACTGGCTGCGATGTAAGCAGTTCCTGTATTTGCTCATATGGATCTCTGTCCTTCATCGAGCATCCCTCCTTTTTTGACAAAGTAATGCTTGCATTTCTTCAAAGCCCGCTCAAATTGCTTGCGTAAGGTTGCAGGATTCTTGTTCATCAATTCCGCAATCTCCTTATAATCCTTTTCCTCCAACACCCTCAGAATCAGAAGGGTTCGCTCTTCCGTAGATAGCCTTCTCCAGATGCTAGATAATGGTTCGCCAAGGTAATGATGATCGATCTCTTCCTCCACATAGTTGCGGCCTTCCTGATCCCTGTTGTAGAAAAAAGGTAGCAAGCGAATTAGCTTCCTGCGCCTCAATTGCTTCGCACAATAGTTATAGGCGATTTTGTACAGCCATGCCGAAAAGGACAAGGAGTATGTATACCGATCCAAATTCTTATATGCCCTGAACAAAACATCCTGTACAGCATCTTCTGCTTCCTGTTTGTGACCAAGCATATGATAGCAGTAAGTAAAAATGGGCTGTTGAAAATGATCAATGATGATTTCGAATTTATCAAGAGAACCGTTTTTGATCTCTACGATCAGATTCTCTAGCTCTACTTTGTCCACTTGTTTGCCTCCTCTCACTATGTATAAACCCTGAGGCAGTCGATTTGTGACACTACAATATAAAAAAATACCATAGACTGAAAATCTCAATAGGCCTACACTCAAAAAATTTAGACCTGTGCGTATCAATCGGTATAGATAGGTGTTTCTTCCGTACTGAGTTGGGAGCATTAGATATAAATACTTGTTGTCCTATAAAATAAGTAATGATATTATGTAGAGTAAAATAATGGTAAAAAATACATCAATTTACCAATCGTTAGTGGGAGGGGAATTGCTATATGCGGAATTCAAAAAGATTTGTTAAGTCAAAGCTCGTTTTAAAAGTTTTCTTTTTGTTCGCTCTTATCTGCACGGTATTACCACATCAGGCTTCCTTTGCAGCCTCTGATTACAAATCGATATCCTTTTATTTACAAGCTCATCCTGATGACTGGCAGTTATTCCGCGGTGATTATGCTTATAACGATTTGCATGCCTCACAAACCAAAGTAGTATTTATTTATACCACAGCAGGTGACGCTGGTTCTGTAAAAGGTTGGTGGGAAGCCCGTGAACGCGGGGCAGTCGCATCTATTAGAAAAGCACTTAAGCCAACTCCATTAACAATAGATATCGCCCAATTTAACGATCATCCTATCGTCCGCTATACATCCGGCAATTCCGTAAGCTACTTTTTACGAGTACCAGATGGAATGGATGGGTCTGGGTCTAAAGAATATAATAACGAATCGTTAAGTAAGCTACGAGACAGCAATAAATCAATAACAGCAGTGGATAAATCAACCACATACACTAGCTGGTCAGACTTTACCTCTACGTTAAAGGAAATCATGGACTATGAAACAAATGCAGTCGGAGCCAAGCATCCTTGGGTAAATGTGGCGGATAACGATAGTAAGTATAATCCTGGGGATCATATGGATCATAAAGCTACTTCAGATGCAATAAGCACTTTTGCAAAAGGGAACTATAATCGAGTCTTATATGTTACGTATGATGTGAAAAATAAGAAGGCAAACATAGGCGGAGCGGCTCTAACGAATAAGAAAAATCTTTTCTATGCGTATGCAAATGAGGTTTACAGTCAAACGGTTGCAAACGGTGATCCTGTTGATCAACAGTTGTTTGAGGATGAATGGTACTGGTGGGGAAATAAGAGTTATTCCAGAAATATTAAGTATGATCAGTAGTCAGATAGAAAAAGCTCTCTTACATGTAAAGAGAGCTTTCTTGTTTTCATCTATTATGATAAGAAGTAAAACTCCATTTCCCCCTCATGTAAGCGGTTGGATTTTTCACTTATAATGTGCCGTCTTTATTCCCCTATTAATTCAGCAAAACAGATTTTGTTACACTCCAGCTTCAAAATTGGTTCTTTCGAAATAAAAAACGAAAAAACCACCTGCTACACCTCTCTTGATGACTTTTCAAAAACTAGAACTTAACATCTTATTGCCGCTAAATAGTATGTATTAGAAGGAAGCTTTTTTATTCATTCCAATTCCACAATCCTTGTCTTCCTCTCACTGAGATTCGTTCTATTTGCTTTACATTCGTTAATTTCCAAGCGAATCGCCCTAGTTCATACCATCCAAAAGCGTATTCATTTCCCTCTATCCGGTGCTTTGAATCTCCAGCTAAAGCATAAAAGCCGGTATGTTCTTTCACTTGCAAGCACTCTGTAAGCAGACATGTCCCAACAATTGCTCCAGTCGGTAGGTCATCCGCGGTTAATCCATATTTGGCTAAAACAGATCGAAATGGCTCCTGCTTACATGCGTCCTTATCCACCTTCTTGCCAGCATGGATTGCTAATTCTCCTCGATAATTCGTGCGCCAGCCCCGGGTCTCGAATTCCTTTTCTCCTAGGGCAATAAGCGTGGCCCATGGCTGATGTATCGTAATTGCCTTCACTCTTCCTACCTCCTCAAAAACGATCAATCTCAAATCTCACGTCACCAATCATGTCTCTCTTTGCCCGTCTCTCACACCCCATTGCACGACGGACAAAATTCTAATCCCTCTTGTATCATTATTACACACTGTTTGTCTATTTCTTGGCAAAAAATTTCATGACCCACTTGCTCATTCCATTTTCATTCTTATCTGAAAGCCCAGGCACGGACAATAACAATATCTTCGCTGACTCATCCTTCTTGTAAAAGGGGTAACCTCCGATTTACATATCCCGAAATGAATTTGGAAATTGCTTCAGTAGGGAACTTTTTATTACTTTCCGGATCGGAGAAAGCCCTTGCTCCTTTTAAAGCTACAATAGCTACCTTTGTTGTAGATTCTCTGGATGAATTTGCAGCCGATTTTAAAGAAAACGGTCTTTCATTTATTCCAGAGCCTAAACAGGTGCCTACAGGAAAAAGCATGACTGTCCAGCATCCTGATGGAGCTATTGTTTAATACGTTGAACATAGTTGTTACCCCTGTCATTCGGAAGATTCAATAAAACAAGAAAGCCCCAAGCCTTTAAGAAGTTGAGAAAAAGCCCTCCGACGACTATCAACTGCCGAAAGAGGGCCTTGCTGGTATTTCATTTTCTTCCCAGATGCATCGTTTATTTTAGCTTTTTTTGTGTTTCACCTTATAATGGATCTGGACAAATTGCCCATAGCGTTTTGTTCCCTGTAAGAGTAAATCTATTTGTGGATTTTTTTCTGTAAATAAAGGAATGCCAGAGCCCAAAATATGAGGTGTAACTGTAATCATGTACTCGTCAATTAGATTTTCTTTCATAAAAGTATCAAGAATTGCAGCTCCACCGATCATCCATATGTTAGCCCCTTCCTGTTCCTTTAGCTTTTTAGTGAAATCAACTACATTTTCGTTTACAAATTCGACATACTCATTTGAACCTTGTTCTGAAGTTGAAAACACATAACACTTTTTATCCGAATATGGGAACACTTCCGTTATTTTTCTTACATACTCATAGGTGTTTTTCCCCATAATCGTTGTATCAATCGATTGATACATTTCCAAATAACCATTGTCACCTTCTCCCTCTGTTTCGAATAACCATTGTAAATCATCATCTTCCTTAGCAATAAACCCATCTAAGCTTGCTGCAATAAACAAAATAATGTCCCTTGGCATCGTTAGTCCCCTTTTTTCAAAATGTCCTTCCCCTTAAAACACGTAAGGCAGGTTTTATACTAACCTTAAAACATGACAATTTCTGACACGTAAAACAAGAAGGGTGAGATATATGTCAAAAGCCAAGCGTTTATTAGATATCCTTATGTTTGTAACTACGAAAAGAAAATTTACAGCACAAGAATTAGCTGACGAATTTAACATATCAGTCCGAACCATTCATAGGTATTTGTTAGATTTAAGTGATATGGGGCTATCAATCTATGCAGAACAAGGACGAAACGGCGGATATACAGTATTAACGGATCGCATTCTCCCCCCTGTTTTATTTACAGAGGAAGAAGCCGTCTCCATTTTTTTTGCCTTTCAATCTTTCCATTATTATCGTAACCTTCCATTTGATACTGAAATCAATTCGGTTGCACATAAGCTCTATCATTCGCTTTCCAGTGATTCGAAAGTAAAAGTAGATAAAATTCGCTCCTATATCACTTTTTGGAATCCCAAAAGAAGCATAGAGGCCCCCTATCTAACCGATATGCTAGAAGCCTCTATTGCAAATAAAAATGTACATATTCAGTATGAATCGAAGTCGGGTACCACGACAAAATACATACACCCCATTGGAGTATATGCTCATAATGGATTATGGTATCTCCCTGCTTATGATTACAACAAACAAAAAATATTATTATTTCGTATCGACCGTATTCTTTCTATTTTGTCCACAGATGAAAATGAAGCAGATTTTATGAATTTAGAAGAATGGTTTATTTCTAATCAAGTAAAAAATCCGATTCGCTTACATGTTCTCCTTTCAAGAGAAGGAGTACGTCAATGTAAAAGTGCCCCTGAGCTAGAAGGCTATGTAACAACACAGGAAGACGGAACTGGATATATTGATTCATTGATAGAGGAAAGTGAAATCTCTTATATCGCTCCGCTATTTTATAGATTGGGGGGTCATGCACAAATAAAAGAACCAAGGGATTTAATAGACAAATTGCGATTGCAGGCACGGGAAATTTTACGTATTTATGCGGGGGAAGAATAGAGCTTAGATAGAGAACATTTCAATTTGCTAGGAGAATAACCATTTTCTCTCCCAAGGATGAGGATCTAGCCTCGATACAAAGAAAAAGCCCTCAAAAAGGGACTTTCCTCATCATTGGAATCACTTTTTGAGATGCCTATCAGAGCCAAAAGATCAGATTCTCAATAGGTAAAATATCCAAGAAGATTGATTGAAAAACCTGCGTTATTTATATACTTTACAGTGTATGTTCCAGGTTGCAGACAAAATTGTTTTGAAGTGGTTCCCCTTGAATATATCCCATCAAAAAAATAAATCTGTCCATTGTCCCCTATTATATTAACAGAGGTGCTAAAAGAGCCTCTTCTTTGAGGATCGGATGTTGTTTGATTAACATTGAGCGTCCCACAAAAGTAGAACCAACTGTCGCCCTTATCGGTGCATCTTTACAATAGCTATTAGCAAAAATTAAACAAATAATTTTCATGTGGCTGCACTTTCTGTTGTTGACCAGCCTCAACTGATTTACTAGGCTCTGCTTGTGCAGAAGGAACTAATGCGAATACCATCATTGCGGCTATCAAGCCTTTGAACACTCTTTTTTCATTTTCATGCCCCCTGTATATCGCATTTTATTACATTTATAAAACATAATACATCAAATTAGATAACAATATATTTTTTCAAAAAATCTAATGAATGAAGCGATTGTAAATCATCATATATAAATGCATTCACTACTACATAAAAATGGAATCTTTAAAGAGCTCAAGCTTTCACTTTATAAACGTAAAAAGACGCTCTTAAATAAAAGGGCGTCTTTTTCTTTGGGCAAAGGATATGATGATTACATAAATATATGTTCTTGTTAGTAAGAGAGCTGTTTTAAAATTCCGGGCATTTTTTATCCTAAGCTATCAGGATATTCCTATGTTTAAATTATACCTATTACTTAAGTAAAACAGACAATCCCTGAGATAGGATATCCGGCTTGTGTCTTTTTACAGAGATGAAAATGCCTTTAGTGAGAAAATCTTTTAAAAATATAATACTTTCCACATATATTTTACTGAAGAAAAAACTCAAATTTTTGGAAACAAAAAAAGAGAACAAAAAAATTTCGTCCCCAATCCATCTCTAAGTTAGTATTTAAGAGCCTGTACTAGTAAATGAAACAGCCGTACATTTTATCCCCAAATAGGAATAATCAATCGTCACTGTAGTGATTGGTTCTTCTTGTTTCAGCATTAAAGCATACCTCGCACCTTGATACTTATTATCATATGAAATAAGTGTGTATTTACTTATAATAGCGTTTTGAATATTGATTGAATCGAATTTTTTCTATCAAAACTTTCTGATTTCGAATAAAATTCTTTTTTATCCTTTTTTAGTTGAATTTTTGCTTTTAAAGGTTGTTTCTGATTGGCCTCAACATTTTTGATTTTTATGTCTGCCATCCCATCCTCAATTAATCAAGTATAGGCGTTTCCCCATAACATGACATGTGCCTGTAGCAAAACTTTGGACGTGTATTTCTCATGCTGGGCACATAGAAAATTATCCGCTCAGAGAGACAAACTCTGAGCGGATAAACTTAATTCTTCTTTAATCTTTAATTACCAATTTTATCGCCATTGTCTACTTCGAAATATTCCCAGATTCCAACTTAATAGATACAAACTTCACAATGTTATTCGACCCGTCTACTTCATAGAGACCAAGATATTGTCCTGCCGTTGCCTGGATGTCGTCACCAGAAGTGTAGCTAGTCCCTCCACTAAGAACATCACCTACATTTGGTTTCGTGAATTCATGATCTTCTAGTTTGTATTTCAAGCTGTTTTCTTCGCCTACAGTATAGGTTACTTTTGTTGTCCCAGTAGCACTACCTGCCTCTACGTTATGACCACTAATAGCCGGAGCAACAATCGGAGCAACTTTGATATCCCCAGCTTGCAACTGAATAGATACAAACTTCACAATGTTATTCGACCCGTCTACTTCATAGAGACCAAGATATTGTCCTGCCGTTGCCTGGATGTCGTCACCAGAAGTGTAGCTAGTCCCTCCACTAAGAACATCACCTACATTTGGTTTCGTGAATTCATGATCTTCTAGTTTGTATTTCAAGCTGTTCTCTTCGCCTACAGTATAGGTTACTTTTGTTGTCCCAGTAGCACTACCTGCCTCTAGGTTATGACCACTAATAGCCGTAACAGCAATCGGTGCAGCTTTGATATCCCCGGCTTGCAACTGAATAGATACAAACTTCACAATGTTATTCGACCCGTCTACTTCATAAAGACCAAGATATTGTCCTGCCGTTGCCTGGATGTCGTCACCAGAAGTGTAGCTAGTCCCTCCACTAAGAACATCACCTACATTTGGTTTCGTGAATTCATGATCTTCTAGTTTGTATTTTAAGCTGTTTTTATTGCCTACAACATAAGTGACTTTTGTTGTCCCGGTAGCACTACCTACCTCTACGTTATGACCACTAATAGTCGGAACAGCAATCGGTGCAGCTTTGATATCCCCAGCTTTCAACTGAATAGATACAAACTTCACAATGTTATTCGACCCATCTACTTCATAGAGACCAAGATATTGTCCTGCCGTTGCCTTGATGTCGTCACCAGAAGTGTAGCTAGTCCCTCCACTAAGAACATCACCTACATTTGGTTTCGTGAATTCATGATCTTCTAGTTTGTATTTTAAGCTGTTTTTATTGCCTACAACATAAGTGACTTTTGTTGTCCCGGTAGCACTACCTACCTCTACGTTATGACCACTAATAGTCGGAACAGCAATCGGTGCAGCTTTGATATCCCCGGCTTCCAACTGAACAGATATGAACTTCACAATGTGATTCGATCCGTCTACTTCATACAGACCTAGATTTTTTCCTGCCGTAGCCTTGATGTCGTTACCAGAGATATAGTCTTGCTCGCCACCAGGAAGCGCTTCTCCTACTTTTGGTGTCGTGATTACACTATCTGCTAGTTTATATTTCAGGCTATTTCCGTTGCCTACAGTATAGGTTACTTTTGTGGTCTCAGATGCACTACCTGCCTCTACCTTATGACCACTAATAGCCGGAGCAACAATCGGAGCAACTTTGATATCCCCGGCTTCCAACTGAACAGATATGAACTTCACAATGTGATTCGATCCGTCTACTTCATAGACACCAATATATTCATTAGCTTGTGCATCTGTAATATCATTTCCAGAAATATAAGCTACTGCCTTATTAGGTGCCTTAGTACCTTTATTTGGTGTATCAAATACCTGATTTTGTTTTAAAATTTTATAGCTATTGCCACCGACATTTGGCAATTCTAATTTTACACTCCTAGCGACACTACCTTTAGCTTTGCTAGTGATCGTAATTTTTTCAACTTTACCGATTACAGGGGCTACTACATGATTAGTGATAGGAGGAGCTACTCGTTTTGCTTTAGCTTTCTGCTCTTTCGATAAACCACCTATTTTTTCTGTATCCACATACTCTCCTACTTGGATATTTGTAGTAGAAGGTAATCCTATGACCGTTACATCAGATGTATTAAATAGTATTTTAGAAACGTTAACTTTATTATCAAACTCAATTTCGGTAGCTTTATTGACAACTACCTCATTAAATGTAGAATTCGTTACCGTCACCTTTGCAAATGAAGGTGTTACAATCATGCTAAATGCAGCAGTAGAAAGAACAGCTAATACCGATAATTTTTTGAAATTAAACTTACTCATTACTATTCACTCCCTCATATATGTAAGGAGAGGACGATAAAAGAATGTATCGATCTCCCTAATATTCCAAAAAAGCATTGTGGATCTATACCTACCCTACAATTGTTTTTCCTTCAACAGTAACATCGCTTAACTCCACATTATTTTTGTCCACATTCGTAATCTTCAGATCGCCAATAATCTTTTTGCCTAAACCTTTAATGATGATGCTACGAGCTACAGTAATATCTCCTTGAATATCTGTTCCCAAAATAATGGTTTTCACATTTGGATTTTGTAATGCGATATTAAACTCAGTAGCATTAGTAACAATAACTTCTGTGGTAAGTAATTTTTGCTCAGGTTGCATTTCTTTTACAGTAGAAACGTTACCTTTAGCATCTACAGCGTAGAAACCTTTTTCTCCACCGATTTTTTCGAAATCTTTGCTAGTTATTGTTTTGTATTCAACTTCTTTTCCCGCTAATTTAGCAACCATCAGTTCTTGTAAAGTAGCTACTTTCCCATCCCAATTTACATAAAGAACGTTGTTTTCAACATTCTCTAAACCAGAATCATATAAATCTGCTACAAATTTATGGGTTTGTTTAATTAGTGCTTTGTCAGAATAGTATCTGTCTACTTTTCCACCAATATATACACCGCCATCTGCTGCATAAGCAGAAGTAGCCATACTAGTTACTAGTGCTGCAGATAGCACTGATAGGATTACTTTTTTATTCACTTACAACCCCTCCAAATATCGTATATTGAAGTATTTCATTCCCTTGTTTACATAACATATATGTTTTAGAAAGATAAGAGACCTTAGGCCGCTAATCTAGCATTTAACCATAAACATCTGGAAGTACTTCTGAAGCTGTTTGTTTCTTGATGTCTAGCTCACCCAAGTAGATGCTTTCACATATGTTACTGTGTTGGTTGGACGAACTGTTTTGTCTGGCTCCCCTTTTTGCTAGGTCTTCACTAACTGCAATGCTACTCCGACCTTTACATCAGTACTAAGCTTCAGTAAAAGCTACGAATGATGACACATCAAATTGATCACTTAACCCAAAAATGAGATAAACTATTTGACATTTTAAACAATAAAAAATACCCCTGATCCACGTCCGGGTTTCAGCTTATAGACAAAGATCCAAATGTCTGCACCCTTGAGATGTTTCTCTCTTTCATAACTATAGAAGCTGTTATTTAAAGTGAGGTTCCCGGTTCTTGAGGGCAATTGAAATTGTATGATAGATTGTACAGAATAAAAATAGAAAAAATTACTGTTGTCAAAAGTATTTTTAGTACCTAATCCTTTTGTATCATATGGAAATAAGCCTCATTTTAAAAAATATTTGGGTTGTCACATGCACCGAGGAAGTAATCATCCTTACTTCACTCAAATTTAAACTCCCCTTTAGGCAAACCAGTTACAATCTATTTTTCAGTGAGTAGATAGTGTTTCACCTTTACCCTAGATTCTTCATTCTAGAGCTTTCTTGTCCACATGATAAAATTGTAAGAGCATGATTAAAGCTGGCTAGAGAATTTCCTTGTTTGAATCAGGTAGACTTTCAGACGAAAATATTCAAAAGTTACATACAATTATCAATGAATCATTAAAGTTAGTTGGAAAATGCTCCCTAAGAATGTAGCTTCCGTCATGACGGAAAAGAGGTACAGATTGGAGCTAAAACTAATTCTGGAAATAGAACTATAGCTATTGATGCAGAAACAGTAAAAGAGATGAGGGAAGTTGAAAAAAGATACAAAGCTGAAAAATTAAAAGCTGATCCAGGTATGTATGAAGATAACGGACTAGTTATTTGCACTATTGTAGGAACTCCAGTAACTCCAAGAAATTTAATGAGGTCATTTTACCGTTTGATTGAAAAAGCGCAGGTAAAAAAAATAAAAATTCATGATCTTCGACATTCACATGCCACCATGCTATTAAAAGCAAACGTTAATCCAAAGGTTGTTGTTGAACGTATGGGGTGGTCTGATATGAAGATGATAGACCGCTATGCTCACGTTTTACCTAACATTCAAAAGGAAACTGCTGAAACATTTGGTAAAGTATTCTTTGAAAACAAAGAAGCTAAATAGAAATTTCATTCGCGCCAAATTCGCGCCAAATTTTCTTTTCGCACCAAAAAGCATATGGACAAGTTTATCTACAAATAACAAAAACCCCTTGATTCCCAAGGGGTTTACACGTCTTATATATGGTGATCCGGACTGGGTTCGAACCAGCGACCCCCACCCTGTCAAGATGGTGCTCTCCCAGCTGAGCTACCGGATCAAATTTTTCTGGGAATGAAATATGTAATTTGGTGGGCCCTGTAGGACTCGAACCTACGACCAATCGGTTATGAGCCGACCGCTCTGACCAACTGAGCTAAGGGCCCTTATGCTTAAAAGGTTATGTATAACATATATAAGCATTGTTTGTTGACAAAAATAAGTATAACTCATTTTCATTTAAGATTCAATAGTTAAATAAAACTTTTTCTGCTTTTTTTTGTGAATTTTCCCCAATAGCTTATTTTCTATCAGAATATTTACGCACATCAATTTTCTTTACTAAGCTAAGCTTTTCCCTACCAAGATCCGCCAATTCTACCAGCACTGTTGGTTCGGCTGGTTTTGCTGGTTTTGTTCATTCTCACATTATACTCTAGGCCTATTTTTGGTAATAAAAGGTATCTTTACATGAATAGTGCCTACTTAACAGGACTTTCCTGCTAGGTAGGCACTCCATATTGCTCCTCTATCTTTTCTACTTTTCTCTTATTCGTTTATCTTAAATCTTTCGACAGCACGCCGCATTCCTTCTGCCATCTTAGTCAGTGCAGTTGCAGATGAAGTAATCTCCTCCATTGATGCGAGCTGTTCCTCAGATGCTCCGGTAACACTCTGTGAAGAGGTCGCCATGCCTTGGGCAATCTGGGCAATCTCGCGCATGGAGGCAGAGACTTCTTGTGCACTTGCCGACATTTGTTCTGTAATGGCTGATACGTCATGAATTTGTTCAACGATATGCTGTGTCGATGCTTGAATGTTAGTAAAAGCCTCTCTAGCTTCTGTTGTCACCACAATACCCTTTTGGACATCTGCATGAACTTTCTTTTTCATGACTTCTGATGCATTCTGGGTCAAGCTCGTTACCTGTATGATAATCTCTTGGATGCGATCTGCCGTTTGTTTAGATTGATCTGCAAGCTTTCTGACTTCATTCGCAACGACAGCAAAGCCTCTTCCCTGCTCTCCTGCCCGTGCTGCTTCAATCGCTGCATTTAACGATAGCAAGTTCGTCTGCTCCGCAATATCAACGATAGCTGTACTCATCTCAGCGATTTGTCCGCTATGCTTTTGCAATTGTTCCATAATACCTGCGGATTCTTCTACAGATTGACGAATCGCTTCCATTTGTTCTGTCACTACTATTACTTTTTGATTACCATTCTGTACATCCTCTGAGGTTTTAGCCGATGAATCTACAATGGCATTTGCTGATTCGGCGATTTTAAAAATACCCGATGACATTTCTTCCATGGTCCGAGCGCTTTCAGATGTAGCTACTGCTTGTGCTTTTGATCCGTTTGCCGACTCCTCTATTAGCTCAGTTACATATTCAACCGCTTTAGAATTTTGGAGTGTACTAGCTGTCATTTGTTGACTTGACGCCGCCAATTGATTAGATGTTTCCTTCATCTCTGTGACAATCCCTCTCAGAGAACCTACCATTTCATTGAAGTTGGTGGCTAATTGACCAATCTCATCGTTCTGATTAATATTCACCTTTTCGTCTAAATAACCATCGCTTACTCGTTTAGCAGCGACAGCCAGTAGTTCTACTGGTTTTGTAATTTTACTTGTCCAGATAAATATTAAGATCGAAGCGGCTACGAGAAAGACAACTAAAATGAAGGCCGTTTGGTTCAGAATCGGGGCAGAAGCCTTTGCATATTCTTCATTTGAAAGGACCCCTGCGATCTTCCAGCCTGTTAAAGGGTTGGTCTCAAATACCGCTTTTAATTTTTTACCGTTCTCAGGGGAATCATAGCCGATCGAGCCCTTATCGTTTTGTTGTATGTATGTGTATTGCTCACCATCTACCTGATGTCCCATGGCTTGTGTAGGATGGGACATGAATTTGTTCGTACGATCTAGCAGATACGCATATCCTTCAGAACCAAATTTTACACTTCCCACTAACTCGTGAAGTTTATTAATGCTTAAACTAATACTTACGGCACCCTGTCCATCTGGAAGCGCTTTACCGATATTCAATACATAATTTTTTGTTGTCATCGAAATGACAGGATTATGGATAGCGATGGCGCTCGGATCCTTCATGACCTGTTTATACCAATCTCGCGTTCGTGGATCATAGTCTTGTTTACCTGGGTTAGGAGCTTTCATCCATGCACCATTTTGATTCCCGACTGTTACGATTTCGATCTCAGGATGTTGTTTTGCAAAGTCCTCCATTATTTTTCGAAGCTCAGGACTCTGCGTGTCGATTTGACTAGAGGTAATTTGTAGGACCAGAGTATCGAGATTAGCAATCTCTAATTGGATAATCTGGTCAATTGCTTGGTTCAATAAGCTTACATTCGATTTAGCTGTTTCCTCTAATTTTTGTTCCAATTGCCATTTCGAAATGTAGTAGGAGGAATAGCCGATGAGGATTCCCTGTAATATTAGGACAACAATAATCAGGAACATCAGCCTACTCCGCAAGGTCTTTCGATTAAATATACTATTTCGTATGTCTAGCCATTTCATTAGCCTATGCCCTCCCTTGATAGTAAATCAGCCTGACAGTATAGCTGACTAGGACTTTATATCTATTACTTACATCGGTTTTTTTCAGCCTTTATGTAACTATTTAGGAAAATTCTTTTAAAAAACATTATTGTGAGTATATACCTCTGTATGTAATTAAAGTTAATTATATGAAATCCCACTAAAAAATACACGTAAAAAGAACCGTCTCATCCACAGATAAACCTACAGACAAGACGGCTCCACAGCCTTTTGACTTTTTTACTTGAAGAAATAAAATAACGCGTGCGCTCTCTGCTAGTTACATCTATCTTAATGTCCAATTCTGTTTTGTAACATCAGCATTATTCTACTAACAAAAGCCTCAGATCATACTGAATAGCTTACAATAAGTAAAAAATAACGCCTAGCGCTGCATACCAGGGTACGCCCAAATTCCGCTTGTTCTCAATAAATCGCGGTAAATAACTAACTGCTCATCCTTTGTTACTTTATGGGCTTCTTCCATGGATTTATAATCTAGATATACCATATTAGTGATGTTGCGATCGTTCTTTTTACCCAATTGCTTCGCATAATGCTCACTCGCTTCTTTAAACACACTTAATCCACGACGCATATGACTCGCACTGGATACCAGTGTCATATCCTTTAAGCCTTCACGCTCCATGATTGCAATGGAAAAAAGCGCATTTTCAACGGTATCGGTTGCTTTGTTATCTAATAGAATACGGTTCTTATCAATCCCTTGCTCCATGAGCCATTTGCTCATAGCGTCCGCTTCCGTTACACCTTTTTTCGGTACACCACCGCTTACGATGATTTTAGAATTTGGATACTGCTTTGCTAGAGCAAGTCCTGCTTTTAGACGTTCAATTAATGGCTCTCGCATGGTTCCATCCTCTGCTAGCGCATAGCCTAGAATGACGATGGCATGATCTTTTTGTGGCAAGCCTTTTGGTACGTCCTTGTTAAAAACAGTCTGCATATACGCTTCAGCAGAGGCAAGCTTTGCTGCGTACTCGTTTGCTTTTTGCTCATCTAATTTCTTTAATTTGGCCATTTGAGCATCATACGTTTTTGTATCACCATTAACCTTGGAATAAACACCGTATAACAAATTAGCATTAAAATTAGTAGGGTCAAGATTCAGAATTTGCTTATAGGTCTCTAATGCTTCCGGAAGCTTCTTTTGAATGATTTGAGTAGAAGCTAGTCCGAATTTCAGGTCATTATCAAAAGGGTCAAGCATAGTTGCTTCTAGGTAAGCGTTTTCAACAACATCGTATTTTCCTTTTAAGGTAATTCCCTTAAAAATCTCCGCTTCTGCTTTCTTTAAATCACCACCGTGCCAGTAATAGTACATCGCTGTTTCTTTTAGCTGGTTAATACGGTAGCTTGTAGGCTCATCATTTTTTACAGTAGTCGTACTTGGGTTCGCGAATACACTAGACGTTGTTACCAGGGATGCTGCTAGAATTACACTAGCTAGTAATTTTTTGTTGCGTAACATCATAAAAAATTCCTCCTTATGAGCAGCTCTATGTTGTTAGGTTAATCAGAAGCACGGCTTTGCACGATCCTCCTCATGCATAAGGAAAATGGCTAGCAAAAAAGCATGAACTAAACAGGTAGCAGAAAGAATTCTCTACTCACCCTTTAGCTCATGCCTAGTCGTACTAGTAACACGCCGTATAACTGATTTTCATTTTTGTATAATGAATGATACCACACAATGTAAACGCATACAATAAAGAATTTAATTTTTTAATAATAATATCATAATTGTGCCATTCATCTATTTTTGCAATGTAATATGAAAAATGTATTACAAAATATACCTATAGCTCTTCCTCTGCATCCTCATCTATGACTGCAAAATTATACCAGACCGACCGTGAAAACTCTTCCCCAAATTCATTTACCCCAGTGATTTCTAAGCAAATGTTGTAAACCCCTGGTTCCCGTGGAGCTTTAAAAGTTCCTTGAATCTCATCGTCTTTTTCCTTAATTTTCAGATAATCTTCCGCGGCCAAAAGCTGTCGATTCTTTGTTTCAACCATGCTAACATTAGCAATTGCCTGTTTCTTAATAGTAGCTTCAGGTAATTCAACTCGGATTTCTCCTCGCTCACCTGGTTCATAGATTTTTTTCTCACTTACTACTTCCATTGGTTGGTCACTTTCTACCTGAGCAAACATAAAGTAGGCATCGTTTTTCCCAGACGCAACAAGCTTCCATTTTCCTTTTTCTGGATCATCAATTTTAAATCCATGATGGATCGCACTTGCAAATAGTTCCTGAGTCTCGTCCCCATCCACGTCAGTCTCAGAGTCAAAGTCACTATCTTCTAGTCTCTTTGGCGTATACTCCTTGCCTGATGGGCTAATCAGCTTAACTTTTGTCTTTTCATTCGCTGTCATAACATCTACCATCATCTGACTAACTCCGCTTTCCAGCAAGAAGGTATCCTGCGTTTTTCCTTTAATTTTACCGCCTCTTACAATTGTATTGCTCACGATTGAGGCTGGAGTGTTTTCTTCCTCGTCCAATTGATATTCTCTGTCTAATTCCGGCGCAAAATTGGGTTGTAATTCTTTCGAGCTTTTACGTATATTGGATTCTACCTCTGACCATACGTGTTTAGCATCGGTAATAGCAGTATGAGAGATATTTTTCTTAAAGGTTTTAATTCCATAGGGTAAGCCAAAAGCAGAATCAACGGTAACGGCTCCATCGTCTTCACCTGGTAAAACAGCATGGGCAAACCAATACTTTGTAAATATGCCATCATCCCCTGTACCTGCTGCCATATAGGTTCTGGTTTTGTTGATATCCCTATGATTATCTGTTTGCTTGCGGAAATTAGCCATGTAGGAGGTTTGTAAGGAGTATACGGCATCATCTTTTTTGCCTAAAATCTCGGCGAGCCAGGAGAACCACGAGGAATAGGCTAAGTCTGCCAGCTCAGAGCCTTTATTAGGAGTAGCAAGCTGATGAACCGTATGAACATAAGGGGCCGCACCATAATGAATGAGGGCTGCTTGTGTATCAACGCCGCCTTTAGAATGAGCTACAATTGCGATTTGTTTTACGTTGTAATAATCGGCTACTTTTTTAATCACTTCAGCCAGCTTTTCTCCATTGGTATACATGTTGCCGCCATCACCATCAGCATCTCTTAATTGCACAAAAGCAGTGCGGTACCCCGAGTTGTAGGCTGCTTCATATAAGCCGCCGTCTCGATAAAACTTTTTGTAGGTAGCGTGAAGTCCTTGAACAAATAAAATGACAGGCTTGTCCAGCGAAGCGTTAGGCGGAATAGCTCCCGTATACCAATCACCAAAAGCACCATGGGGATTCTCGTCATGCAGAGTAGGAGCAGGGGCGGCGGCTAAGGCTTTGGTAGAAAACATAGGGATAGGTAGTAGTAAACTAGAAGTTAGAGTAATACAAATTACAGCATGATACAGCTTAGATATGCGCATTAATTTTCACTCCTCATTCATAATATCACCTTAATTTACATATTCTCCCTTTTACGTGCAATTGTCAATTATTTTTTGAATATTTAATCAAAAATTCATGCTCTTTATTTTTTATTCATGTTTTCTCGTATAACCTCTTTTTTCTTTCATAGAAAAAATATTATGTTTACAAGCTTTACGTAAATAAAACATCCTGCTTTACCTTCTAAGAATCATTTTACATCTACCTTTTCCACCTCCATGCTGCCTTCCTTAAAAATAACAAATAAGCCAGCCCTCACAACAAAAAGCACCCTGCCAAAAAAACTGGCTCAGGTGCTTTCTACTTTTATCCTTCATGGGAGAAATTTCATAATCTCTACGCTCTTCAAAAAATAATACGTAATGGCTTATCCAGCCTGATCGGAAGTTGCTTGCTGACCTGCCATTCCAATGTTGATCCGCAATTGATCGGATTCTTCTTCTTGCTTTCTCGCTGCCTCTGTTTCTTCTTCATCGCGCAGGCGGTGCGCCATTCGACTTGATGCGTTAGCGGCTATGCTACACACCATGTCGTCCAGAAAGGTATTTACTTTCCCTTCTGTTTTATTATCCAGTTGTTTAATAATGCCAATTTTTTGTTTATCTAGATGCCCAAACGTTGTTACAGCAATACTGCCATAGCCAAAAACGGAACCAAGTGCCAATGTTTCATCACAACCAAAAAGACCCTCGTCACCTGCGATTATGGATTGCAAAGGTTCAGAAAGCAAACCTTTTTCAGCCAATTTATCCAGTTCGATGCCCACTAAAATGGCGTGTTGGATTTCACGTTTTTCTAAAACAGCCTGAACGCTTTCTATGCAAGCCTCCATGGCCAAAGTAGGGTAATAGGGCGATTGCATCGCGTGTACGATTTCTGCAATAGCCTCAATGGATACTCCTCGTTCTGTCAAGCTGGCTAAAGCTGCATCTCTAACTTGTTTACTGTGTACCCTTTTGATTTTCATACAGCCAACCTCCTTACACACATGAGTGGCAAAATAATGAATACATCTTATATAGTATCACATTCTGTGTGGGTTGCGACTCTCTGCACTGTTCGATCAGACCGTATTGCCCTCATTGGTTACCCGGTTCAAGCAAATCGCTGTTTTTTTGGCTTCATACAGCATGCTTTTCTAAAAGTTTAAGCCCATTTCCCTTTTGCCGTCCCCCTCCCCTATACAGTAAAATACGATTATCTAGCAAAGGAGGTTATCCCATGTCTACTTCTCAGACTCCAAAAGGTAGCTTGTCAGAAGTGACTCTCGCTAGTCAATATCTGGGCACTACGGAAACGCTACTTATTTATACACCACCCTTTTATTCACCGCTGTATTCTTATCCAGTCTTATACGCTCAGGACGGACGGGATTACTTAAGCTTGGGACGCCTGCCAGGTTTGCTTGACCGTATGCTGGATAAAAGGGAGATTCAGAATCTCATCGTTGTGTTTATTCCCGTTGAAAAGGAAAAAAGACGCTCACGCTATCATCCTGATGGCGAGGAATTTGATGCCTATATACGCTTCATGGCAGAAGAAGTAGCGCCGTATATGGATCAGCATTTTGCTACAGAGCCATTAAGTGGTGGACGGACACTGATCGGTGACTCACTAGGTGGTACGGTTTCCTTAGCGGCCGCTATCCGTTATCCTCATACATTTGGTAATGTAGCCTCTCAGTCAGGGGCCCTGTATGAATCCTTTTATAACTTAGCGGCAAATAGCCAGTCCTTTGAGCAATTATCTCTTTATCTGGAGATTGGTACCAAAGAAACGGCTGTCTCTACAAGCTACGGAACGATTGATCTATTTACCCCACACCAACGCTTTGTAGAATTATTGCAACAAAAAAAGGCCACCTTTCACTTAGAAATAAGCGAAGGCGACCATGCATGGGAGCATTGGCAAGCCCATCTGCCCCAGATTATTCGTTATTTTTACTCGTAGCAAAGAAGATAGATAAGCCCAAATGATAGCTCTATTCTCTAGTGGCAGGATCTGTCGGGTCACGTAATTGAGAGCGGGCAGATCCATTGGTTATAACGGTTTTGTCACTTTTAAGAATAACCCAAAGCATCGTAAAGAGCAGTACAAGTAGCATGGTAATTCCTAAAAAAGCATACGTCATCAAAACAGCACTTTTCATATGTATCACCCCCTTTTCCAGTAGGGTTTCCTGAAAAAGGCAAGTATATACAAGACAACTGCAACATTATACACCGAAAGAATTTTCTGTTAAAATAGAGAAAAGGCGTTTAATGGGCATTTTATATGAGGAGGAGGGTTTTCCATGAAATATAGTATCGTACTTTTCCCATCAAAAGAAGTGCAAGAAGTCGCTAACTCATACCGTAAACGGTACGACCCTGCCTATGCCTTGGTTCAGCCATATATCCGGTTAAAAGAGGCATTTGAAGCGGATGATACGCAGATTGCTGCCTTGTCCGCTCAATTGGAAGACATCGCAAAATCAACCTCATCTTTTTCTATTAATTTCCACAGGGCTTCTACGTTCCATCCTACTACCAACGTTATTTTTCTATCCTTTCAGAACAAAGAAGCTGTTGAAAACTTGCATGCCAGCATTATGAGATACTTCGGTGATCATCAGGAAGAGTTTGCCTTCGTCCCTCATCTGACCATAGGACGTGATTTAAGTGAGTCTGAATTAAAGGATGTTGTCGATCAGTTGGGCATGATGAAATTCGATCTTCCTTCTGAAATAACAAATCTACATGTACTAAAAGAAGAAGTTGATGGTAAGTGGTCGATTGTAAGAAGCTTTCCATTAGCCTAACTTGTTATTTTCAAATGAAATTGGATAAACAAGGCCTTGCTCGTTATGGCCTTGTTTGCTTTTATAAACAGATTTGAGATGTTGACATCATCTACTCATCTATAGACAATAGATTATTCTTACTATATTTTGGAGGAAAGTCAGATGTATACCATTCGCCAAGTAACCACAGACAAAGAATTGCAAGATGCATTGCATGTGCGCCGTGTTGTTTTTATAGAAGAACAACAGGTACCAGAGGATCTGGAAATTGATGAGCACGACCAGCTCTCTGATCCAACCATACACGTTATAGCCTACCGAGATATCGAACCGGCAGCTACCGGACGCCTTCGTTCTCCTGAACAAGGAGTGGGAAAAATTGAACGTGTTGCTGTTAAACAAGATACCCGCGGGACAGGCCTGGGTCGTGAACTAATGCTTCACCTGGAAAAAATCGCTGTCCAGCAAGGGAACTCAACGCTCAAGCTTTCGGCTCAGTTACAAGCCCAGCCATTTTATGAGAAATTGGGGTATGAGGGTTACGGTGAAATTTTTGATGACGCCGGCATCGATCATATCATGATGAAGAAACAGTTGAATAGATAGTGAACTATCCAAACAAAAAACACGCGGGACAATCCTCTGTTCTCCTGCGTGTTTTTATTTTCATAGCGGATATGATTTATTTTTGTTGTCGTAACGCTGCTAGTCTTCGCATTTTATCAACAGCATCACTAGATGTGCCATAGGCTCCCAGTGGTGCATGAAATGTCTGATTCCCACGGTATCCATGAAAATCAGAGCCACCCGTCACAATCAATCCATATTCCTCTGCAAATTGTCGATACACTGCCTTATCTTCTTCTGAATTGTCAGGGTGGTTGATCTCGATGCCATCTAGCCCATACACAATTAGCTCTTCTACCAAATCGTTGTTCTGATATAAGCCAGGATGAGCAATAACTGCCACACCACCAACTTTCTTAATCATGTTGATTGCTTCCAATGGTTCGATCCGCTCTACATTTACATAAGCGGCGCCACCTTCTCCCAAATACTTCCGAAATGCATCATCAATGGATGTAGCAAGCCCTTTTATGACCAATTCCTCTGCAATGTGCGGACGACCTATATTTTTATCATCAGAGGTTTTGCGTCGATAGACATCCTCTACCGTAATATCTACTCCAATCTCCTGAAGACGCGCAATCAATTTCAGATTACGCAGATGACGCACATCACGTAGCTGTGCTAATGCTTCATGGAAGGCTGGGTCTTCAAACGGAATAAAATAGCCAAGGATATGAATGTCTTTTCCCTCGTGAGCAGTACTAATTTCAACACCGGGCACCACTTCTACTCCTAGCTCCATCCCTTTTTGAATCGCTTCTGCTATTCCTGCTATTGTATCGTGGTCTGTAATAGCAACGGCGTTAAGGCCTGCCTCTTTCGCGAGCTGAACATTTTCCGCTGGTGTCGTTGTTCCATCAGATGCCAACGTATGGGTATGTAAATCACATGAAATCTCCATCATCAATCACCCCAATTTTAGAAAACTTAAACTTGGTTTTACTTACTTCTATAGATAAAATCCCAAATGGCTCCTAATCTATAGAAAAAGCAGTCTGAAAAAATGAGCGCTTACATATAACTGAAGTTATAACCGGAAAGTAAGCAAGGAGGGAGTCTTCGTGCAACTTGAATGTAACACTCTAGTAGGTATGATCCAGCCATTGTGGTATGTAGAAAAGACGCTTTTAGAGCAAGGTTTTCATCGGAGCAAGAGCCAAGATTCACCCACCTATAACGCAAGGATCTACGATTCATCAACAGGGATGACCTATAATCTCCAGATTCCCACCCGCCATACAGTCCCCAAGGAATGTGAAAACGAGGAAACGATAAAAATTGGTTCCCCCTATTTAAAATTGAAGACGGCCTTACGAACATCCCAAGAAGATCTCTTGATTCCCCGGGCAATAAAGGCGGCAGCGGAACATAAATTAGCTGAAATCGCCGATTATTTAAGCAAACCTCATCAACAAACTGGTAAATAAGGCATTCAACCAGCTCTTTTATCATAACATAAACGAATTTCACTCTACATAGGCGGGGTGATTTTTAGCACATTTCACATCTATTTTAGCAAGCAAATATGTATCCATTTTGAAGTAATATACCAAATTGATTTCCTACGAAAGAATACTCAAGCCTTCCCTGTGGATAAAAGACCCGTCCAGTCTCCAGAAAGTCATACGAAGTACCTAGGTAGACTTATTTTGTATGGTAATCTTCCTTTTCACAAATCTGTAGGTAACCTCTTTCATTTCTTACACAGTTCAGGTATGCAATTGACCCTATCTGTAGGTAAATAGATTCTAACCGTTCGTTTTCGAATAATAGCTCCTTTATAAAGCTGAAGTCGACAATATTAAATGAGGGCATTGCTGCCAATCATGCTTGCCCCAAATTGAGCTGCATGTGAATATGTTTGTATAATGCCATACAAGGGCTGCGACAATTCGTCCAACCCTTTCTTTGCTTTTTTACCATAGTATATCCAAGACTACATCAGTCAGTCCTGATCTGTTCCCTGCTATCATGGTGCCAATGCTAATACACTCTACAGGCATTTAGGGTGTTTGCTCACCATAGCTGGAGCATTTGCTTTCCATGCATAAAAATGGGGCAGAATGAATGAATACATGCATGATTTCCAGAAAAAAGGAGCCACAGCGATGCTTGCAGCTTTTTCCTGCCAAGATTAGAGATATCTGGTTTTGACTATCCAATTCACCTGCTGGTATACTAATGTGTAAACAATTTATATAAACTTTCTATTTTCCTTGGCATTTAAATATGTCATCTTTTGTCCAAACGTTCATAATCTACAACATCATATATAAATTCAACGAAAGATGGAGGTGAGTTCTCCCTTTCTACAAGCTAGAAGGTGGAGAAACCATTTGGACAGTATACCGATAGATCCGTCGAACCTACTGTTAATAGCAGGCCAAGTATTTGTAGCTATCCTGTTGGTTCTTTTAAACGGATTTTTCGTTGCAGCCGAGTTTTCCTTGGTAAAAGTGCGTCAAACGCGCTTAACCCAATTGGTTAACGAAGGTAGCAAAAGCGCCGTTTACGCGCAAAAGGTAACACAACAACTAGACGCTTATTTATCCGCTTGCCAATTGGGGATTACACTCGCATCCTTGGCACTTGGCTGGGTCGGGGAACCAGTGATTGGCAATCTGATTGTCAAACCACTCCTTGGTCACTGGATTGCGTCTGAGGCTCTTTTACACTCTATTTCCATTGCGATTGCATTCGGTATTATTACCTTTTTGCACATCGTTCTTGGAGAATTGGCACCAAAGTCGGTCGCCATCCAAAAAGCGGAATCAACCTCACTACTGGTGGCTGCTCCGCTCATGTTCTTCTACAAAATCAGTTATCCAATCATTTGGGTACTGAATGGTGCAGCAACTTTTTTATTGCGCCGTTTGGGCATTCAGCCAGTTTCTGAAAATGAGACGGCCCATACAGAAGAAGAAATTCGTTTGTTGGTAAATGAAAGTCACAAAAGCGGTCACATTGATGTCGAAGAAATGGAGCTTGTGGATAATGTTTTTGATTTCTCCGAACGTCTTGCACGTGAAATCATGATTCCACGAATTGACATGATCTGCTTATATGATGACAATACCTTTGAGGAAAACCTGCAAATGATTCGTGATCAACGTCATACGCGTTTTCCTGTCGCTCATAACGACAAAGACAGAATCATTGGTTTTGTGCATACTTCAGACTTCTATCTAGCAGCTCTCACAGAAGGAAAAGCTAATTTGCATGACTTTTTGCGTCCTATCTTAACGGTACCAGAGTCCATGGAAGTGAGCCACGTTCTGCGACTGATGCAAAAGCGCCGTTCACAGATCGCGATCGTCATTGATGAATATGGTGGTACTGCCGGATTCATTACCATGGAAGATATCCTAGAAGAGATCGTAGGCGAAATTCAGGATGAATTTGATGCATTTGAGCGTCCTGAAATCGAAACCAAAGCGGAAAATATTTTATCGGTATCTGGTAAAACATTGCTCACCGACTTGAATGATATCTTGCCGATCGAGCTGGTTTCCGATGATGTGGATACAATTGCAGGTTGGGTATACAGCCAATTAAGTGAAGAAGTGACGGCTGGAAAGTCTGTTCTCTATAATAACTTTAAGTTTACGATTACAGAATTCGATAACCACCGAATAAATAGAATTGCCATTGAACAGCTTGAAGTAGAGCCAGCACAAGAAGATTCGTCTGGCGATATCCTATTGCAAGCCTGATAACTGGAATGTCCCTCTATCATTGAGGGACATTTCCGTTTGTATAGGAGTGAATCTATATTGAATATTGCCAAGTACAATGATGAGTTGCTTTTGTTACGCAAAGACAACTATGCAAAAATTCCCACTTGGCGCATGTATGCGAAGCAAGGGGAACTCTCATGCCCTGTTTGTGGACAACCTGTTCAGATCGTTGCTGGCATAAGCCGTAAGCCATTTTTTACTCATGTACATACTGCTCCCTGTTCACTAGACGAACTGGATAGCTACTTACAACAAGCGTTGGTCACGACAGAATTAGCATCTGCGAGCAGCAATAGTACAGCTAAAGCAAAACAGTCTACATCAGCATCAGGTCTGGAATCTGTACAAGCCTCTGCTAATCATGATCAATCCAATGATTCAATAGTCGGTGGTTTTCGCTTACCTAAAGGACGCAGCATTACACCTCCAGCAACGGCTGTGACACAGGCACCCACTACACCTGTTAAAAGCTTCCGTACCCTGATTGCACCAAAACAACGCACGCAGGTATTGGAAGAACATTATCATTCAGATCTACATCCCGCACAAGAGCAGGCTGTTACTTGTACCGAGGGGCCCTTATTAATTCTCGCAGGTGCTGGCAGTGGCAAAACTCGTGTTATGACTGCCCGTACTGCCCATTTAATTACAAAGCTGAATATTGACCCACGCTCTATCATGGTGGTCACCTTTACTACCAAAGCAGCCGGAGAAATTAAACATCGTTTAATGAAATCTTTGCCTTCCCATCAGGCATCAGCTTTGATTGCAGGTACCTTCCATAGCTTATTTTACCGAATGCTATTATTTCATCAGCCTGAACGCTGGGACCAGCAACGTTTGTTAAAGCAAGAATGGCAAAAGCGTAAATTTTTACGTGAAACTGGCGCTATTGCACAGATGGAGAATCCGATAGTCAAGGAGTCGGATTTTGAGGCAGTCTTGAGTATCATAAGCCGTTGGAAAAATGAATATATCACCACTTCCGATGCCCAGCTATTGTTAGCGGACAGTCCGGAAGAAAAGCAAGCACAGGAACTATACCCTCTCTACGAAAAGCTAAAAAAACAGCACGGTTGGTTTGACTTTGATGATATGCTAATTGGCTGTTATGAAATGCTAAAAGACGATCCGCATATCTTGTCGTTGTATCAGGGGCGCATCCGATACATTATGATTGATGAGTTCCAAGATATTAACCGCGTTCAATATGAAACAGTAAAGTTACTGGCTGCTCCTGAAAACAATCTCTGCGTAATTGGAGACGATGATCAGTCTATTTATGGCTTTCGGGGCAGTGATCCACGCTATATTCTTGGTTTTACCGCTGACTATCCTAATGCAAAGACCATTTCATTAGAAGTAAACTATCGTTCTCGCTCTTCTATCGTGGGTCTTGGCTACTCCCTGATCGGGAACAATCGTACTCGCTGGAAAAAGGAACTAAAGTCATTTCACAGAGAAGAAGGCTCTTGCTACCTCTTCCAGCCAGCGGATGAAGAGGAACAAGCATCCCGGATCGTGGATGAAATTAAGCTGCGCATAGAAAATGGAGCTGAGCCTCACCAATTTGCGCTGTTGTTTCGTACCTACGAGTCTACACGCCCTTTACTAGAACGTCTGAGCGAGGCAGATATTCCATTCTCCTTTACACGAGAGGATGAGCCTTTCTATAACAAACAAGTGGTTCGCTGGGCACTCGGTTACCTGCGACTGGTGGTAGATCGTGAAAATGAATCGGCGCTGCGAGAAATATTGCCTACGCTTTATCTATCACCAACCGTTTGGAACGATATTCGAAGTCAATCGATCTTAAATAATTGTTCGCAGTTAACCGTGCTTCCCGAATTAACCCATCTAAAAACCTTTCAACGGGCGCAAATGCGTAAAGTAATAGATACGTTACATAGCTTATATAACGCTACTCCCGTTCATGCACTTGAAACGATTTATGAGGACCTTAAGCTACGTGATTACGTAAAAAAGCGTGATAAAGATCGTCCAGAACGGGATCAGGAACGCTCCACAGATGAATTGCGTCAGTTATTGGTGTCAGCGAAACGTCATACTAGCATTCAAGATTTCCTCATTTATATTGATGAGATGATAAAAAAGGAAGCTGAATGGCGCAAGCAGCCACAAAACAATCACAATGCCGTACAGATGTTAAGTATTCATCGAGCAAAGGGCTTAGAATTCGATACTGTCTTCTTAGTGGATGTGGTAGAAGGGGCAATCCCTCATGATTTTGCTATGGATCAAGCACGCCAAGGGAACAAGGACGCTATTGAGGAAGAGCGTCGCCTCATGTACGTAGCTGTTACACGTGCAAGACATGATTTATTTATTGGTGTACCTACTGAGAGATTCGGTCGTAAAACACGTATGTCCCGCTTTGTTTCGGAGATGGGGCGAGGAAAAAAAGAACCAGAATAGAACCATGTACGATAAAGAAAACCCCCTATGCTTGCCGGCATAAGGTTTTGTTCTAAGCGCAGAACTGAACTTTATTTTCACGGCAATCCGTAGGGGGTTCTTTAGTAGTCTAGCTTAACGACCGATGATATTGTAGCCAGCGTCAACATGTAGTACTTCACCAGTAATACCACGAGACATATGGCTCATTAAGAATAAAGCAGTGTCGCCTACATCTGTTTGATCAATCGTACGACGTAAAGGAGCCTTTTCTTCAATTTCTTTGATGATCGCATTAAAGCCGCTAATCCCTTTTGCAGCTAATGTACGGATTGGACCAGCAGAGATCGCATTTACGCGAATGTTATCTTTGCCAAGATCACTTGCCAAATAACGTACACTCATATCGAGAGCCGCTTTAGCTACACCCATCACGTTGTAATTGGAGATTACACGCTCACCGCCAAGATATGTCAACGTAACAATACTACCGCCCTCTGTCATTAACGGACGAGCTTCGCGAGCTACCGCTACCAGAGAATACGCACTGATGTCATGTGCTAACGCAAATCCGTCACGGGAGGTATCAACGAATTCACCGCTTAGATCTTCCCCTTTAGCAAATGCGATACAGTGAGCGATGCCATGCAATACTCCTACTTTTTCTTTAATAGATTGGAATAATGCTGCTACCTCTTCATCCTTGGTCACATCGCAGTTGTACAATAGCTGCTCAGGCTGATCCAACGTTGCAGCCAAATCCTCTACATTCTTTTTCAATCGCTCTCCCTGATATGTGAAAATCAGGTTCGCTCCCGCTTTCGACAAGGACTGGGCAATTCCCCACGCGATACTGCGATGATTCGCTACACCCATAACCAAAATATTTTTACCTTGCAATAAATTCATATGTAAAAACCCCTTTCTTTCCCAACATACTCCAAACATTATAACTTATATTAGCTTGTTCTACGAGTTCTCGCTAGTAGTTTGATTCGTCATTTAGTGAGGATGTGTATGAAAAAAAAGTGAAAAAACCATGTAAAGTAGCATAGATACACAAAAATAAAGGCTTAATTTAGGATAATTTCGGTTTTGTATTAGAGGGACTAGGTGACTCGCTGCTACATATAAAAATACCCCAGCTGACAAAGCTAGTCCTGCACTCGTCCATGCTTCGGAAATCCAATGTCCGGCCAGACGCAAGGTCATAGCTCCAAGAATGGTAGCCCCACATAAACCAAGTCCCCCAAGCAAGGCCATTCCACGTTTACCTGTAGCTGCTAGCAATAGTGAGGATACTGTAATTCCATCAGGCAATCGGTGCAGGATAAGCGCTATGAGTAATGGAAAAGCAAGACCTGCATCCTTATCCAATCCTGCTGCGATCGAAAAACCTTCAAAAAAGGCATGCATAAAAAATCCAAAGCTTATGCCGATCAGGTTATTCGTATGTGGCCTTCCTTGGTCGTGTCGAATGCTTTCTAGTAGGAATAGTAGCATAAAGCCTACCAATACCAGTGGCAGAAATTGATGTGCATCTTCTACCATTGCATGTGGCAGAAGATCCAAAACGGTTAAACTAAGTAAAATGCCGCCTCCTAGGCTAATCATCACAAATAATGCCTGCTCGGACCACTGTTTGCGAAAACAGATGGTAAAACTGCCAAGCAAACTAGCAGCGCAAACCAGTAACAACAGAATTGATATTGGAGGATGCCACATTATTTCATGCCCTGCCTTCCTTATCCACAATCGGACAAACTGTTGATCTGATTCATTTTACGCTTACTGATAGATAGTTATGCTCCTCTGTTCTTGTCAAAGCTAGACATCCATCCCTATACTTGTCCAAATTCGCCGAAAGATCACTAGTTTTTAGAACCTTTGTCGATTGCCTTTTTCCGGGAAAAATAGGTGCTATAATACCTGTAGAAAATGGAACCAACACCTATTCAGCACGTCTTTGTCCTGTTGTATTTTGGCTGGTCACAAATGTCTAAAATCTGCTTTGAGGAATTACGATTGGAGAGTGATCACATGAAGCAAATGCTGCATACTTGGATGGCTTCTAAAGAAGTAGCGGAAAAGTTAGACCTGCATGTTCGCACCTTGCGTAATTGGCTAGACTTATTCGTACCGACAAGCCAACGACAAAAAAATCCACAGGGACATTATTTAATTAGCACAGATGGTTTCACGCTGCTGCAAGAAGCAAAAAAACGCAAAGATTCCGGGAACAGCTCCCTAAAAGAGATTCAGCGGGACATGCTGGAGGAAGGCATCCTTCCTGTTGAAATCTTAGATAATGAAGTAGCAGCAAACGGGGAGACACAGGTTAGCGGATCGAAAGCATTACCTAGTCAGCCTCTTACAAATGCCCTTCGAGAGGTTGAAATAACCGTACAAGATACACTTCTTCAATTCCAAAAAGAAATAAGTCAACTATCCACGCTGCCACAGCTGCAGGCTTCTATATTAGAAAAAATCGCTGAAATTGAAGAGAAACAAGAGGCTCTTCGTTTGGAAATGCGCCGTGTGACGTTTGAAATGGATCTCATGCATCAGCGCCTGACACGTCGTAAGCAACGCTCCAACCGCTATGAAAGCAGATGGTCACTTAATCCTTTTCGCTGGTTTACCCGCAGTAACAACCATAGTGTCATTTCAGAGTAGAGACCCTTGTCTTTATTCAGGTCCGGCATAAGCCGGTATTTTTTTTGACTTTGCTCTATTAGCTCTCTATCTTATAATGATAAAAGATTATCACTTTTGCAAAAATATTTTTCCGAATGCTGGATAGGAGGAACAAACATGTATGTACAAATAAAAAATCCTGCCCTCCAAAATATGATTCTTCGCGATCTTCAACCAGAGGATATCCCCCTCATCTGGCACTATAACTATGCGGCTATTGACCGGGAGTTTCAAAATTGGAATGGGCCTTATCAGCCTGTTGACTATGTACCTGTAGAGGAATACGAAAAACGGTATCATGAGGATTTACTCCTAGTAAACACAACTATTCCCCGCAGGAATCTAGTGATTGAAATCAATGGAGAGCTAAAAGGTACGGTAGGTCGTTACTGGGTAGACAAAGCGACTAATTGGTGCGAGATAGGCATTGTCATTTATGATTCATCTTATTGGTCTGGCGGTTACGGAACCGTTGCTTTTCAATCGTGGATTGATTATTTGTTTACCGAAATGGATGTGGTTCGTCTCGGAATCTCGACATGGTCAGGCAACGAACGGATGATGCGTCTAGCCCAAAAATGCGGGATGCAAGAGGAAGGGCGAATACGACAAGCAAGAATCGTCCGTGGTGCATATTATGATTCTATCAAAATGGGGATGTTACGCAGTGAATGGCAGGCTCGGACCCCCTAGACAACACTCCCTTTTTCAAAAAATAGAAGAGCCACGGAGCATGACTGCTCCTGTGGCTACTTTTTACGATCCGGCATTCTTTTTACGATCCGATATTTACTTCATGATGAGAACTCTTTTCTTCATGCATAATTTGGTTGGCCCTGGCTTTTTTCGCCATCCGATTACGTTGCCAGTAACCAGCTACGATTACCCCTACAATAATTACGCCTTTCAGTAGATAGCTTATCCAAGGATTCGCATCGAAGAACGGTTGTAGATGAGCCTCATGCGTAATCATTTTAGCTGCTGCTAAGGCTAGAATTCCTGCCCCTACATAAGGAATCCATGCATAGCGATCCATCGCCTTGAGGATTAATGTGCTTCCCCATACCATGATTGGTACACTAATTAGTAAGCCAATAATAATGAGCAACATATTACCATGAGCAGTGCCGGCAATTGCTACAACGTTATCAATTCCCATTGTTACATCAGCGATCACAATCGTTCGAATCGCTGCCATTAACGAATTTCCAGCTTTGATATCCTTTTCATGCCCATCTTCCACCAATAGATTATAAGAAATCCAAACCAGCAAGAGACCTCCGATAACAAATAAGAATGGAATTTGTAACAAATAAGCTGCTGCAATCGTTGCAATTACACGAACAACTACAGCTAACCCTGTTCCCCAGAAAATCGCCTTTTTCTTTTGCTCCAACGGCAGGTTTCGGCTTGCCATGGCAATGACTACTGCATTGTCTCCACCAAGCAAAATGTCAATAGCAATGATCATCAGTAACTGAATAATAAATTCTGTCTCAAACATAATTTCTTCCCTCCCTGCCCTTCACGTGGGCTCATCTTACCCTTGAACGCCTTACTTTGATCTTTTGCTGGTTCTTCATGAAAACGTCATGATTGACAACAAAAAAGACCTTTACCTACGTACATATCCTGTACATAGGCAAAGGTCTTGCTAACAACGATCAGTTGCCAACAAAGCCGAGGATATACATCCTGTAATGACGACTTTGCTGTAAAAGCTACTCCCCTTTGACTGAGAGTTGCGTTCTTTTAAGTTTTATATTGTCATCATACGAGTAACTCCACTTGTTGTCAAGCATCCTTTTCAGTATGATGGATGAGTAAGGAGGAGGAGACAAAAGTGAAGAAACCATTTGTGATTGAAGCCATCATGCTAGCTATATATGGCAATTTACTAGTGCCAAGCGAGCCTGTCGAATATCTCATCCCTTCTTCTACTCTCCGTGAACTGGACGAATTTATCGGAAATTCTAGTCCCATCATGCATGACCCGGAAGAAGAGCAACGGGTAAGGGAAATTATTGGTGACATGCTCCAATATTTCAGCAATCCGTTTCGACGTAAAATGATGGAAAAATCATTGGTAGCACCATGGTCTACTGTTACCTTTGAACATAGTGATACTGTTCACTTTACCGTTGTAAAAGCGGAGGATACCGCCATGTGGGGAGAGATTTTTGACCCCATTGAAACAGAATTAATTTTAACAGCAATGAAATGGGACGTTCCTCTGATTACTGATCAAACCGAATGGCAGGATCGTTTGCTGGAATATGTGATTCCGATTCAATTTTATGATATTGAGGACTTCGATTTTGCCGTGGAGCCTAATCTCTATTTATAGAGAAAAAGAAAAGGCTTATCCTTTTTCTAAAAATGGATAAGCCTTTAGCGTGTAGACACCCTCAGATAAAAAGGTCTACACGCTTTTTATTGGCCAAAAAGTGACTATGTTACTGCTACTGCTACTTTAAGATAGTCTCCTGTATTGCAGGAAAAAAGTCTACTTCTACAGCATATTCGATCATACTTCTTATAAGTTGTTCTGTCGGTTTTGGACAAACAACGGCGGTATTTTGTAAAAATTCTTGTACAAGCGCACAGTCAGGTATCGAAATAGACATGCCTTCACTAGCTTCCAAGGAAGGCAGAATCAACTCTAATGCCTGCTGTTGCTCGTCAGAAAGATCTCCCTGATAAAGAGTTTGAATATACTCCTCCGCCTGAATGAGAGAAACCGGATATCCAGCTTGTTGTATATTACGGATAAAATCCTCCCAGGTAATTTGAGCTGGATTACATATGTGCAGCGTCTCACCGATTGTCTCTAGCTGGCACGAAAGTTGTACAATAGCCTTGCTTCCATAATCAATAGGCGTTAAATCCATGTAGCCAGATATTGAGGGCGCAACTCGTAATAAGAAGATGGCTTTCAGCAATCGGTAAAATGCATTTTCATGAATGTTATATTGAAACTTACCTGTCACAGAATGTCCAACCAGATTACCTACTCGGTAAATGGTTGCATCCAATCCCTCTTCCATCGCTTGTCTTACACTTTTCTCTGATAAAAACTTACTTTCGACATAGACATTTTCTATCTCTTGACCACGGTCAAAATCTGTTTCATAAAACATAAATTCTGCTGGATCGTGGATAGAATGCCCAACCACGCTTAATGTGGAAATGTAATGGAACCGCGCTTTTAATTTTTTCGATAGTTGAATTAGTTCATTTGTAGACTCAAGATTTACTTTATGAAAATGCTCACGATCTCCATAATGTCTTACCTCTCCTCCACAGTGAATAACCGAATCAATCTTTCCAGCTATATGATCCCATACCAAAGAATCCATCCCTAGGCCCTTGCTACTTAGGTCACCTTCCACCGTGAAAACTCTACCCTTCATTTGTGATAGAACGTCTTGTCCAAAATAGAACACCATTTTGTCCTCTAGTTTTCTATCAATCGAGGCATCGCCCGTTTTACGTACGAGACAGTGGATAGGAATTGAAGGTATTTCAAGCAATTCCTTTAGAATATAGGCACCTAAGAAACCAGTAGCACCTGTAAGGAAAACTCCTTTTGGTACATTTACAGTGATGTTAGACACTTTTTCGCGTTTCTTCTGTATCTGATTCGTTACAGGTTTGGTAGCTATTGGAGATTGTTCTGTGCTTTGTGTGCTTTTGGTGCTTTGTTCTTGCTTTTCTTCTAAATACTGAGCAAGCTTAGCAACTGTACGGAATTTGAAAAAATCCTGAATTCGAATCATCGGATATTTAGGCTTTAATTGTACCAGAACTGGCATGATTTTTAAGGAGTGTCCACCTAACTCAAAAAAATCATCCTCTAGTCCAACAGGCTTCACATCCAATACCTGCTCCCAAATTTGCGCAATTTCTATTTGCAACTCCGTCTCAGGCTTAGTAAAGCTTCTTTCTTTTTTCACGAAATGCGGGGAGTTCTGCATCAAGCTTTTTCGATCGACTTTACCATTTGGAGTTAACGGTAGTTCCTCCAGATAAATATAATGCCTTGGAAGCATGTATTCTGGAAGCGTTCCAGATAAATAGGAATTTAACTCGCTGGCTTGGATTTCTTGTTGACTATTCGTAGTGTAATAGGATACAAGAACTTTCTCTGCTCCAGAATCTACTGCCAGCACAACAGATTGATGGATCAATGGATGCTGTAAAAGCGTTTCTTCTATTTCACCTAATTCTACACGGTAACCTCTAATTTTAATTTGATCATCTCTTCTACCCACGAATTCAATATTGCCGTCAGGTAACCATCTAGCTAAATCACCTGTGCGATATAGTCTATCTGCAAACTGATGAGTAAATGGATTTGAGATAAATACTTCTTCATTTTTCTTCTCTTGATTCCAATAGCCTGGTGAAAGTCCAACACTCTCGATATAAATCTCACCAATTGCTCCAATCGGGCACGGCGTTTTTTGAGAATGGAGAATGTGAATCTTGGTATTGGCAAGCGGCTTTCCAATCGGAACATTTTTTTGCTCAGGCTCGATCCGATGAATTGGATAAAACGTTGCAGAAACAGTAGCCTCAGTCGGGCCGTACTCGTTGATAATCAACGTCTGCTGACCAAATCTATTATGCCATGCTCGTACAGATTCAGCAGGCAGAGCTTCTCCTCCAACCATCATCATACGCAGCGTTTTTACCATTTCTGCTTCTGTATTACTCAGGGAAGCAATTACGTTATGGAAAAATACAATTGGCACATCCGTGATTGTAGCCTGAACCTTTTGAACTGCAAGAGCATAGGCACTGACAGAATATCTCTCATCTTCAGATAAAATGTGTAATCTAGCTCCATGCAACAAGGCTGAAAAGATCTCAGAAACAGAGGTGTCAAAGCTAAAGGAAGCAAACTGAACAAAAGTATCCTCGCAATTTACCTGAAATTGATCCTTCCTCCATTGAATCAGATTAAGAACCCCACGATGACGCAGTAATGTGCCCTTTGGTTTCCCTGTCGAGCCAGATGTATAAATGACGTAAGCTATATCCTCTGCGGTATTTAAGGTTTCCACATGATTGGTTTGTCCAAGCTCATACACATCTTCCATGCGCACGATGACACCTGTATAACGTGATAATCCCTTCATGTGAGCATCTCTTGTAATCATGTATGAGGTTTGACTATCCTCTAAGATATATTCAATACGATCCTTTGGATAGCCCGTATCAATTGGAACATAAGCTCCTCCTGCCTTTAAGATACCTAACATAGCAATAATGCTCTCGATGCTTCTATCAAGTAATATAGCTACCTTCTCTTGCGGTCTCATCCCGGTAAAACGTAAATAATGAGCTACCTGATTGGATGCGTGGTTTACCTCTTCATAAGTGAGAGACTGCTCTCCCATTGAAATTGCGATTTTACTAGGATACTTGCTTGCTTGTTCATAAAATCGTTCCTGAATCGTTTGCTCAAAAGGGTATGCAGCTTTTGTACCGTTTACTTCCTGATACAGTTGTTTCTCCTCATCTGTCAATAAATCCAGCAGATGTGGAGCAGACAGACGCTGGTTGATGAATGCTTCTAGGATTTTTTCCAAACTACCAGCAAATCGAGAAATGGTATCTTGTGTAAATAAATCCTTGTTATATTCAAACGCTAGATGTAATTGCTGATTCTTCTCATATACGGCAAGAGAAAGATCAAATTTACTCGTATTGATATCGCATGGAAGCACTTCTAATTGATAGTCACTCTGCTGTAGATTCAGATCATTTTCGTAGGTAAACAACGTTGAAAAGATAGGTGTTTGATTTTCCATTCGATCAGGATTGATTAGCTCTATTAGACTATCAAAAGGATACGCCTGGTGATGATAAGCCGCTAAGGTGGTCTCCTTTACCTTTTGGATAAGCTGGTGTAAAGTATCCACACCTTGGAAATTCATCCGGATAGCTAATGTATTTACAAAAAAGCCTTGAATATGCTCTACCGCTTCATGTATTCGCCCAGCGATAGGGGTACCAACAATAATATCCTCTTGTCCAGAGAAATGGCTTAATAGTTTGAAATAAGCAGACAATAATAGCATATTCATCGTAACACTTTCAGCTTTCCCTACTTCTTTTAACTGCTGAGTGAGCTTTTTAGTAAGAGGAAAATCAACGGTTTCGCCCTCAAAGGTCTGTTCCTTAGGTCGAATGAAATCCAAAGGCAGTTCTAGAACCGGCAAAGGTCCTTTTAGCTGTTCAAGCCAGTATGCCTCTTCCGCTTTCCAATAGCCCTCTCTAAGCTTTTGTTCCTGCCATTCTGCATAATCAATATATCGACGCTCAATAGGCTGTAAGCTTGGTTTCTTCCCTTGTTCCTGAGCCTGATAAACCTCCATGCACTCTTGCAGGAGTAGCTGTATACTCCATTCATCCGTGATGAGATGATGAAAATTTAAATAGAGATGGCTTAGCTCATCCGAAAGCGAATATAACGAGATTCTAAATAAAGGTCCATTAGACAAATCAAATGGCTCTTTCATATCATTTCTTATCTCTTCTTCGATTAAGGCTTTCTGTTGTTCTTCGTGTAAATGAGACAAGTCCTTATGATAAAGTGCTAACTCAAAAGAATTGTGTATAACCTGTCTAGGTTCGCCCTGAAATTCCACAAATGTAGTACGCAGAATCTCATGTCGATTGATCAATATTTCTAGAGCTTGTCTGAACAAATCAGGATCAAGGCCTGGTTTGATTTTCATCTGTAACGGAACATGGTACACGCCTACACTATTATTCCATTTTTCCAAGAACCATAGCCTTTTCTGAGCATTCGATAATGTATAATGCTCCTGTTCAATAACGTGCGGCAATTTATCTATATCCTTACTTACTTGATAAGCAGTATTTGTAGTAGCCTGCTCGTCGATAAATACTGCCAAGCGTTCTACCGTACGATACTGGAATAAATCCTTAAGCTCGATTTTCGCTTCTAATTGCTTTTGTACCTGATTGATTACCTTAATAGCTATTAATGAGTGACCTCCCAGTGCAAAAAAGTCATCATTAATGCTGATTCTCGCTTCTTCTATTTGAAGCACTTTCGCCCATATTTTTACTACAGCTTTTTCTGTAGGCGTATTGGGTGAGAGATATATTCTACTCTCCGTGGTCATAAGTGATCTAGCTTGTTGAGCTAATGACTTACGATCCACTTTTCCACTAGGTGAGAGAGGCATTGATGACAGAGTATAGAAATGCTCCGGTACCATATATACAGGTAGCCTTTGATTCAGATAGGTCACTAATTCATCCACAGGTACGTCTCCATCAGAATCAGCAGTCATATAAAAGGCTACTAATCTGGAACGATCATGATCATCCTTGTAGACAACAATAGCCGAATCCTTTACCTTAGGATGTTGTAATAAGACGGTTTCAATTTCGTCTAGTTCTATTCGATAGCCTCTAATTTTTACCTGATGATCTATGCGCCCCATAAATTCCAAGTTACCATCTGGTAGAATACGCCCTATATCCCCGGTGCGATAAAACCTTTTCTCAGGTTGGTTAGGAAGAGCAAGTGAAACAAAAGCCGTCTTTGTTTGTTCGGCTTGATTTAAATACCCTTTTGCTAGTCCTACACCTCCAAGAATGATTTCTCCTGGGACATTTAGCGGGCAGAGCATGCCATGTTTATTCAAAATAAAGATTTCACTGTTTGCCAAAGGCTTACCTATTGGGATGCTTTGTTGCTCCTCTGGCAACAATTCTGTAATATCATAGATCGTTTTACAAACGGTAGCCTCTGTAGGTCCATAAGCGTTAGCTATTAGAATCCTCGTTCCTACCTTACGCTGCCACATACGTACTGCTTCTGGGGATAAGGTTTCACCGCCAATAAAAATAGCCTTAAGCGAATGTAATTGCTCTAAAGTCTCCTCAGGCAGTTGCGATAGCTGTTTAAAGTAAATGACAGGAAGTACACAATAATTTGCTTTGGTGCTGTTTACGGTCTGGACAAAATTTTCTGGAGATGTTCGATCTAGGTCTGAAAGCAGGTGAAGTCTTCCACCACATAATAGGCTAGAGTAAATTTCCCACACAGAGGCATCAAAAATAAGGGAAGCAAACTGTAAATAAACATCTTTTTCTGTATATTTATACTTATCCTTTAAGGAATAAATTAAGTTTACAACCCCAATATGGGACAATAATACACCCTTTGGATTACCGGTTGAGCCTGAGGTATAGATCATATAAGCAATATCCTCGGGAGTATGGCACGCTTCAACTGAATCAACAGGAAGATCTGTTGGAATCTCTTCCCACAATAAACAGCATCCAAAATCATTCGGAAGCTTATGAGCCCATTTCTTTCTAGTAATGAGATGGGTTGCTTCGCTATCCGCAACCATATACTGTATACGCTCGGCAGGAAAATCTGGATCAATAGGAACATAGGCTCCACCTGCCTTTAAGATCGCTATCATGGCGATAATAGTATCAATATGACGATCCATTAATAACGCAACCCGCTCACTTTTCTTCAGATGATGTTGAAGAAGATAATGAGCAAGCTGATTAGTCCGATCCTGCAATTGTTTATAGGTAATAGCTTCCTCTCCCATAGTAATGGCTAGGCGGTCTGGGAATTGAGAAGCTTGATCATCGATAAGCTGATCCAACGTTTTTGCAGTCGGAAAATCCAAATAATTGCGATTTATTTTCTTATAAATTTCATAATCCTCTTCAATAAGAAATGGCAATGTATGTAGTGATGCTTCGGGATTTTGAAGCAAGGTTTCTAATACATGAATATAGCGTTGAAGTAAGTTTTCAATTGTATTCGAATGATATAAATCCGTATTAAAATCTATCTCTATCATATATTGCTTCTCTTCGCTTTTAACTACTCGCCATACAATATCAAAAAGAGTGGTACGTTTAAATTGATAAGTTACCTCTGCTTCAAGTCCTTCAAATTCAATTGTAGGAAGACCTACCATATTAAATACCGTAGAAACGATTCGTCTATCTCCCTTTTCGGTTGAATCGGTGTTTTCGATCAGAGATTCACTTCGATAATGTTGATGCTGCAAGGCCTCTCTAACATGTTGATCAACTTGCTTGAGCAATTGATTATAACCTTGTACATCAGCTAAAGAAAGACGGATAGGAAGAGTATTAATATAATAGCCAAAAATTTCCCCAAAGCCTTTTCTCGGTCTCAGATTCACAGGCATACCAACCACGATATCTTCTTCCAAAGTCATTTGATGCAAAAGGATAAAATAAGCCGTTAGCATAACACGATAGACACTTATTTGCATGTCTGTTGAAAATTTTTCAACCTTCCGCATCAATGCCGAGTCAATGATACAGCTTATGTAATCTCCTTGATAGGTCAAGCCTTTAGCAGGAGATTGATCTGAGGAAAATCCCACATAAGGAATAGAGCCTTGCATCTTATTTGCCCAGTATGTATCGGATTCATGATGAGCTAATGCTCCTATTTCAGTAGCTTGTATCAGTTTAGCAATTCCTGTATCTTCCTGCTTGGCTTGAGCAATTTGTTCCTTCTTTTTTAAAGCTGTATAGAAGGCGGATAGTTCTCGCAAGAAAATACCTGAGCTCCAGCCATCATAAATGATATGGTGGAAAACAACATAAAATAGATATTCTTCATCACTTATTTTAAGTAAATGAGGGCGTAATAATGGTCCTTCCTCCAACGAAAATGGCTCTATACGTAAAAGTTCTAACGTGTCCTGAATCATATTTTCTTTCTCTATCGGTGAAATCGCTGTAAAATCGTGCGGAGTGATTGGAACATTCACTTGAGGTAAAATTAGTTTTTGAGGATTCTCTCCATCCTGACAAATAAAGATCATTCGCAAAGCCGGATGGCGTTGAACAATTCGATCTAAAGCTTCCTGCAAGAGGATTAGAGAAACTTCCCCTTTCAATTTAACTCCAAGCGGTTCATTGCATGACGCTGGATTCATCTGATGTGCGATCCAAAGAGATTTTTCTGCATTCGTTAGCTCAAGGGCTTGTTGGTCAGGTGAATGTTGCTCCCTCTCTCCTCGCACGTAATTCTTTTTTATAAACATTCTAGTAGTCCCTCCTAAATCAATTTTGAACGTTTCACTCATGATTGTTTGTTCGGGGCTTTCCAATTCATTGTTTGCAAAATAGACAAAATGCTACGATTTTCTCATAATTCCCCTCCTTATTTTTACGCTAGAATAAAACTAACACTTTTAACTTTTCAATCATCTTATAATTTAATTATACATATATTGTAATTCAAAAAAATGGGATTTGCTTATTCTTTATTAACTTTTATTTATATTTAAATATTTCGACAATAATGATCGGCGAAAAATAGCTACTAGTATCTTTTTCAGCCAGAATCTCGCAACTTTTGATGCTTGTAAAAAAACTCCATGCCATTTTCAATGGATTAGGAAAATAATGTATTTTTCGGTAATTTCTCTATCTGAAATCCACAAAAACATTGGATTTGGCTATTTCACGACAATCTTTTCGTAGACCGGAAAACCAACTTTTTCATTGCGTTAAAAAATATTTATATATATTTATTATTATTTATTTAATCAATCCTACAAATATTAATTCTAATGGAATCGAACATCATACACGGCCCATGAAACTGTGCTTTTCTAAAAGCAACGATTCCAGATTCCATCTGAGATGATATAATAAACATACTTTTAGAAGGAAAAATAGAAAGGGGGAAGCCTCATGGAATTAAATCAAGATCAACTAGGCCTCAACCAATCTCAGAGCGATGTCGAGGCCCTTTCTTATATCTTATTTACCATGGGTAATGAAACGTTCGGTTTTCCATTGGAGAATGTCCTCGAAATTGTTAAGCCAATGCCTATTACAAAGGTTCCTAAATCACCAGAGTATGTAGAAGGTGTCATTAATCTACGTGGGAATATCCTTGCTATCTTACAAATCCGTAAAATGTTTGGACTACCATCCATTCAGCTTACTGAAGATAGTCGTTTTATCGTACTTAAAATAGACGGCTTTGAAGCAGGTATCGTTGTGGATGGTGTATCAGAAGTAGCCAAAATTGCACCTTCCTCCATAAAAGCGGCTCCACCAGTAGTTGCAGGCTTAGATGGTTCCAATTTAGCTGGAATTGCCCAAGAAGGAGAACGTCTACTCCTCATGCTTAATCTGCCTACTATTTTTGCCCAATGGATTCAACCTGTTGCATCAGAGGCGTAAACGATTATCGGCGGCTCATTTGTTCATCAATGGGTCGCCGTAGTTGTTAAACGTGAACGCAACAAAGGCCTTGCCTGCATCATTGCTCGGCAAAGCCTCTTGTTCCTTGCTTTTTACTGGGTAGATTATCAGCTTCATCCCTATTTTTTTACACAGCATCATGCCAACCCACTATCTCTTCCGCCGCTTGCTAAATACGAATAATTAACCCACATCATTTCTTCAATCCCTAAGATTTCCTTAAACAAATCCACTGAATCATACAGTAGACTGCTACCCGTTTCATAATCGATTTCGACTAGAATGTTTGTGTCAAACAATGAATGGAGTTGCTGAATTTGCTTGGGAGACAAGAAGGAACGGAACAACTGTGGCTTACAGCGAGATAATCCCTTCTGCACTTCCTGGCGATATATCTGTGAGGTAATAATTGTATCAATTAGTTCATCGTACTCTTTGCGTAGGTCTTCTTCTTTCATATAATCATCTGGATCTATTAGATCTGGATATCTCCGCTTCATTTCTATCTCCGCTAATTCCATATCTAAAATATAGCTAATCGTAGCAGACGATACCTCGTAGCCGCCTTCAAATAATCGGAAGCCCCAACCGCTGTCCTCCGCATCATGAAACCACAGCAGAGCCACTCCAAGCTTGGATAAATCCAATAGGTATTGAAGGGTTTCCGCCGTCTGTACCCACTCATCTTCCAGAAAAAATACATTCCATTCATCGTTTAGCCGCTTATGAAAATACGGTTGCTTTGAGTCAGGTAGTTGTTTAATCAGTTTGCTTTCGTATCGTCTTGGATATAACACCCCGGTAGTAAACTCACTCATTTTGAATTTCCACCGCTTTCTCAGCATCTGACATCTCATTGTGATCGCACACATTCGTGATCTTCTGTTTTTATTAAGTTTATTCAGATGGTGAGAAAATTTGAACGGCAAAACGGCGTTTTTTTCTATAAATTCGTTGTTTCGCCTAATAAACTGGTGAATAGTGGAGTATGAATAGCTCCTTCTGGGCGTAACTCCGATTGAAATAGGGTAATTCCCTCTACCTTCCAGCTAGGCTTGGGATGAGGTAAAAAACGTTGTGACCAATCTGCTAATGGAAGGGAACGCTCTTCATGCAACTTTGGCTTGCGGGCTATGGTTACATGTGGCTCATATGGTCGTTTGTCATACGGAAGGCTTTCATGACGATCTAGGCGTTTTCCCAGCAGGAGATGCATCTGTTGCAAGGATTCTATATCCCCTTGCAGTCCTAGCCACAATACTCGTGGCTTTCCTCCCTTGGGGAACGAACCAAAATGATCAATAGACAAGGAAAAAGGACGGATAATGGAACTAACAATCTGGATATCCTTCTTAAGCTCCGGAATTTTTTGTTCATCAACATCTCCGAGAAAATGCAAGGTTAAATGTAAATTATGTAAAGGCTGCCATCGCTCAGCTTTAAGCTCCTGCTTCACCTGTTGTTGAGCAGCCTCAATATATGAAATTACATCGGTCGGAACATGCAAGGCAATAAATAGGCGTTTTACCAATAGATTCAGTCCTTTCTTATTCCTATCCGTAAAAAAGAGGACCCTCTCAGAGAGCGCCCTTTTTTCCAGCCCACAATTAGGCAGCCGTATTTCGTCCCGTTATCATGCCCAACACATAACGAATATATGCATCTATAATATCATGTTGCGGTTGATACTCGAAATGAACCGCTAAATCCATCTGCTTCGTTTGCTCGGTCGAAGCGACATTCCAGTGAACCTCTGCTTCATATGAGAAATATTCGTTAATCCTCTGTTTAATGGTTTCTGCATCCCTAGGCGAATTGTAAGAGATTGAAAATCTCATAATTAGCGGAATGTCTTGCCTATTGTCACGATTGAAACCATATCTACCCGGCTTGCTTTTCAGCGTAATGACGCCAGCCAAATCCCAAAGAGTAAAGTCAGCACAAAAGGTATTTGCAAACGTCTCTCCTGGCATAGAAAGTCGTACTCCTCCCTCTGTGCGAAGAGACAAGGCTTGAGCGATTTGCTCCACCTCTTTTTGTAGACCCTGAAAGGAAATAAGTGCGATACTACCTTGTTGGGAAGAATTCACTACCTACACCCCCATCACTTTTTATCTTTCTCTTTTTCGCATTTTGGCTTGTCTAATCCTTTGTTGAAACATGTCTAGTTTTCTGTATGTTTAGACAAATGGATTCGCGCTTGTTTGATCTATATGAGAAAAAAGTCGAGCAAGCTTATTTTGCATCTCATGATTTAATTCCAGATGGTAAAAGCATCCCGCTTCTCGTTGAAAAATCGGAAACGCGCCCTCTTTTAATGGAGATATTTCCCGAATGCTTTGAAAAGCAGGAAACCGACGAAATAATTCCAAAAACGGATCATCCTGCTGCGTATGGTACATGGAACGTAAGGAAGGGCTTGTATAGATCGAGAACGTTTGCTCATTCCCATAGACCCAAACAAGAAGGTCCGCTTCTCGAATATGACTGACAGGATGCCGACTTAGCATATGCAGGGCCTGATACAAGCTCTCCATTAAGACATGCTCTGCTTGATCCTGATGCTTTTGCAGATGAATCTGATAAAGAAAATCATATGCTTCTCCCTGTTGTAGCAATAGATCATCTGGTAACTCTAGTGCAGATTTTGAAATTATCTCATGCCTACCTTCTTGTTCATCTGCTCCTTCTAATATAAGGGGGTTGTGAGTGCGCGCATCTAGCTCCTGTAGCATTTGATACACATCTGATCTTTCAGTAGATGAAAGAGTAAGTACTTCCGTGAAGATGTGAACCAGCAGATCTTGTTCCCTTGCTAAAAAAAACAGCTCCAGATCGGGCTGCTCTAGCAATGTATGAATCCAAGTACGTTCAACAGGTACATGCGGAAGAAACGAAAGCGGGAATCCTAGTGGAGTACTTTCATCATATTTTGTCCATACGATCAGAAGCAATTGCTCCTTATACGTGCGAAACTCGACCGTACTAAGTCCCTCCACCGCTTGACTAAAAGCGTCAATATCTTCAAACACCAGATAAAGCTCTGCTACCCCCTGATCATTTAATCGCCCGAAACAGGGATAGCCTTCCTCATGAACAACTTGATATAGGGAAACATAAAAATCTGTAGAGAGAACCTCCCCTGATGTTTGAGCATCAGGAGACGGTCCAGGGAAAGAAAGTAAGGATTGCATCTGCATTTCTGCCATGTTTTACTCTCCCCTTAGGTTATTTTTTAAAAGTGGCCACTCTTTCATTTGCTCCAATAATTTACGATCCGTGGAATCAATATGAATAGGAGTAACTGTCGTATATCCTTGTTTTACTAGTTGAAAATCCTCTTCTGTACTTTGTTTTTCCAAGCGTTCGGGATACTCTCTCCCCAGAAAATAACCAGAATCTGAAGGACTGTAGACGTCGTGATAAAAATCAAAGGCTAACACAGCGGGAGTGATGCCTTTTATCTGGCTTTTAGGCAAATCAGGTACATTTACATTCCAGAACACTTTCGGAGGCATTTGTTTTTGCTTCGTTTGCTCCATAAATTGCTTTAGCAGAGGTTCAATAATCTTTCCCACTTCTCCAAAGCTTGTCGGGTTATGATAATTATCATAGGACAAAGCAACAGCCGGGATGCCTAAAATTACTGCCTCACGAGCTGCACTACATGTCCCTGAATAGTAAACATCTTTTCCTAAATTAGCCCCTACATTAATTCCTGATAACACAAGATCAGGACGCTCCTGATCTTTAAATAAGAGGTAATAGGCCGCCTTTACACAATCGGCAGGATTGCCATTTACGCTCCAGGCCTTTACTGGTAACCCATAAAAATCATGCGGTGCAGGAGCTAATGCTTCACGAAATGTAACACCGTGACCCACTCCGCTTCTCTCTTCGCTTGGGGCAACCACATAAATTTCAAGGTCCTGTAAAGGAAGAAGGGCTTCCGCAAGGGTTCGTATACCTAATGCTTCAATGCCATCGTCATTTGTAAGTAGAATACGCATGATACCAATCTCCTTTAACCATCTGATCTAGTAATTGTAACAAAACGACTGGAAAGTTTCACCTCTCCTCCCTGCTTTCATTCATATAAAAAACCGAGGAAGTAAGCCCTCTCGTATGATGCCTTACTACCATACGAGTTATGCTATTTTCCCCGGTTATTAATTTGAATTGTTCATTCATTTCGTTACTCCCGAACACTTGCCACTATGGCAAGAGCCGGCCCGTTAGGATAGATCGGATCGTCAAAGCTGATTGCGTCTATCTGGAAACCAACATGGTTTAAGCCTGCAAGTAAATCCTGTCTACTGAGCCAGTTGCTAAAAGGAAGTGTGCCCCCAATAAACAGTTTGCTATCGAGTGCTTGCAAATAATTATGTTGATATAATGTGTGAGCAAAGCCATATTCTGAAGCAGATTGGCTCCCGCTAAATCGCAGACGATAATCAACTGAATGCTGTAAGATATTTTCATCAAAATAGTGCGTCCATAAGTACATTTTCTTGCATCGTTCCTTTAATAGCCCCAGCACCATAATCGGATTGACCATATGGTACAAGACACCAGAGGCAAAGCAAACATCAAAAGTCTGATCTGTCTGTTTTAAAAATTCTACAAAATCTCCGCATAGGTAACGCACACGTTGCAAATTAGTTACTTCTTTTGTTACCAAGCAACGTAAAAAGCACTTCGTATTGGCTTCAATTCCAAGAATGCTAGCGGCATCCCCCTTTTTTTCCAGCAGATAACTATGTGCCCCCTCCATCGGTCCTAACTCCAGTACCGATTTACCTGCTACTCCTCCTAATTTATCAATCGCCCAGATAGCACGAGCATCTTCAAATAAAGGAGCAAAGCCCCCCTCAATCTGATATTGTGCAGGAAAAATACTAATCCACTCATCTTTAAAAATAGAAGTTGCTGTTTGATAAGAAGGAGCTGTTTTTACATAATAATCAAGCGCATAATGCATTCATTTTTTCCATCCCTTCCTTGCATATCAGCGTCTCTTAAACAGAGAAAGAAGATCGAATCTGTTTTGACGGATGGGTGCAGATTCATTCTCGAAGGTATGTGCTTGGTTCTTTTCATGGTTCTTTTCATGGTTCTTTTCATGGTCTTTTTCAAAGTTCTTTTCAAGGTTCTTTTTATGTTTCTTTACGTGATTTTTTTCAATTCCTTCTCCCGGATAAGTTATTTGCTTATTCGAACGATTATTCGCTCTTTTGTTGAAGCGATTCATGGCTCTGGTACGTTGTTGCGCTAGACGTAGAGCATATAGTCCCGAAATATGAGCAGCCGCCATAGAAGTACCGTCCAACGTACGATATCCTTTATTGAGCCAAGTAGATTTAATGCCAACACCAGGGGCAACTGTATTCATTCCTCTGCCTCTCGCGCTAAATTCAGCTAGCTTTGCTTGTTGGTTGATCGCACCTACCGCGATTACTTCACGATAGGCAGCGGGATATTCCAGGCCCCTACCATTATTCCCTGCGGACGCTACGAGTATGATTCCATTTCTGGAGGCTACACGTAAGGCTTGATGGAAAGCAGGATGATCCTCACTCGTTCCAAAGCTCATGTTAATAATATCCACCTTCTGCTCGATAGCCCAATTGATCCCGGCTATGATGTCACTGATATTAGCTGTTCCTTCCGCTCCAAACGCTTGCACATCATAAAGATCAACCTCGGGAGCAATGCCAACAATCCCCCGATTATTGGCTACAGCCGCTATAGTTCCCGCCACATGCGTACCGTGTCCTCCCATATTAAACCGTTCCGCCCCAGCTATCACTGACACTTTTCCTTTTATCTGTCCCTTCAAATCTGGATGGGACGATGAAATACCAGTATCAATCACGGCAACTTTAATTCCCTTACCCTTTGTTACATGCCACAGGGCAGGAGCCCCTATATGCTCTACCCCCCATGGAATTTCTTCTTTATGATCCTTATTCTCCTTATGATCCTTATTCTCCTTATTCTCCTTACTTTTCTTACTTACCTTACTCCTATTACTTTCCTTACTTTCCTTACTTTCCTTGCTTTCCTTGCTTTCCTTGCTTTCCTTGCTTTCCTTGTTTTTCTTACTTTTCTTACTTTCCTTACTGTGTAAGCGCACCTGGACTTCATTTGATACGGTATATCCTTCACGGCCAATTAATTTGGTTAATTTTTCAAACTCGTCCTGCGCCACTAAGAAGCAACCAACAGATTCACAATGCCTAACTGAGGGCATGATGGATTGATTTTCTTTTAATTTTTTGGCACAGATACTATAACCAAGCGTTTTGGGAAATGAAATAATCTTATACACAAAAGCCCCTCCACGAATATCATGTCTATTTGATATCCTATGCAGGGACCTGCTTGATGGCTTATGCTTCTTTGTTATCTTTTATCATTTTTTTAACAAAGACACGAGTAATACGTAAATGATTCACTTCTCCAACTTCAAATTCATACCCTTCCTCTATCACTTTCATGCCTAAGGTCGGAGGATGGGTGATTTTTGTGTAAATCCAACCAGCGATCGTATCTACTTCTGCGGTATCTAGCTGTATGTTGAGATATGCGTTTACTTCTTCGAGCAACATACGCCCATCAAAAGAAACGATGCTTTCCTCCTTCTGTTTAAATTGCTCGATCTCAGGTCGCTCATCATCAAATTCATCCTGAATGTCTCCAACAATTTCCTCCACAATGTCTTCAAGTGTAAGTAATCCAGCAGTCCCACCATATTCATCTATTAGGATGGCGACTTGACTCCGTTGTTTTTGTAGCATGGTTAACAAATGACTAATAGAAATGGTCTCTGGTACAGATAAAACAGGACGTAATAAATCACTCAAATGGCGTTCCTTCTCTATTTCCTTTAAAGCATAGGTTAAAATGTCTTTAATATGCAAAATTCCAACCACATGATCCTTATCCCCATTTACCACTGGATAACGGGTAAATCTCCCTGTACTCACAATATCTAAATTATCCTCAAAGCTGTCTCTAATATCGAGAACAACCATATCTGTTCGAGGTACCATGATTTCGCGAGCTGTTGTTTCCGAGAATTCAAAGATATTGTCTACTAGCATTAATTCGGTGTTATCAATTAACCCACTTTTGTGGCTTTCATTGACTAAAATCCGAATTTCTTCTTCTGTATGTGCCGCTTCATGCTCAGATACCGGTTCAATACCAAACAAACGTAAAATTTTGGAGGCTGCTCCATTTAACAGCTTAATAAAGGGAAACATTACCTTATAAAACAACTGCATGGGACGTGCTACAAATAAAGAAATTTGTTCAGGACGTTGTATAGCCAATGATTTAGGTGCCAGCTCTCCTAATACGATATGTAAGAATGTAATGATCAAAAATCCAATCACAACGGAAATCGAGCTCTTCCATGGCTCTGTAATCCCTGCATATGAAAAAACGGGATGCAATAAGTGCGCGATCGCTGGCTCTCCAATCCAGCCTAACCCTAGAGAAGCAAGCGTAATTCCCAATTGAGTTGCGGATAAATAAGCATCTAGCTGATGTAATAATGTATCAACTAATCTAGCCTTTACATTGCCTTCTGCTACAAGCTGAGTAATTCGAGATTCACGTATTTTTACCAGAGCGAATTCGGTGGCTACAAAGAACCCATTAAGGAAAACAAGAAATAGAACAAACAATAAATTAATGCTTGTCCCAAGAATGCTACCTGATGCCACATTCTTCCCTCCTCTCTCTATAAAGGTATTTCTATTGTAACCTGAGCCCCTGATTTTGAATCAAAATGATAGCTCTCCCCTGCTTTTCCCTTTCGTCCCCAAATATGGTACCATTGGCAATATTGATACCGCTATGAGGTGACGACCGTGTCTTTTCAACCCCATTTACCACTAATTGTACAAAGTGATCGGAGCATTTTAGTAGAAGTGGAGAATCCCTTATTTGATGAAGCAAGACAAGCGATTAGTGGCTTTGCTGAGCTTATTAAAAGCCCAGAATATATACATACTTACCGTCTAACTCCACTTTCTTTGTGGAATGCAGCGGCAAGTCAGCTACAAGCAGAGCAAATCCTTGAAACACTCAGCCGCTACAGTAAATATGGACTGCCCCCTTCTGTTGCAGATGAGGTTAAAAGAGCCTTTTCGAGATACGGATTGATCCAGATGCATACCTACGAGGATCAAATCGGACTGACAAGTGTAGACCCTCTTATTCTGGCAGAAGTTATGGGCTATCAATCTATGCAGCCTTATATAGAAGAAAAACGTTCGGAGAGTCTGTATATACTGAAGCCGTACTCACGTGGACTAGTAAAACAGGCTCTTATTAAGCTTGGCTATCCCGTGCAGGATTTAGCCGGCTATCAGGAGGGCGAACCGTGCCCGATGGAGCTTGTCCCCTGCGATAACACAGGAACTCCTTTTGCCCTGCGAGACTATCAGCTAGCTGCCGTGGATGCCTTTTATGCCAATGGTACTGCTTACGGTGGCAGTGGTGTTTTGTGCTTGCCCTGTGGAGCCGGGAAAACCATTATTGGAATTGGTACCATGTCACGCTTTGAGACGGCGACTCTCATCTTAACAACAAGTACAACATCTGTCCGACAATGGATCAACGAAATCATAACGAAAACCACTCTGACCGCTGACATGGTAGGCGAATATACTGGTGAACAAAAAGAGGTGCGACCTGTTACCGTTACCACCTATCAAATGGTGACTTCAAGACAGCGTGGCTCAGAAGAGTTTCCCCATATGAATTTATTTACGGATTATAACTGGGGACTAATCATTTACGACGAGGTTCACATGCTCCCTGCTCCTATTTTCAAGATGACCTCAAGCATTCAGGCCAAACGGAGGTTAGGATTAACCGCTACTCTAGTACGTGAGGATGGAAAAGAAGATGAAGTCTTTTCCCTGATCGGCCCCAAAAAATACGAAATGCCATGGAAAGCGTTAGAAGCTCAGGGCTGGATCGCAACGGCCTTCTGTAAGGAAGTCAGACTACCACTTCCTTCTATTTATCGCGAGGCCTACGCCTTTTCTGGCACACGTGAGAAATATCGACTAGCAGCAGAGAATCCGATTAAGGTGAACTGGGTGCAAAAATTGCTGAGGCAGCATAAAGACGATCATATCCTCATTATTGGTCAGTACATCAAACAATTAGAATTGGTGGCCAACACGCTAGGCTTACCGCTCATTACAGGTAAAACACCTGAGGAAGACCGGGGTCGTTATTATGAGATGTTTAAGCGTGGAGAAATCAAACAGCTAGTGATATCTAAAGTCGCCAACTTTGCTGTAGACTTACCTGATGCTAATGTTGCGATTCAAATCTCAGGTACATTTGGTTCTAGACAGGAGGAAGCTCAGCGATTGGGTCGTATCTTGCGTCCTAAGGCAACCAACCAAGCCTATTTTTATACACTGGTGTCACGGGATACCCGTGAACAGGAATTTGCGAGTAAACGCCAAATGTTTCTATTAGAACAAGGTTATCACTATCAAATCATAGAATCTGATGAAGAGCCTGAAAATCTTGGAGGGTAAAGCGTAAGATATGTCCCAATCCTTTCCTAGTTTTTGTAACGTTTTTTTTCTTTAAAAAATGTTAGAATGGGATGGAATCTTTACATGCATCAGCTTTTTACTATGACTATCCATACCGTTTAATCATGGAAGAACACTGGAAATATTTATGGATAAAATTCAAAAAGACTAACTGAAACGTTTGAAAACAACGTATCGTCAGATGAAGTGAAGGGAGGCAATACTTCGATGCAAGCCGACAGTGAAATTGTACAACAGGTTTTGCAAGGGGACGTCGAAGCTTTTCGTGACATTATTCAAAAATACCAGCATATGATCTATATCTTCATATATAAGATGGTAAACAACAAGGCAGACGCTGAAGACCTGACCCAAGAGGTATTTATCAAAGCCTACGAAAAGCTGAACACCTATCGAGGTGAAAGTCAACTATCAACATGGCTCCATACTTTAGCAAGGAATCGTACCATTGACTTTCTCCGGCGCCGGAAGTTCCATGATACGGATGAACAATTGGCTTTCGTCCCTTCAGGAGTACAGAATGAATTACCACAGGAATCGCTTTTGCGAAAAGAACAACAGAAGACCATCGCCGAAGCTTTCGAACAGCTATCTGACTCCTATAAAGAAGTTATTGTGCTTCGTTGTACGCACGAATATCCCTTTGATAAAATAGCTTCCCTGCTTGGGGTAGCAGAGTCTACAGCACGGGTTCGATATTTACGAGCAAGGCAAGAATTTGCCAAAGTGTTAACGAAAATGGAAGGAGGACTCGTACATGAATTGCCAGGAATTTAAGGCAAAATGGACTAACACTGTTGACGACGATATCGCTCTTTCCCATTTAGAAACCTGTGATGAATGCTTGGCTTGGCTAGAGAATGAATGGTCATCTATAGAGGAAAACCTGTTCCTAAAAGAGATTCCACAACCTTCCATTGACCTAGAAGATAACATTATGAATAAAATATATGCCGCTCCCCAACACCATGGAGGTTCTAGTCAATCTGAAAAAACAGAGCCGGGGATCATTCCGCTTGCAGTAGCTAATGAAATACCAGAAAGTAGCAAACCGTCCAAAGCAAAACGCTTTCGATTCTTTTCGTATCCTGTCTTGGGAGCCGCTAGTGTCCTTTTGGTCATGGGACTTGTAGGCGTTCAGGCTCTAAATGGAGGTTTTACAGGTAGCGCTGATAATACTGGTACGGAGCAATTGCCTTCTCCACAGGTAGCTTATGCACCAATGTCTGAGGGGTCAACCTCCTACATGGCAAAGACACCTCAAAGTAACGATAAGCAAGCTCCTATCGAGAGCGGATCACCTGAGACTCAAGCACAAGCAGCCGAGCCAAAAGCTGCATCTCAAGAAAAATTACAAGCAACTCCACCTAGCATGAAAAAAGCCGAAGGAACACCTGAGAGACAAGACACCAAGCCAGCTAGAAGCGACAAAGATACTGCGGTAGCTCAAGCAAAGAAATCCCAAGCCCCTTCCGCAGACTCAACAATCGCTATGCTTGATAATGGTAAACAACCCGTTCAACAAGCACAAAATAATAAGCCAGCTTCGCCTTCTCTGCTCGCTTCACGCTCGCTATCTCCAATGCAAGCAGCATCCAAGGAGCATACGGTAACAGCTTCTGGGACAACAGAGAACAAAGCTGATCAAGATTCAGGCTCAAAGTCTACATCCTCTGATCAATCCGAAAAATTACATGACATAGCAGTGGCACCCTCTGAAAATCAAGGAGGCGCAGCAAGTCTAAATAAATCCTTAACGGCGACTGAAACACCATCCGTAGACGAATCCGAGGTAGAGTCAATTGGTGAAGCAACAAGCGAAATGTTCACCCAAGAGACAGAGAAGGAAAAAGAGAAACCTCAAACCTTCTCCAGCTTTACCTCCTTGGAAAAGGCAAAACAAGCCTCGGATATGCCGCTCGCAGGTATAGTTAAAGCAGATTTTAAGCTTGCTTCTGTTGCTATTCATTACGAATCAGAAACAAGTAAACATGTCACTTCTCAAACAGCTATCTATCGACATGGTGATGCTCAGCTTAAGCTAGAGGTACTGCGCAATGACACGCAAAAACGTACTTTGTCCATTCCAGGAACCTTTGCTGGATCTCCACAAATTTTCTATGTCGGTACTGATAAAGCAATCGGAGTAACTTTCGACTCTCAAGAAAAAAATACAATGCAGCATGCAGTTCACCTTATTACCACGAAATCCTCCCAACAGCTCTATGTAATTGCAACAGCAAAAGGAATGAGCTTACAGGATTTAATGGATACTGTAAAAACTATGAATTGGTCATAGCTTGATGCTGTCTACCCAAAACAATCAAAAACCCTCTAGCCAAAGATAAAACGATGGTTAGAGGGTTTTTGATTATATCTTACATTACGTAACATCTTGTCTAGTAAACACTACATAGGCAATCACTAAAGAAGCAACTCCCCAAACAGATAATACTCCAAGAGAAAAGGGTAGGCTCATGCCTTTAATAGGTGGCAAGCTCCCCGCTAAATACGTCGTAAGCTGTAAATTTACATTAAACAAGTACTTCGCTTGTTCCCACGTAGAGGCCATTTGAGTTAAAATAGCCCCACTAATAAGAGCAGCCATCATAATCCCCATGCCAGCCGCTGTGCTTCTCACCAAGACAGAGATCATCAACGATATTGTACCTACCACTACACAAACGAACCAGCCTAATCCATATTGCATCAAAATATATTTCCATTGATCTAATACAAATACCTGTGAGGTTTGTAAGACTTCTCCTGTCGCTTTAAAGCCGGTTAAAACGGGCATCGTCCACCCTCCATAACCAAAGACAACTCCTGAGATAAGATACGCTAGTACCAGAGATAACAATAAGGTCAAGGAAGTGAACAAAAGGAGTGTTATATATTTACTCGTTAGGATCTTCCAACGTTTGACTGGCCTTGTCAGCAACAGTTTAATTGTCCCTTCACTAAATTCTGAAGATACGAGATCAACTGCTAAAATCACAATAATCATCGGTAGAAACAGTCCAACAGCTTGATCCATAAATCCACGTGCAAATGTAACGGCCCCTGGCGCTGACGGATCAATATCATGATCTAAATAATACTGTTGCAACTGTAATTGGGTTTTCAGAAAATCCTTCCATTCGGGAGGGATGCGAGTGGAAGCCAATCTATTTTGGGTATCTACTATCTTTTGTTGAAGAATGGTGCGCCAGTCATCGGTACCAATTTGTGCCCGGGCCACCTCTACTGATTGGTATTGCGCATATGTAAACAACGGAATCAAAATAAGCAATATGAGGACGACTACATAGAAGCGTTTGCGTCTGACTAGCTTTAAGCTCTCGTTATATACCAGATCAAGCATGCTTCCCCTCCTCATCTACTGATTCATCTTGGGTTAGTGTAAGGAAAAGGTCTTCCAATGTAACAGCCTTTTCTTCAATGCCAATAACATCTACTCCTGCATGGATAAGGGAACGGTTAACCTCAGCAATTTTGTCCGTTTCCATTCGACACTTCACTCTGCCGTCTGACAAAGCTATAAGTTCATATACATAGGGGCTTGCCTGCATTAACTCAACAGCTTTCGGCAAACTATTGTCTCTAAATTTCCAATTCACCTGATCCGCAAATTGCTCCATTAATTCTTTAACGTGGCCAACTGATATAACTCGTCCCTTATTAATAATGGCTACCCGATCACACATAAGCTCAATCTCACTAAGCATATGACTGGATATAAAGACGCCGATCCTCTCTTCTAGCGCTAAGCGGCGTATGAACTGCCTCAATTCACGAATACCTGCCGGGTCTAATCCGTTGGTAGGTTCATCTAAGATAAGTAAGCGGGGACGATGTAGCAATGCTTGTGCAATTCCTAAACGCTGACGCATACCTAACGAATATGTTTTTACCTGTTCGTGAATCGCTTCCGTCAGCTCCACTTGCTCTACAACTTCACGAATTCTATCAGAGCTTACCTTTTTACTCATTCGGGCAAGCATTTCTAAGTTCTCTTGTCCTGTTAGAAAGGGGTATAATTCAGGGTTCTCCACAATACATCCGACCTGATCAATTGCCTTCAAAAAATGGTTTTGTAAAGAATACCCACCGATTTTTATCTCTCCTCCATCAGGTTTGGTAAGCCCGACCAACATACGAATCGTGGTTGTTTTTCCAGCTCCATTAGGTCCAAGAAAACCAAATACCTCCCCCGCTCGCACATCAAAGGTAATATCATGGATCAGTCGTTTTTTCTTTATTGATTTTTGTAAACGAGCAACAGAAAGAACTGCGTCTGCCACATATCTCCCACCTTTCTCTCTTATATTTATAAGCAGAGGATTTCTTATTCTTTCACAAGGAAAGCTTCCTCATGCTTTTTCTCCCACATGAGCCTCTCTGGTTTGATCACCAATTAGAATGGTACAATAGTAGTAAAGTGTAACAAGAAATACCTGCTCAATAAGGAGGTTCTCTGTGCTTAGCTCTAAAAAACATCCGTTAACGAAATGGCTTCTGCTACTGGCTTGCTTATCTTTTTTTGCTCTATTAGTCGGCTTCTGCTTTGCGTTTACGCCAGTGCATTTAGCTGATAAAAGCACATCTGAGCTTCAGACCCCCAATGAAGACCAAACACCAGAAGCTCCTTCCCCTGCTATCTTGCCCACTACAGGCACATTAAAAGTGGTAGCGCTGGGTGACTCCTTGACACGTGGGTTAGGAGATTCAAGCGGATTAGGCTATATTGGAATTTTGAAGCAAAAGGCTGAAAAGGCGCGCAATCAAAGCATTCAACTAAGCAATCTAGCTATCAGTGGCAGTGAATCAGGAGATGTAGTGAACCAACTGAAACAAACGAATGTTAAGCGCCTGATTTCTGAAGCCAACCTCATATTGTTTACGATTGGGGGGAATGATTTGTTTCGCCAAAGCGGCGGTATATTTGAATTTGATCTTGAAAAACTATTGGACGCTTCAACCCAGCTTACTATCAACTATGAAGCCATTGTAAAACAAATTCGATCTATAAATCCAGAAGCACCCATTTTTTATACTTCTCTCTATAATCCCTTTGGCGATACAGAGTTCAAACAAGAATCAAGTACGCATGTTCAGGAGTGGAATAATGAAGCAACCACTATCTCAGCCCGTTATCCTAACGTGCTGGTGATCCCCTCCTACGACTTATTTTGGAACAAGGAGAAGGCCTATCTATACACGGACCATTTCCATCCGAATCATGCTGGATATGAACGGATAGCCGATCGAATTATGCAGGCAATTAAATAAATAGATTGATGACGATTCTACTTATATACAAAACTGTCGAGGCCTCTTGCTCCCCCGACAGTTTTTTTATTTGTATTCATTTTCCTACCGAGTCATCGTCATAGCTTGACCTGTACGAGCAGTATAGCAGTTGCGTCCCAGAGTGTAGAACAAAATACTGAAAAGCGTGATACAGGAGATAACCGTAAACATAATTGTTCCATTGTATACTCCCAGTATATATCCTCCTAGCACCGGTCCTAAAAATTGTCCTAAGTTATGAAAGCTTTGGGTGCCAAAATAAGTTCCTCGCATCCCCTCAGGTGCTAAATAGTCAATAAAAACGGTGGAAGCAGGGAAGGTTAAAATCTCCCCAATGGTAAAGATACACATGGAAATCATAAAAGTTAGCCAACTCGATGAAAGCCCGAAGCCTAACAACCCCATCGCATACATGATGGTTCCCGTTACAAGACTAAACAACGGGGTCCTTTTTTCGGCCCATCTGGATAAGGGAAGCTGCAAAGCAACCACCACTATGGCATTTAAGCTCATCAGATATGAAAATAGGATGGCTCCGTCAACGAACATTCCCTGAACGAATTGGGATAGGGTTACAGTCATTTGAGAATAGCCCACTGATACCAGAATGCCACCGACAATAAAGTAGCGTAACGCGACATCCTGACGTACCACATTCCAAGCCGAAGCAAATGTAATTTTTTCTTTCTTTTGGCCCTCAATTTGTTTTATGCCAAATTTATGTAACAAATATTGCAGGCTGATGACATAGAGCAAATAGATCATGGCCGTAACAATAAACGGGAGAGCCCCGCCTAGTAATGCTAAATATGCCCCAAGCAAAGGACCCACGGAAACACCAATGTTAATAGCCAGATAACGCATGGAAAAAACTCGAAAGCGTCGCTCTGGTTCTGTTAAATCTGCCATGAGTGCTTGCGATACAGGCTCGTAAAAGGAACGGCAAAATCCCGCCAAAATGTTAAGCAAAATAAAAAAGATTGCGCTTTTTCCAATCGCAAATCCTAAAAAAACAAGCACCCAGGTATACAATGCCCACAGCATAATTCTCCTTCGCCCAAATAAATCAGATAACGTTCCTGCAATAAATCCTCCCACTGTAGATGCCAGAGGACCAGCCCCAATAGTAATTCCAATCATGACCGGACTCAGATCAGTTGTCTTGGATAAATGAATAGCCAAAAATGGCATACTCATAGAACTAGCAGCTCGCACAAAAATCGTACCGATAAGTAAGGAGTGTATTATAGGGTGAAATTCTTGCCAGTATGCTTGTAGTCTGTTCATTTTTTACTCCCCTTTATCTATCTTTATCTCTTTGTGATAAACCAAATTGTAGGAATATTCAATTGAAAAGTCAATGACTGCTCCCTATTCTTCTATATGAAAAATTTGATTAGGATTATCTAAATATGTAAGGGGGATAAACTATTGACTTCCTCTTTTTAGTACCTGATACTAATATCAGATACTAAAAAATTTAAGTAAGAAATGGGGTCATATTGATGTCGGCTTACTCGAATCCTTTTTCCAATTCTCCTTCACCTGATTTTGGGTCGTCTGCTTTGTCGTCTAAAGCCCGTATCACAGCTATAGGGTCTTACGTTCCAGACAAGCGGCTCACTAATTTTGATTTAGAAAAATTAGTAGAGACTAGCGATGAATGGATTGTGAGAAGAACTGGCATGCGAGAGCGACGCATAGCTGAACCCGACCAATTTACAAGCGATCTTTGCCTACGAGCTGTTCAGCATTTGCAGCAAGCATATGATAAAGAACTAGAGGATGTTGATTTCATTCTTGTATGTACGACCACCCCAGACTATCCTTTTCCCAGTGTAGCTAGCCAACTACAGGCTAAGCTATCAATTCGTTTTGCTGGAGCGCTTGATGTAAATGCCACATGTGCTGGTTTTGTCTATGGACTACATCTAGCTAATTCTCTGATAAGCAGTGGTCTGCATAAAAAAATTCTTGTGGTAGCCGGAGAGACATTATCAAAAGTGACTGATTACTCCGACCGTAATACCTGTGTTTTGTTTGGGGATGGCGCTGGTGCAGTACTTGTTGAACGTGATGAACAGAATCCTAGCTTCCTGCATTCCTTTATGAGCAGTCATGGTAATGGCGGGATTCATTTATATCGTTCAGGTCTTTCTAATCAAATGGGAGATGTAGAGCTAATTGGAAAGGGAAATATCTATCAAAATGGTCGGGAATTATATAAGTGGGTAGTCTCTCAATTACCTCAGGGAATGCACCAACTGGTTGCGGCAAGTAATTTCTCATTATTGGATGTAGATTGGTTCGTGCCACACAGCGCTAATTTACGCATGATTGAGTCGATATGCGAAAAAAGCGGATTTCCGTTAGAGCGAACGCTGTACAGTTTGGAATATTTTGGAAATACCTCCTGCGCTACTATCCCGCTTGCTTTAGATATGGCTTTATCAAACGAGCAAATAAAACAAAACGACACAGCTATTCTTTATGGTTTTGGCGGCGGTTTAGTTCAAGCGGCTTCGCTTGTGCGTCTGTCTTTAGATAAACGTCAGGCCTAGGCCTACTTGTAACGAGATGTAAAAAAGCCATCCCCATCGAAGCCTAAGCTTCTAGGGATGGCTTATTCTGTTTTCCTTTTCCACGTCGGAAATATAAGTAGGAGTATATATAGGTAGATAGAATTGTTAGGCATACGGAAGAAACGATTAACAATAAGCCCAACCATCCTGGCAAATACGGACATAACAGATAGACTACACCTGTCAGCATCCAGAATACGGACAGTTTACGATGAGTATGAACCCAAACCTCCTGCTCCGTTTTAGTCCATGACGTACGCATACCCAACGGATGCAAATACGATATCCACGGCAACAAATAGCCATAAACTAACAAAATAATACCTACAATAATCATGCTATACATTTCGAGGCCTATCGGAATAAATAAATTTTGCAATATTAATAAGCAATACATTGTACTAAATAGTACTGCTTGAGCTATTCGTAATAAATCAAAGCAAATCTCCATCTGTCTCGTCTGTCGCTCACGTTGGCGAGAAATCGTAATAAATGCTCGTAACAAAATGGGGGCAACGATATTGACAAGACTAAAAACAAGGAGAAACAGCAGCTTATCCTGATAGTATCCGGTCTCATCCCCTATCCTCATCGCTACTAACAGCTTATCGGGCATTTGGGTGTAAAAACCGATCGCCGCAATAATTGGAGACAAAGTGATCAGCACTAGCATAAAGTCAAGCCAATACCACACTCTTTGCGTACGATGCAATTGCATGTTGTTTCACCGCCATTCTTCCTATTAAAAACCTGCCTCTATTCTTTTAGAGGGGGGAAAAACTAGTGATTATTATGGATGGGTATGGATTGAAGCATCTCACCTTGGTCATTCCATTTCACTGCTCGATACTTGGCATCATGGTAAAAGGTAAACCACGCTTGTTGAGCTATCATTTCCTTCAACCACTTTTCCTTCGCATAGATAGAGGTCATTGGATAATCATCATAGGCCATGACCCATAGCGGGTTCTGATGTGCGTGCGTAGGCATAATATCTGCCATATGGCAAGCCTTCTCACCTTTACTTTCGAACAAAATAATAGCATGTCCATCACTGTGACCACCCGTATGCACCATTTTGATGCCTGGAACAACCTCTTTCTGGTCGGCATACGTGCAAACCTGCTTCTCGATGGGGCGCCAATTGTCCTCCCAATACGTGTTTTTAGACCTGATATTAGGAGATCGCATTTCATTCCATTCAATTTCGTTGATATAAATAGTAGCATTCAAAAATGTGGAATAGAGACTGCCATCCTCTGCCACACTTACTAATCCGTTCGCATGATCATAGTGCATGTGGGTCATTAGGACCAAATCAATGTCTTTACATTGTAACCCGACTTCTTGAAGAGATTCCGACAATTCCGATTCTTCAACCAGTCCAAAGTTACGTTTTTGTTTCTCATTTAAGCGATTTGTCCCCATTCCCGATTCGATCAGTATATTTTTTCCGTGAACTTGTACAAGAATTGGATCAGAACGGAGTGGAATTTGATTCTGTTCATTAGAAGGGTAGCGTTTACTCCACAAAGCCTTTGGGACAACTCCAAACATCGCTCCACCGTCTAACTGGGTCATTCCACCTCTCATCCACGTTAGCTTACAATCACCAATTTGCAGTGTATTCATGCTACTCCTCCTCTAACCCATTTCTCACGCGAAACTCTTATCTCTACGTTACACCAAGACAGCTTTCTGGTAAAGAAAACTTCCTTGATTAGATTGATGGATTTGTGGATAAACCTGAAAAATTTTGTAGTAAGGAAAGCCTGATAAATTAAAATCTATGACACAACCAACAAATTATTCCTAGCTGTTATACATCCACGAAAAGAAAGGCACCCGATGCGGGGTGCCTATGTTACATATAGACTATTGTACCTACTTTTCTTGAAAAACAACTGTTTTTGATAACCCAATTATTTCTACTGCATAATCACTAGATACTGCTTCCATAATAAATTGAAATTCTCCATTTGATCTGCGCAAGATCATTTGTGCTATTTTTTCTGACTTCTTAAACAAACTGATAGCATGGTCATTTTCTGGATAGCCATCCCTCGTTGCTATGAATCGACAACCTGCAGGCAAACAGAATCTCCAACCTTTTACTTGAATATTCTGCTGTTGTGCATGAAGAAAATGACGCTTCCCTAATAATATCATGTGCTCGCCCATTTCCACGCCACCTTCACCCTAAAGGGCTATTAAAGTTATTTTTATTGTGCAATGAAATCGTTAGAAAAGGAAGTGCTTCGACAAAAACTCCAATAAAGCGACAGCATAAGTAAAACACTGTAAATACTTTACATTTACAGCTAAATTTATGAAATAAATGAACAATCACTCCTTACTAGGCTCCTCGAATCTGTTACTTGTAGGAGTGTAAAACCTATCTTATGTATCTACTTCCAAAATTTATGCAAGAGTTTTTTTTATGATCTCCTATACATAATCATCTGGAAGGGGGAATTGTAGGAAAGCTTGTTTTTATTTACTGAAAATTCATTTTTGTTTTTCTTTTTTCTAACCAATTTTTTTCTTTATCGTTCGACATTTTCCTCTCATTTCGAGCATTTTTTCATTATCAATTTTTTGCTATTATATTTTTCCAGCGTCACTTCTACTTACTTCCTCCCGTGACATATCTACCATAGGATTATTGATAACTTTCTCAAAAAATCCAATTATTACGTTTGAGAAAATACGAATAACCAAGTAAACTAAATCATGGATAGTCTGATATCCGCAAGTATTTGCCCGCCCAAAATATGCAGATCGGCGGGCATTTTTTTATTCCTAGGTTTATTTATCCATACGTACAAATGTAACCCCGTTCATATCTTGAATTTCTAGTAGCATGTGATTGCTTTCTGTAGAGAGTTGTGCTTGAATCTGCAAATCAAGCATTGTTTTTGAGTTCTCTTCTTCATCAGGCATTTCCACCTGATAGGTCGTTATTTTCACACCATTATTTGCTAATTTATCAATCACATCCCGTACGTGATTTTGTCCTTGCAAATGAACCACGAGACGCATTGTTTTTGGAAATAGCAATTGCAAGCTACGATCTAGAATTTCCAATCCAATCAATACGAGGATAGTAGCACAAAATCCGATGCCATACATACCTGAACCAATAGCAAGTCCAATACCTGCTGTTGCCCACAAGCCTGCTGCTGTTGTTAAACCACGAATCGATTGTTTTTGCACTAAAATAGTCCCCGCTCCCAAAAAGCCAATTCCACTCACCACATTGGCTGCAATCCGACTTGGGTCTAACTTGACAGAGTCCCCCAAAACATCAAAAAAAGCATATTTAGAAACAATCATGATCAATGAACTGCCCACTGCTACAAGGAAATGCGTACGCAATCCCGCTGCTTTCTGTCTGCTTTTACGCTCAAATCCGATAAGTGCCCCACATAAGCCCCCAACAAATAAACGCAAGAGTAACTCCCATTCCATCGCCATCCCCTCCTCTCTTCTCTATACCCTTATATGTAGTCCGTTAAAACCAGATCAGTGTCATCGAAAAACAGCAAAAAATCTGACTCTCGTGTAGAGAATCAGACGATATGCAGCTATCCTTCCTCTAATTCGGTTCTAAAACATAAGAATATGGCACATGTAAAAAGGAAAGTAAACGATTTTGCCCCTCTTCCTCCTGAACCATTTGAAGAATTTCGCTGATCTCCTTTTGGACAGACTCATACCGAAGTTCGTGTTGCTGCTCTGATTCCGCATTCGTTTCATACTCCATTATCCAACCTGCTACTTGCTTTGCTAAGGGGAAAAGGGCCTTCTGAATTTTCGTATAGCTCATTGATAATTGGTGCTGATTTTGTTCGAAAAGCTGTTCAGAGCGCTGTTCCAAATATCCACGAATCTCCGCCAAGCGAGACAGTAATTCTCTTACTTTCCATAGTTGCTTATGCTGCTCTCGTTGCTTTGAATCTAGAAGTGGGAACGGATCGCTGGATAGTAGGGCTTGTAAGTCTGGCCACGGCTTTTTCTGAAGTGATTCCTCCAGCTTTTTCATGCAATACGCATCAGCAGGAAGCAGTTCTACCGTTTCTCTGAAGGCAGGTAAGGTATTTCGCGCATAGCTTTTCACTCCCCAATCGCTATGAGCTTGCAGGGCTTTCACAAAAGAAAAACAATGTGGATCTACTAATTCCAGTTCTCGCTCGCTTACCTCATGAGTAGACAAAATTGTTTGTTTGACCGTGTTATCTGGTATCTGAGAATGTCCTTCCCCCAATTGCATTCCCCTCTTCACATAAGTCCGCAATGTATCACCTGTCAAAGAGGAATCCTCATTTCCTTGATAAAGCTGGATACGGAAGGCGGCAAATTCTTCAAAGCCCTGTAGATTCCCGTATCCATCATCAATAACATGCAAATCTGCCTGTACTTCCATTAGCTCACTTAGTACCTGCTCTTCTAATGCGTAGATACATCCCTCGATGTGAGTCCAATAGCTTCTGCATTCCGCCTCTGAACCCAATACCCTTTGATAGACATCATGAAATAAGAGGATATGAGCAATTTCATGAAAATAATTTTGAAACGGAAACTTGAGATTTTCCCCCCGGAGATAGGAGCCTGCATTCTGATAGATTTTCCCGTGCTCAGGACGAAACAGTGTAGGTAAGGTGGAATCCACATCTAAAAAGAGTTCAATGCCCGCATTATAGCTGTTAGCCCATATAGCAAGGTAAGTTGGACTTAGCAGGAGGGCTATAGAATGGTTGGTAATTTGTACAGGTAGATTAAAGTGAAGACCATTCGTCTCTTCCTGCAAGGATAACCACGTCATCCCTACTGCCAAAGCCTGATACAACGCAAATTCACCCTGTGCAACCGAATGTCTCGCATAAAGCTGTAACTGTCTAAGGCAATTCGTGACACCTTCTGCTTCATATGTATATTGTTGTTGAAACTGTTCAAGGCCCTCTACAAAATCCTCGTGTTCAATCGTCAAAAATACATTAATTCCATCTACCCAGAAGTCCGATCCTATTTTCGACTCCAACCATTCATCCGTCTGATGTGCTAGCTTACGTAATTCCTCATAACGCTGTAGCATGTGAGGGGAATTCATTTTATCCTATCCCTTCTTCAATTTGATAGAAATGCTTTCGTCCGATAACAAAACAAGAGCACGCGTCAAAACCATACGTGCTCTTGCCTTACACATTAAAGCTTACAAACTCCGGTAATAATTGGATGTGCCATCCCTTTAAGTTCATCTACTTTTTCATTGTTGACCGTAATTTTAACAACTTTTTTCACAGCAAAACCCTCCTTTACGTTGAAAGTTCATTTTACTTTAAAAAAAGTACTACTTTACAAGCAAACATCAACAACTACACGCCACATTAACTCTTTCATTTGCTTTACATTCTTGTTATCCGAGAGTTCTACTTTTACTACTTTTTTCATTATTTCATCCTCCTTATAACCAGATTTATATGATAGGAGTGATAACTATCAATACATATATTATGATAGATAATTCTGAACATTTCAATAATATTACATTTTTTTTATATTATACTAGCTTTGGCAGACGAATTACATCCAGTAACATATATAGAGACGAAGGTATGGAAATGTTTCGAGAACAGCTATTACATACAAATAAGCATGGAAATAGGCCAATGAAAATAAAAACGGAGCGATAGAAGGACAAATTCCTGTCTACTACTCCGGCTTATCATGCTTTTTACTTGCGTTTTTGTCTGTATGTTGCCTTACCCGGCAGTTTTGCTCCTCATGCTCTACCGTTTTTGTTCATTCATCGCTTGCAGGGCCAAATAATAAGCCCCTTTTGAAGAACAAGTCTCGTCTATAACAAATACGGGGTCTGGTATCGCATTTTTTACCTCTTCGTAAAACGCCTCTTGCACAAGCGCAATTTTGGTCAAGACACTGCCCTTTAAAGCAATGGAAACAGGTGATTCAAACCTGAATTTATGGTACAAACGGATCGTTATTTGAGCCAGATGCTCTCCCGCCCTTTGTAGAATTCGTTGAGCATTTGGTTCACCAGCTTCCGCTTCTTTCACAACTAAGGGGGTTAGGGCTGCTATTTTATCCTTTGAAGAAGAATAGACAAAGTCTTTGATCTGTGCTGTCTTTTGGATTTTCAAATATTCGACTAGCCTCTGGCCTAATGAGCTGGATTCAAATCCACACTCTTCCTCTAGGATTAATTGACGCAGAGCTTCGATTCCAATCCAATATCCACTACCTTCGTCACCTAGTAGATGCCCCCATCCTCCCGTCATTAAGCTTTGACCTTGATGTACTCCAAGCGCTACCGCTCCCGTACCTGCGATGGTCAAAATGCCATCTTGCCCTTGCAAGCATGCCGCATGAGCAATTCGAGCGTCATTTGTGATCATGAGAGGTATTCCAAAACGCTCTTGTAGACTCGTTTCCACTGCTTCTCGATGTGTTCCGCTCTGAATACCGGCTAGCCCCAAAAATAAATAGGCACATTCACAATCGTCTACGATTGCACTCTGACATTGTTCAATGGCTTTTATGATATGTGCGATAGCTGTCTCTCTATGCACTAGAACATTACCATATCCGCTTTCTGCCCTAGCAAGCTCTGCTCCTTGAAAATTGTAGGCTACCGCTATTGTTTTCGTTCCCCCGCCATCAACTCCAATGATATAGGCCACTTTTCTTCACTCACCTTACTTACGCTTTTTCAACAAACGCAAATTTTCCCCATGGCTGTAATTGATCCAATAAGAAAATTTCTTCTTCCGCAATACGACCAACCACATTGGTCTTCCCTGAATTCTCCATATCCTGCAAAGCTAGTTGCAATTCTCCTTTGTACTGCCCATATAGATTGTTTTCAATTAAAATATCTCCACGGCGGATATGCGGTGTATTGGATGGTGGAAAATCCTCCTGCTTGTATTTCACGCGAGATTGTGTGGAACGAATTAGGTAATCGGACACGTCCCCGCGATAGAAATGTGGCTCTTCTACTACAATCTTTTTCTCAAGAGGCGTAATGCTGTCATGCAACTGGACCCTAAATGTTAATTTATGAGGATTCACTTCGCTTACTTCCCGTAGCTCTGATTCTGATGCATAAGCATTTGCGATAATGATATCGTCAATCAGTCCCATTGAATACAGGTGCTTTACCTGTGTAGCGATAGGAAGCGTACGGTGCATTTCCAGTGAGCAAAGCCCCTCAGTGACTGGCCATGGACCAAATGTAGCTGCCATCGAAGTAACAAACGCTGCTGTTCGAATTCCTTTTTCTTTAAATTGGCGGCTACAAGCTTCAAAATGCTCCAATGACAAGCCTGAATAGCGATGCGGATAAAAATTATGTGAACCAAGTATATGATCTACTTGAGGCTGGTACGTCATAATATTGTCAATATACTTTGTTCCGCTGCTCATATTTAATTCAATTTTTAACCCATACGGATTATAGGTCATCATCGCTTCCTCATGACCGGTAAATCCCATATCAAGACGAATGCCATAAGCCCCTAGACGATGAAAAAAAGATAGATCATCATAGGAAATGCCCAATTTACCAAAAACACGCGGTGCTATATCCACGATGACTTGCATACCTAGGCTATTGGCGAAATCAATGGTTTCTCTAAATTCCTGCACAATTGTCTCAGCATCCCCTTCAACAGACAATAGGCAAGTAAAAATCCGTGTAAAGCCATATTGATGCGCTAATGCAATATACGCTTTGTCCTTCTCGACTGTACTATGCTCCGGGTAAATAGAGATACCTAGCTGATGCATATCAAACCCTCCTTTGTCTATTTTGAGGTTTCTGCTTTTACTTTTTGTAAAATACGAATCATATGCTCAATCAGCTTTTGCTCACTCATTGAGGTCATAAGATGGTCTTGTGCATGAATCATTAGCAGTGTTTTCTCCGCAGGTGTGCCGTTTAGTTCAGCTTGAATTAAATCCGTTTGTGTGTGGTGAGCAAGTGTTAATTCTTCCTGCGCCTGCTTCATAAGCTCAGCAGCTTTTTCAAAGTTATACTCTTCGGCTGCTGACAAGGCTTCAAAAGCAAGACCACGAGCATTTCCACTATGGACAATAATTTCAAAAATGACCGTTTCATTGTTATTGACTTCGTTGTTCGTTTCGTTTTGCATGCTGATCCACTCCCATTCATATCATGATTCCTCTTCTTTACACACCTCTAGGAGGATACGTTACATTCCCCAAAATAACAGGCTCCCGAGCTCCTGTAGCAGTTGGCACATTACTTGGCAGACGGTGCAACGTTTCATGGGCCAATAAAGCAAATGCAACTGCTTCCTTAGCTTCGGACGACAATCCGACATCTTCCTGTGTGATAACCCTGCATGTATTCCCCAACTGTTGCTGTAGCATAGAGAGTAGCGTCTTGTTATAGCTACCGCCACCCCCAATGATCACCTCATCCACCTGCAATGTGGGAAAAATATAATTTTTGCAATGATAAGCAATCGAGCTAGCTGTAAACATCGTCATGGTAGCAAGTAAATCGTATGGGGATAGATGAGTATTTTCACGTATGATTTTCTCAACAAACTGCTTACCAAATAGCTCCCTACCCGTGGATTTAGGCGGTTGTAGCTGCATATATTCGATACTCATGCATTGTGTAAGCAAAGCCTCATCTACTACTCCTTGAGCCGCCCATTTTCCATCCTGATCATAAGCTGTATCGAATAGAACTCTACACAGCTCGTCGATTATCATGTTACCAGGACCTGTATCAAAGGCATACACATCCTGTAACTGAGCTGCCTTAGGAATGACGGTTACATTGCCGATCCCACCAATGTTTTGCAACAGCCGTGACTTTTCCTGTTCTCGGTACATGATCAGCTCGGTGTAGGGGACCAGAGGAGCTCCCTGTCCTCCTGCAGCCATGTCCATGGTGCGAAAATTGGAAATGACAGTTGTGTTGGTACGATAGGCAATTACTGCAGGCTCCCCGATCTGCAAAGTGGATGCGACATACGCTCCCTCTGACTGAGGCTGATGATAAATCGTTTGACCATGAGAACCAATGACAGAAATATTGGCAAAATCAAGCTGATTTTGTTTACAAATGGCTTCTACAGCGTCAGCAAATAATTCTCCGAGTTTAAAGTTCAGGCTACAAATGACCTGTACGTTCGAGCGTTCAAGTGACAAGCTGTCCATAATTTCGTCGCGCACAGACTGAGGAAATGGAAGCGTCATAAAATCAAGTAACTTAACCTGTGAATCATAGCCCGTTCCCTGAATATCGACCAGTGCTACATCAATGCCATCCAAAGAGGTACCTGACATAAGTCCGATTACATAAGCCATAATTAAGCTTGCTCCTCTTTAAAAAATTGAGGCAGATAATCACGATGTGCCTCTAACAAATCATCCAACACAGCCTTAGCTTTTTCATCACTTGGCACTAAAGGATTAATCGTCAATGCCAGCAAGGCTTTCTCATAAGAACCAGTCACCGCCGCCTCTGCACCTACCCGCTCAAACGATTTGATCTGTTGAACAAGTCCATTAATAGCTGTAGGTAACTCGCCTACTGTGATTGGTTTTGGCCCTTCCTTCGTAACCATGCAATTTACTTCGATTGCTGAATCATGAGGAATCCCCTGAATGGTTCCATTGTTTCTAACATTTAAAGTCTGAATATCATTTGTTCCATTATACAGAGAGGAGATAAGACTACATGCGGCATCACTATAATACGCACCGCCGCGTTTTTCTAACTGTGGAGGTTTGATTTGTAGCTGTTCATCTCGGTATAGTTCAAAGAGATCGTCTTCCAATCGTTTTACCACCTCTGCTCGCGTGGTTCCTGATTCGAATGCTTTTAATTCCTCAGCTAAAATATCCTGTGTCTTATAGTAGTACCGATGATATGGGCATGGGATTACGCCTAATGCTTGCAGGAAAGTTGGCTCCCAAGGCATTGGAGCGATATTGCGCATAGATAATTGTTTCTCTGGGTCAGCCAGCATGTGCAGGACCTGCTTGGTTACATCCTCCCCATCAACTGTAGCGCGAAGTCCATATACAAGATGGTTAAGTCCGGCAAAATCAATGTGAAGTCGTCCTACATCAATATCAAGCATCTTTGCTATCGTCATCTTTGTGGTAATCGGTACGTTACAAATACCAATGACCTTAGAATGCTTACCATAACGCAATAGCGCTTCGGTTACCATGCCAGCCGGATTGGTAAAGTTAATCAGCCATGCATTCGGGCATAGCTCTTGCATATCCTCGGCAATTTGCAGCAGGACAGGTATCGTACGCAGTCCCTTAAATAATCCACCTGCTCCATTGGTTTCCTGACCAATCATTCCATGCATTAATGGAATCCGTTCATCCTTAATCCGCGCTTCCAATAATCCAACCCGCATTTGTGTCGTAACAAAATCGGCGTCCCGTAAAGCCTCCCTGCGATCCAATGTTAGATGAATCTCCATCGGTACACCCGCTTTTTTGACCATACGTTTAGCTAATTCACCAACAATGTGTAGCTTCTCTCGCCCTTCCTCGATATCTACCAGCCATAATTCACGGATTGGCATCTCATTGTATCTCTTAAGAAATCCTTCCACCAGCTCCGGAGTATAGCTAGAGCCTCCTCCGATCGTTACAATCTTAATCCCTTTTTTACTCATCTTGCTTTCTCCTCTCTGTCCCATTTCTCCTATACTTGTCCGCAGATTTCTAGTCTTTTGAGGAAATAATGGCAAGCTTAGTACAAGTACACGAGATAATAACTAGCCGCCGTACAAACCACTAATGAACCGATAATAAATGTGATAGCCTGCATATGATTTTTATATTTGCCTTCAAAGTAAAGCATAACGATACTGACGCCTGCGCCTCCAGCCAAGCTATTTACTAGAAATAGACTCGCTTGCTGGGATAGTCCCAACCACATCAGAAACGGGGTAAGCAGCAAATTTAAGCCCACCAAAAACGTAAAAAAGAAAAAAGCGCTTTTCCAACGAAATTTAATAAGCTTGTTGCTCTCCTCCATTGTCCATTCCTCCCCTCTATGCAAAACAACACTATCAGATAACAAGAACGTAATGTGAGTAGAATGCTACTCATCTACCATGTATGCTTCTCCAACAAAAGAGACGTGGACAAAGAATGCCATAAGCTCCCTTTGCTCCACGTCCCCCCTTTCTTTATCTTACATCATGTTTACATTGTCGCTGTTTCCTCAGCTTCTCTTTCTTGGTCCACTACTTTTTTGTCATACATTTTAAAGAATGGAATGTAGATCAGGAAGGAAATCAGGATATTGATTACGACCAGAATAATGGCTCTCCAATCCCCGCCCGTAGCCAGATACGCTCCAATCGGTGCTGGCAGTGTCCACGGTACCATAATGTAAGTCGGATTCACCAAGCCAAGCACAGTGGCATAATACGACAAGGAAGCCGTAATAACAGGAACGATAACGAAAGGTATAATCAGCACTGGATTTAACACAATCGGCATCCCGAAAATCACGGGTTCATTAATATTGAAGATCCCCGGTACAATGACAGTTTTTCCTAATGTCTTGTGATAGTTTGATTTGGCAAATAACAGCATACATAGGACAAGACCAAGTGTCGCACCTGATCCTCCAACCCAAACATACCATTGAAAGAATGTTTCAGGTGCCACATGCGGAATCGCTTGACCAGCGGCTACTGCCTCCGCATTTTTAGCCAAATACACTTCCCATAGTGGACGAGCAATCGTACCTACAATGGAAACCCCATGGATACCAAATGCCCAGAAGAACGTAATTAAAATAACCGGAATTAGTATACCAGGCAAGCTATCTCCTGCTTTTACTAACGGTGCAATAATTTTATCAACAAGTCCATGTAAATCAATTTTAAAGACAACCGTAATGATTGTCATGATCAGAAGCACGATTGCTACCGGGATCAATGCTTCAAAAGAACGTAGCAGGGAAGGCGGCACCTGATCTGGAAGCTTGATCATCAAATTGCGCTGTTTACAGAAGCGCAATACCTCTACAGCAAAAATAGAAGCAAGCATCGCTACGAACAAGCCGTGTCCACCTAGATTGGTCATTGGAAGAACAAAGCCTGCTCCATCCATCACTTTAGGTGCAATCGTCATGAGAAATGCCATGATTGCTAATTGTGAACCTGCCAAAGGATCAAGATTATAGCTCTTCGCCAGATTATGCCCTATCCCAAAGGAAATGTAGAGTGACATGATAAACATCGTCATACGGTATGGAATAAGAATTTGACCCGCATTTTCCTTTGCCCACATTGTGATTGCCCAATCTTGTGGCAACGGTGGGAAAGCAATAATTAAGAAGAAACTTCCTACGATAATAAACGGTAAAGCGGAGATAACCCCGTCACGGATTGCACGTAAATGTCGTTGTTCAGCGATACGAGCAATAGGACCTGACAAGTGTTTATCTAAAAATTGTACAAAAGCGTCCATTGTCTTACTTCCCCCTTTACGCCCTGCGGACATCCTCTTTACAAGAAATGTTCTAGGTGTCTGATTACTTTGCTACTTCCTGTACTTTTTTAAATAAGGTTGCTCCACCAAGTGGTGTGTAGCCCTGAGGTGGAATCAGTTCGCACGGCACTCCTGCTGCATCCGCTTCTTGTTTTAACTGTTCAAAACGATGACGTACCTGAGGAGCTACCATGGCTACATTCCAGCCATTTTTCACTTCCTCAGCAAATTCTTGTGTACTAACAGCCTTCACTTCCATTTCGACCCCATGCTTATCTGCTTCTTTTTTAAGAGCGTTTACCACAATAGCACTGGACATCCCTGCGGAACATACGAATAATACCTTCATTACGATTCCTCCTTTTGCATGTATGAAAGTTTTTTGTAACCTTTACTAAAATAAAGCACTAGCTTTCAAGAGCGGGGGAAGCCCTTGGACATCAGCAGGTAGGTTTTATACAAGCATGATGAACGAAATGCTTTTCGATACCTGCTTTATACCTGCCTTTAGTGTTACACCCCACTATGCATGTTGTCGAATCTATTTGTTTATAATGGTTGTATTTTTACTTGCGACACTATTCTGATGATTGTTGGAGGGCGTGCTGAACAAATCCTTCATACTTTTGCAAACGCTCCAGCGCCTCTTCATATTCACATGCAGCTAATATCATCACGATTGCTGCTTTTACATTCTTGTTAGCCTTTTCATAGAATTCAGTAGCTTGCTCGTAGCTAACCTCTGTTGCTTGCATAATAATTCGCTTGGAACGCTCCACTAGCTTTAGATTAGTTGGCTGAACATCTACCATCAGGTTTTTATACACTTTGCCAACGCCAATCATCGAGCAGGTGGAGATCATATTTAATACTAGCTTCTGTGCTGTTCCCGCCTTTAATCGAGTGGAGCCCGTCAAAATTTCAGGACCTGGAACTACCTCGATAGCCACATGAGCAAATCGACTAATCTCCGCACCCTTATTACAAGCAAGGCTGGCTGTGCTGGCTCCTACACTGCTCGCATACTGGAGAGCGCCGATAACATAAGGTGTACGTCCGCTGGCTGCAATCCCGATAACGGTGTCTTTGTCTGTTAATCCAATGGCTTGCAGGTCACTTTTAGCAAACTCAGCATTATCCTCGGCACCTTCCACCGCAACGACAAAAGCCTCTTTTCCCCCAGCAATCAATCCTTGTACCATCTCAAAATCAGTACCAAAAGTAGGAGGGCATTCCACTGCATCCAGGATTCCTAATCGTCCACTGGTACCGGCTCCTATATAAATAAGTCTTCCGTCTTGTTTAAAAGAGCGAATCACTAGCTGAATGGCTCTTTCAATCTGCTCCAGCTCAGCAGCAATGGCACGTGGTACCTTTTGATCTTCCTCATTCATGATTTGCAACACGTTTAGGATCGTCATCTGGTCCAAATTCATCGTTCTATCATTACGTGTCTCTGTTACCAATTTCTCCAGCATGCGCTCACCTTCTGCTCCTATTTTGTTTCCGCTTTCATTTTACCACTTTGAAATAAAACGTCAATTATTTTATTTATTTTATGAATCAAAATTTCAATGCACAATAAAAAAATAGGTAGTAAGAGAGCAAGGATGCAGCATAAAGGCAAGCATCCGCGCACCTAATCTCCCCTCCTACCTGCTAGACCTTAATACCTCTTCACGAATTTCATTAAAGTTCTCAATAACCGTTTCCCCTATTCGATTAAACACACTGACATATAAGGCATCCACAATCGTTAAGTGCATAATTCTGGAAGCAAAACTACCTACACGAAAATCCTGTTCAATATTTGGCGTACAAAGCTTAATGTCAGCTTCTTTATACAAAGGAGATTTCGTTACATTGGTAATAGCGATAACCGTCACCTGCTTCTTTTTAGCGAAACGTACGATTTCCAGCACCTCTTTGGTATTCCCGCTTACAGAAATAGCGATCAGTACCCCTCCTTTTTTCATATTGGACACCACAGGAAGCATCATATGAAAATCGGTGGTCATCTCCGAGTAGTAACCAATTTTTCTAAATTTATGACAACCATCCAAGGACACTACCGAGGAGCCACCTACACCGTAAAAGATGACACTCTTCGTCTGTAAAATAGCCTCTACCGCTTTTTCTAATTCCCGTCTGTCAAGAGAAGTGGATATTTCCTCAATAGCAGTCTTATTGTGATACTGGACTTTTTGAAATAATTCATAGGGCTCGTCCTGCTTTTTAATGATGGAGAAGTCGCTCATATTCATATCTGAGCGAGTTAAATCTCGAACTAGCGCCAGCTTAAACGCCTGAAAGCTACTCATCCCAATTGATTTACAAAACCGAACGACACTAGCTTCGCTTGCGCCTGATTGCTTGGAAATTTGTTTTGTTGTCATGGTTGGAATTAATTCAGCATGATTCACAATATAGCTTGCTACTTTTCTCTCTGCCTGCGTAAAGCTATTTAATTGGCTTTCAATCTTGCTTATAATCATGGAATGCATCTCATTCGCCTCCGTTCTTCTCTAGTTTTACCACATCTTACCTAGTTTGTAATAGTAGAAACCCGTAAGATTTTCGTTTTTCGCACATCACATAAAATTTCTTCGAAGAAATCACCATTAAATTTTTATCTTACATTCAAAAAATTGTAAGAAATAATATATGGAATAATATTACATTTATTGATAATATAGTATTCAAGCTATTCATTTCATCACAAAGGGAGGCTTATTATTCAAATGGTGAAAAAAGTGTTATTATCTGTTGCTCTCCTCTTTACAACCGCTTTTAGTAGTAGTGTAGGCTTTGCCAAGGAAGTCATTGAAGAGAAAAAGCCGGACAAGCCCCAGATTAAAGAAGTAGAGTTAGGCTCAGAAAAGCTAGGAAAACCTTTAGGAGAAAAGCTAGTTGTTGAGGAGGGGGCAGAAAAGCTACTTGATCCTGAAGAAAAAACAGTGGACATTGATGATTCTCTCTCTGCCCCCAAAAAGAAAAAATCCGCTACTGCCGAAGCTGAGGCAGAAAATACGGACGCAAATAATGCTAAGCCAATCACCATCGACTCTATTCACTCTGGCACCATCAATAAGGAAGGCGAGATCAGATGGTATGCCTTCTATAATACTAAGCCTGGAAAATTAACCGTCTTCCTTCAAACAGTTCGCTCCACTGACGTGAATTATGATCTGCATCTCTTTAAATTAAATGAGGAAACGATGAAGCTTGAAGAAGAATTAATCTCCTCCTATCAAGCGGGAAAAAACGAACAGGTTGCCCGCATCGCCCCTGAAGGTTATTACTACATAGCCGTAAATTCCGTTAAAGGCTTTGATACGGCTAATACCTTTGCTCTCGTAGTCAAGCACTCCACTACCTACGACAAATCTGAACCCGATGACAATGCATGGCTCGCTCAGGAAAAGGATTCCACCACCTTTACCAATACCCAAACGATTGATAATCCATTCGATGAAGATTGGAGTTATTTCCACGTACTAGAACCAAAATCAATCTCTGTCACCCTAGACAACCAGATCTCAGGTACCGTTTATCGCGCAGATATATTAGATGCAGCAGCAAATGTACTCCTGAGCCTCGATCAAAACAAGCAGTATCTCGTCAATTTCCCTAAAGGTGACTACTTTATTCGCGTTCTCTCTTCATCAGGCTATAGTGATTCTCAGACCTATACGTTAAGTGTTAAAGACCAATCAGTAGCGAGCTCTGTAGTAATCAACAACATTAACTCAGATGGAGGTGTGGAAGGCTTAGTCGATTATTCTCAGGGGAAAAAATGGAGAATTAAAAATAATATTACCGTTCATGGAAAAGCATACGATGCCAATGGCTACCCGGCTTATAATGTTCCCATTACGGTATATGTCGTGACACGTCTTAATAATACGGTCTATTCAGGCACAGGAACAGCCGATGCCAATGGAAACTTTAGTATCGCCGTGAACGGAATTGGCCCGGCTATCGGTCAGAACACCCACTACCTCTACTCGTTTATACACTATTATGATGTGATTCCGCTTGTAGTGGCTAGTGGATCAACCAAGCTAACTTCTAATGTAGACAGTGTCTATCACTTCGCTTACTCGATTTATAATAGAAGCTAATTCTCCTAGCTGTGTAGATAAAAAACGTAGCAAGAAGCTATATACTTATGCTTCTTGCTACGTTTTCCTTCTGTCTTACAATCAACGTTACTACTTCGTTAACATCTACGAGCCTTTTTTCATGTATTCGCCGCGAATCGGATTCGCATTCCCTTCCCACTTAATGCGAATGGACTTATTATTCATAACCTCAGGTGAGTTAGAAACTTGAAAATGAATATGTGCTTCACTAGAATTACCTGAATTTCCGCACAATCCAATGATCTCACCTCGTTTCACCTTATCTCCTACTTTTACTTTAAGAGAGCCTGTTTTTAAATGTGCAGTGACACTATACTCGCCATTTCCATGGTCTATAATCACATGGTTACCAAGCAGTTCTGTTTTATTCGTTGTGCCAACGGGTACGTTATCAGGGATTTTATTTTCCACCTTCACTACCTTGCCATCCGCCGCAGCACTCACCTCCTGCCCGTAAGCATAGTAGCTTTCATTCTTAGACGGGTCACCCTGATAGGTCTTGCCATCCTTCATGATAACCAAATCGTAAGCATAACGCTGATTTTCTTGCTCATAATGGTAGTTAAATAATTCGTTTGTCCCTCCCCAAAAGACAAACCAATCCTGTTTGACAGGAGGAGTGAAGACATTTTTTGTAAAGGCCTGATCCGTTTGTGGAAAAGCCTTTAGTGGCATAATTTTTAGTCCATTAATTTTTTGTTGCTGGTTAAATATAGCACTTAATCCCTTTGTACCACTTTGATCCAGCCATAGATATTGCTGATAACCATTTCCTATTGGTACATCAGCCTGTAACGTATAGCCTGTTATTCCCTCCTGAAATGGATGGGCGAGTTGCTTCAATTCCTCTGAGCTTACTTGCTGCTGAAATTCCTTGGTCATTTGTGCATGGATTCGTTCATACTCCTCGTCTAAAAATACTTCACCGAATTGCTTCGGCTTGATCGGCTGCATGATGCTTCCCGTCTCCTTTTTTTGCACTACTTCTGTTTTCTCAGACTGATGAACCACCGGCTTCCCGCAAGCAGTGAGACTGACTCCCAGCGCAGCTACTAAAAGGATAGGCGGGTAAATAGATCGTTTCATAAATAGACCCCTCTCGAAATTTTCTTTTTTAACCTTATCAGAAGAACATTACCCCTCTCGAAACTCTTCCTTACGAGTAGCTTACTTTGTACGCTTGTCCTCTTCCTGTTCTTCTTTATTCGTTAAGACTGAGTTAAGATCGCGTGTCTAAAATCCCGAGAAAACCATGGTATGATAAACCCTAGAAGCAGTCCGAAGAGGATTTATACATAAAGGAGGAATGGTGCATGCTTCATGCACAACTTTTGGTGGTGGACGATGAGCTAGCCATCGGTAAAATGCTAAGAACCGTTCTTTCTAAAGAAGGATTTGAGCATGTGGATGTGGCAATCTCAGCCGAAGATGCCTTGAATGCCTGTCAGAATAAAACCTATGATCTTATCTTATTGGACGTCATGCTACCTGGAAAAAGCGGCGTAGAGATATGTCCATTACTGCGAGTGTATACCAATGCTCCCATTCTGTTTGTAACAGCGAAAAATACCGATTTAGACAAATTATCCGGCTTTGCGGTGGGTGCAGACGATTACATTACCAAACCCTTTCATCCCTTAGAGGTGGTAGCCCGTATAAAAGCCCATCTACGTCGTTACCTACAATCAACGGAACGAGAACCCATAGCAGTAAATCCGACCACGGTCTATGATTTCGGCCACTTTCTACTAGATGAACAAGCTGGGGAAGTGAGGGTCGCTAATAAGGTTGTCGATTTCCCCGCTCAGGTTTATCAGCTCCTGCTATTTTTATGCCAGAATCCGAATCGGATTTTTAGTAAGCAACAGCTTTACGAGCATGTCTGGGGGCACAATTCCTTTTCTGATGACAATACAGTAATGGTGCATATTCATCGGATTCGTGAGCGAATTGAACCAATACCAAGCAATCCAATCTATCTAGTTACAATTAGAGGACTTGGTTACAAGCTACTCCAGCGTGGGGCTAAACCAGTATGAATATGAAAAATCGTCTCATTCTTCAATTCATTTCCTTATTATTGGTCGCCTCCTTCATCTCGATTGGCTTCGTCACGGTGGCTTTTTCATTTATGCACGCTAAAATCAATGAGCTAGAGATGAGCCGGGATTTTACTCGTGCAGGTTTATCCAATTTAGTAACCACCCTACGCTTAGAGAACGGAAATATTACTTTTGATCCCGATATGCTGGCTCAGGTGAAAAAGTCGGGAGGCTGGCTGCAAACCATTGACGAAAATGGAATGGTGACCTCTAGCTATCTGACCCCTCCTGATGTGCCGAATCACTATAGGCCTGGAGAAATTCATGCCATTTGGAACGGGGAAAAGCAGTTTCCATACTCTCTGTACATCTGGATCGAGCCGAAAGATGGCGTAACCTACACACTGTTATATGGGGTTACATATAAGGAGGCAGAGCTGCTGAAACAAATTAGCAAAGCTGCAACCCTGCAATCAGGGAGTGTAGCTATTCCCGCCTCCTTGGAGCAGGAACTGCTTCAAAGCAATATGTGGCTTCAACTCCTTGATGCAAACGGAACAGAAATAGCTTCCTTATTGAAACCACCTAATGCCCTGAACCACTATTCTGTACAAGAATTAACGCTGAGGATACAGTATCCAGCACGCTATCAAGAGCGTATTTTTACCACCTATGATGATCAAACAAAACAAACCTGGATTCTCCATGCACCTGCCACTGCTTCGGGTACTACTACAAGCTTGTTTTCTCTTTCCTCCGAAGGTCAGATTGCTGGGGTCACCATCGTTGTCCTACTGATTGCTATTATTACGGTATTTTTATTATTATCTCTTTGGTACGGACATCGGTTTGGCACGCCAATGCTACACTTATTAGAATGGCTGAATCAGATAGCAAAAGGAACCTATAAGGAGCCCCAAGACAGAAATGGTCTACCTAAAAGTCTCACCAAGTCCGGTCACTATAAACGCAACTATCGCATTTATCAGGAAGTTATGTTCTCCATGCATCATCTCGTGGCATGCTTACAACGTAACAACGAAATCCGAAATCAATTAGAAAAAACTCGCGAGGAATGGATAGCCGGAGTCTCGCATGATTTAAAGACTCCTCTTTCCTCCATACTGGGTTATTCCAAAATGCTGGAGAATAAAAACTATGAATGGACACCGGAGGAAATTCGTGACTTCGGCTCAACTATGAGCGAAAAATCTACTTACATGGATGCCCTGATAAATGATTTGAGCATGACCTACCGTTTAAAAAACGGAGCTTATTCGCTTACTTTTACCTCTCAGGATATTAATGAGCTTGTTCGGCGTTCTATTATTTCCTTTTTGAATCATCCTCAATTTCAGGAGGCCTCCCTTACCTTTCGTCCGGCTTTACCAACGATTCATTATCCTGTAGACTCGTACGCCTTTCAGCGTATGGTTGATAATGTGATTGCAAATGCCATCCTACATAATCCTGTCGGTACACCTATAGAGATTTGCTTACTAGCTTGTGAAACGGATGATCCAAATGTAGAGGGCTTCACGTTAACAATTCGCGATGGTGGTACAGGAATGAATCCCGAGGTTGCCCACCAATTATTCGAACGCTACTATCGGGGGACCAATACAGACCGTCTGACTCAGGGAACTGGATTGGGTATGGCTATTGCCAAAGAATTAGCATTGGCACATGGAGGAGAAATTCAAGTGGCAAGTGAGCTTGGGAAGGGAACATCTATTGCGTTTACATTTCAAAAAGAGAAGGATTTATTGCCTTCTTATCATCTAAAAAACCTCTTCACCCACAGTAATTAATACGAGTGGGTGAGAGGTTTTATTTATGTTGTACGTAAGGCATTGCATTATGTGTATGGGACAAAAACAAATAACGTAGGGCTTACTTGACTTTTTGTACAGCAAAAATACATCTGTTCAAAGTATCCTTTTGCACGGTACGGTAGAGTACGCTATACTTCTCTCCCTACGCTCATGCCCTCCCAAATGGCTCGTTTCGCATCCAATTCCCCAGCTTCCCTCGCTCCACCAATCAGATGAACCTTCATTTCTGCTGGCAAAGAATCTGCCAGTATGCGATTCGGTGTACTTCCAGCTGCTATTATCACCGTATCTGCCGGAATGATTGCTTCTTGTCCTTTCTCTATAATACGAACGCCATCCGGTAAAATTTCTTTATACTCAATTTCCGTTTTCATCACTACTCCGTGTCTCTTTAACAACGCTAGAACGGCCCAGCGAGTGGTTTTGCCTAATCCCGTACCAACATGTTTGCCTCGACGCAAAAGCGTGATAGAACGCTTGTTATATTGCATGCTACCATATGATTTCGCTGATACGATCCCATACTCCGCTAAATATTGACCTGCTTCTGCTGAAAGCGTGGTGTTCGTTACCAGTAGATGTGATAAATCGCAGGCAATTCCCCCTGCCCCAATGATCACTACCTGCTGACCCACGGGTACCTTTCCTGTAAAGACATCGGCATAGCTTACGACATGCGGCAGCTCCTTCCCCGGAAGCTCAGGTGATCGTGGTATTACCCCGGTAGCAAGGACGACTTCACTTACCCCTTCAGCGACAAGCTTATCGCTGGTGGCCTCCTCTCCCAGATGTACCTTTACCCCTAGTCTACGTAGCTCATTCTCGTAGTAGCGGAGTGTTTCCTTAAATTCGCTCTTCCCAGGAACCTGACTGGCAAAATTAAGCTGTCCCCCTAACCGATTATTCCTCTCCCACAATGACACGTCATGCCCACGCAATGCTAGCACACGCGCTGCCTCCAGCCCAGCCGGACCTGCTCCGATAACTGCCACCTTCTTGGTCTTTTCCGCTGGTGTAATGCTAATGTCCCATTCACGACCTGCTAATGGATTAACTAAACAAGAAGCTGTTTTTCCTTCAAAAATGTGGTCGAGACAAGCCTGATTACAGGCAATGCATGTATTAACCTCAGCAAAACGCCCGGCTCTGCTCTTGGCTACAATATACGGGTCTGCCAAAAAAGGCCGAGCCATGGAAACAAGATCACTATGTCCCTCTGCGACGATTTGATTTGCCAAACGAACATCGTTTATGCGATTACTAGCAATAACCGGAATACCCACTGCCGCTTTGATTTCCTTTGCTACCCAAACATACGAAGCACGAGGAACCATCATGGAAATGGTGGGCACTTGCGACTCGTGCCAGCCAATGCCAATATTTAAGGCATCAATACCTAGTTCCTCCAGCCATACTGCAAATTGAACCGTTTCTTCTACTGTCGTACTGTTTGGCATAACATCAAGTCCAGACATTCGAAAAAGGACAGGATACTCTGGACCAACCGCTTTCTTAACCTGCCTAGCTATCTCCAATCCAAATCGCGCACGTCGTTTTAAATCTCCTCCCCATCCATCTGAACGCTGATTGGTCACAGGTGACAAAAATTGATTAACTAAGTACCCCTCTGAGCCCATGATTTCAACTGCATCAAAGCCTGCTTCCTTCGCTCGGCGGGCTGCATCTGCAAAAGCTTGAATGGTATGTAAAATTAATTCCTCATCCATTTCAATAGGGGCAGTTCGATTAATAGGTGCTTGTAATGGAGAAGGAGCTACAGGGTCGAGACCTGTCATTTCCTTGTAAGCATAACGCCCGGCATGAAAAAGCTGTAGCGCAATCCTTCCACCAGCTTCATGGACAGCACGAGTCATATTATACAGTGGTGGAATATGCTCATCTGCATAAATGTTCGTAAAGCCCGCTCCGCCACCTCCCTCTGGCAACACTGCGGCTCCTCCCGTAACAATTAAGCCTGCTTCTCCCTTTGCTCGTTCTACATAAAAAGCAGTAAGGCGCTCATATCCATGATCTAATGCTTCCAAGCCCACATGCATGGACCCCATAATCACACGGTTAGGCAACTGTAGTGTTGCAATTTGAATTGGCTGAAAAATATGTGATAGCATCCGATATCCCCACTTTCTATTTTTGAATGAATGTTCACTCATTTCTCTACGCACTTCAAAAATTCCTTTTTTTCTGACGATGATTGTTTTGCCCTGTTATAATAAAGAGTAAGCATGACCTATAAAAAATTGGAGGAGATTCTACTGGATACAATTGGATTTATTGGACTAGGTACGATGGGACTGCCTATGGTACAAAATTTACTTAAAGCTGGATTTCCTGTGCATGTTGTTTCGAGAAGTCGCGGCCCTATAGACAAAGCTGTTTCTCTAGGTGCCGTTGAAGCTAAAAACCCTGCCGATCTGGTGGAAAAGGTAGATATTTTACTTACCTGCCTACCTCTTCCTTCTACAATTGAAGAAGTTTATTTTGGCGAAAATGGCATTCTAAGCGCTGATCTGACAGGGACATTGGTGATTGATCACTCCACGATAAGCCCGTTATTAAATCAACGCGTGTATGACGCTATCACAGCAAAGGGAGGATCTTATATGGATGCTCCGATCAGCGGCGGTCCGATGGGAGCTACTACCGGTACCCTAGCTATCATGTGTGGCGGATTAGAAAACGATTACGAGCGAGCTAAACCAGTATTTGAAGCACTCGGAACAAATTTGTTTTACCTAGGAAAAATCGGTAATGGTAGTATTGCTAAGCTGATGAATAACTATTTGATTGGTGTACATACGGCTGCTTTAGCAGAAACCTTCATATTAGCTACCAAAGCAGGGGTTGATACAACTCAGTTGTATGAGGTGCTGTCAGCAAGTACGGGAGATAGCAAAATGCTGCATCGAATCGTTCCATTGGTACACCAACGTGACTTTGATGCACGCTTTAGCAATCAATTGTTATACAAAGACATGCGGATTGCTGGGGAATTAGCAAAAGCCTACGAGCTGGACATGCCGATCAATAAGCTGGCTGAACAAATGTATCAGCAAGCTAGCGAAAAATATCCAATGGAGGATATGGCCGCTTTATTTAAAATTTATGAAGAAAAGACCCGAATTATGGTAAAAGAAAAGGCTCTCGATTGAGAGCCTTTTCCTTTACAGGTTAATAAACAATACGCACCAATTTTCCTACATGTGCTGCCATATTTGTAAGCACTGGCTTCCATTCATCCTGCTCATCCATTGGATTGAGCGGAAGCATAAAATGAAAATCAGCAACCCATTCCATCTGCGAGTCCTGCTCTGGCGATAGCATACGCTTTTTGCTTGTAAAAGCGATCTCTGGCACAATGGCTTTAGCAGCTTGCCATAAAGCGTTGGTATCTCGTCCATCTACAAGATAAGTAACCTCTACTTCAATTTCGCACATTTTTGCTTCTTCTAGCGGAAATAAGTGAATAACGGCTACTGGTGCACCTTCCCTTGCTTCATCCTCCGTGAACCGCATCTCAACCTCGTGGTATTCTTCTCCTTCTAAGATCGAGCGTTCTGTTTTTAGTAATACCTCTGTGGTTACACCGTAGGCTGAAAGCTCTTCGTCTACTTTTGCTACCAATATATCTAACATCGTTTTCTTCCTCCTCATGATGCACTTCATCCATCATACTGAAATCAGAGGAAGCCGTAAAGTAAAGAAACCGCTTTCATAAAGCAATAGCCTTTTACTTTCTCATTCATGGTGTTGGATGGCAGTCCTTATTATTTAGAAATTCCGACAGCCATATCCGCCTGACATCTTTATTTGGACAGTATCCCAGCAAATAGCTATCTCCTAGCATATACTTTTCTTTTAGCCACTCCTTATGCTTACGGAAGAAGGCATTCTGAAATTCAATTGGCATTTGTTGATATTCTTCCAACGCAGAAGGGTGTTCGAGGAAATAATCTTCATCATACAGGATTTCATCATCGTTCTGACGACTAATAAAATACAAGAATAAAAGAACAAGGCCCGTATTCACCAAAAAAAGTGTCATACCTATCTCCCCTTTCCCTTACAGCCAATGTCATTCGTCCAAAACATACAGCCCTAAAAATATTCTGATTGTTTCTTTTATTTTATCATGATTTTGCTCTTTGGTAACTACCTCATATCCCTTTGAAATAATTTATTTTGGAAATGATTGATTCATTCAAAGCATCAGGGCCTGCCATCAGTAAATCAACCTTTTATAAGCTTTTCCGGGACAGGAACGTTTTCACAGGCACCTCAGCTAAAAAAATGATTCTGGCATAGATTTGTACACCGTTATATATCCTTATCAGCAAAAAAAACCAGCTGAAGTTCTCCAGCTGGCATGCTACTATATTATTTGTTGCTACGAGTATTCTAAAACCTCTATTTCCCACTGGCTACCCGTCTTTTAGGACACTTGGCTCTCGGGAAGTGTTGCCCTTCCAACAGAAGGTGAGCTCGCACCTGATGGTGGCGTAATATTTACCGGTGGAGGCGCCATTTCGTGATTAGAAGCTGGGGTATTTTGCTGGAAATTAGGGGCGTCAATAATATCGGCTGGCGGCGAATTACTCTCCGACTGTCCTGAGCTTCCATTATTGTTATCTAATCCATTATTTCCGGAATCATTTGCACCATTTTGTCCATTACCATTTAATAGGTCTTGTTCGTTACCTTGCTGCTCATTCCCATTTTTGGTTGTATCGGAGTCTTTCGCTTCCGATTGAACCTTGTTGCTTGATTGCTTAGATTTCGTCGATTGCTGCTTCTTTTTCGATTTGGAATTATTTACATATTCCACTACTTGATTATCAAACGGAGAGTCGTTGTAATCAATTTTAGCCATCTCATTGCTGTCTAGCCTCATAGCAGCTTGTAAGGTTTGACGAATCTCATCTTTTTTGCTCGTTGGTAGCAATGTGTAGCTTGTACTTGAGCTCCAGAAGGCTCCACTGTCTACTACGACGAAATTATCCATGTTAAAGCTTTTAAAGTCATTGGCAATGCCTAGTATTTGTTCCTTGCTAAAATCAGTGTGGATATGATCACCAGTGGTTTCAATTACTTTAGGCAATTTAGCAAAGCCTTCGATCGACAGCATCTTATTCATAATCGCCTTAATTACTTCCTGCTGACGTTGGTTTCGATCAAAGTCATTGGAATAATACTTGGTGCCACGATTATCGTGACGGTGTCGCACATAATCAAGTGTATTCTTACCATTCAGCACCTGGCGCCCCGGATTAAGGTTAATATGGGTGTTATCAGTAGGATCGTCATATACAAGTCGACGATCTATGTTGACTTCCACTCCACCTACCGCATCCACGACCGCTTTGAATCCATTAAAATCAACCTCAACATAGTGGTTAACCGGAATGCCTAGCACCTGCTCAAGCGTTTTTTTCGTTAGGGTGATCCCATTTTCGGTAGGTGTTTCCCCTTTTGCTTTCGCCTGACGGCGTTCAGCCTCTCCGTTGGCAAATACTGCATTCACCTTATGATATCCGCGGTAGCCTGGAATTTTGACTCGGGTATCTCGGGGAATGGAGATCATTGTCACTTTTTTCGTATCAGGATCAATAACCCCAACAATCATTACATCGGTATTAGCCGAGCCTGTCTCTGGCCTCGAATCTCGTCCTAACAGTACAACAGAGATAGGTTTGTTTGAGCTATAGCTCGTATCAACAGGCAGCACATTGTTTACATCTTGATAAGGGTCTTCCGTTGCCTTCTCTATAGCTTTATCGAATGTCTGGTACACATAATAGGCATAGGCCCCACCACCCAAAATGAATAAGGCTAACAGGGTGAGAAGAATTATGCGTAGCTTTGTCTTCTTTTTCTTAGGTTTCTTCGGTTTGGAAGCGGTGCGCTTACTCGTGTTCGCAACCGTTTCTTGCATATGTAATCAGTCTCCTTATGTGACAAATAATCTTGCCACTCGCAATCTATGTTCCTTTGTTAAGACAGCCAACACCTTAGAAAGGTTACACTTACCATTACAACCCAAGCCTCTTGTCTCACAATTCCCATCATTATAAATTGAGATTTCAGGAAGTGAAATAGAGCTTTTCACCTATTTTTGCTAAAAACTACATCCTCTATCATATCACAAGCAAGTGGTATTTTGTAGAAAAATGTCTATGAAATCAGAAACCCCTTTCGCTAATAAGAAACGAAAGGGGTTCGGAAAAGTGAAGATAGCGAGATATGATTTAGAGTTAACAGATGAACTATTGCATCCCGTGAGGTGCTTGGCTAAAGCCTTTTACCGGCTTGCTTTCATTCTCATGCTTTGCATTTTGCCCCGTATGGTGCGCATCTCCGCCATGACGAATATGGTACTTATCGCTTTTGCCTTTGATTTGCTTTGCCATCTGTTCTCCTCCTTTTATCTTGCTCTCTTTATTGTGTGAGTATCCTTGCTTCTCCATTCATAGCCGCCCAATAAGCAAAACATCCCGCCTCACTCAGCTAGCAAGACGGGATGAATATGAATTACGCTTTTTGTTTAGTAGCAGCTATCACTAATTCAGTAATAGCGGGTGGATAAATCTCTGGGGCACCATAGAGACGGAGTGTACCATCCTCTACAAGCCCAGCGATTGCAAATATGCTCCAGCCCTCGCTCATCACTATTTCTTGTTCTGTTACAAATGATAGTTGTTCACCATTTTGACGCATCAAGGCATGCTCAGGTTGTTTTTTCCCAGCATAAGCTAACATTTCTTCTAGCACCACCTGCGGTTGCAGAGAGGATTGGTGTAGAGAATGATTCGCTTCCTTGGTTAACAACGTGCGCATACGATATGCCTCAGGCAGATCCTCTTTAAGCTGACTAATTACGTTCAGCATATCAGCAGTTAATAAGGTCTGGTGCTTTTTATCTAACCATTTGAAGAACGCTGTTAGAACGGAAAGCAGATTGTTCGCTAACGTTTTGGACGGCGTATCAACACGTTCCAGCACATCATGCGCTAAGAAATAAGCAACATGCTGAATACGTAATGCGTTCCAATCAAAAGTAGGACCAAAAGCATTACGAATAAATGTGCGGAACAGGTTCATCGTCTCATCGTATTTTTTCATTGTTAGCTCAGATTTTCCTGCTGTCATTTCCTCTACGAAAGAAGCTATGTCAGCCAGCACTTCTGGGCGAACCGTAAAAATGCTTTCCGGTAAACCTTCGATTAACGGACGATCCAACAGATTAGCAATATGATGCAAATGATTCGGCATGGACAGTTTGGTCTTTAGCACTTCAATATTCATAAAGCGCGCAATGCCTTGTCCCATCGCTTCCTCATGCTCTAGCTTGTCTAAGATTTGAGTAAGGGCACTTTTTAACTCTTGTTTATCAGAAGCGGCTACCAGCAATGGCGGTACATCCTGAAGCTCCATCTGAGACGTCTGCAACCACTTCTCTGTAAAGTAACTCTGAACTGCCCATTGTAATACTTTAGGCGGTAATGTAGGCGCACTTGTGATGAATAATGTACCCTTCGCTAGCTTTGTTCCTGTCGAGGTTAATCCATTAATCGCTATCTCTTCAGTTGGGGTACCTAGTTTAAGCGCATCACTTGCCTGTTCAACGCCTGGTTTATAGCCTTCAATTGTTAGTCGATTTTGTTCTAAAATCAATTCTGCTGCAATTTCATGAAGTTCCAACAAGGCACTGTCTAAAGAGCGAATCAGGAATTCATCCTTTTGCGAAGCATATACCCAAGTCTCCTGAGAAGGCTCTTGCTTTTTGGATTCAAAGGACCCGTGTGTTTTTAATAAGCGTCTGATTTCAGGAGCATGCACGCCTTCATAAACAAAGCGAACCATACTCTCTTCCTCAGGCTCCTGCTCATAGCTTACACCCTGCTCATTTAAACGCTTGTAAAGAGCTAGTGACACAGCTTCTCTACCGGAACTTTCCATATTTTTCACTATCGTTAGCAATTCATTTTTTAGCGTAGCGCTTACCATGAGACTGCCTGAGAAGATAGAATCACGATAGCCTAGCGGAATTAATCTAGCAAGCAGGAGTTGGCCTGGCTTTAGCGCAACAGATTGGGAAGAGATTAGATTGTGCTCCTGATTGGTGTACAAATCAGTAACAACAGTCATATCTTCTGTAACAGATGTAATCTCATATAGACCCAATTGAAGATGTAATAAACCTTCTTTTATATCTTGATCCATTCGTTTACCGTATTGACCGATGAAATGTTCAAGGACAGAAACACCCTCGTTTTTCACATCGAACACATACCAATTCATAAAATGGTCCATCCAGCGTGGTTGGAACAGCTCTTTTAGGGTAAGGCCCGTTTCTTGTGCAAAACGATCTCTAGCCCTGCTTATTTCTATATCATTGACATGCTGCACCACATATTTCGTTAGACGTTCTGTCCAAGTAGCAAACTCTTTGCGGAGCTTTTGCTCGCGAGCCATGCGTACCTGAGCAATGTCCGTCACAACACCACAGCACTTTTTATATTTCTTACCGCTGCCACATGGACACAGTTCATTTCTACCGACTGACATGGGGGGTTGTTTCTCCTTTCGACCCAGCTAACCTTCAGCTAGGAATTGCCACAATCCTTCTAGTTATATCGCATTTCCCGAATTGATTGCAAGTTATTCTACCCGAATGCCTAGTAATCAATACTCATATCTGTGTATGCTTCCCATTTTTCAACAAAATGTTGTAGCTTTTTAATAAGCTTCTCAATTCTCTCACGTTCAGCAACACATTCAGATATGGCCTCTAATTGATTGGTGGAAAAAAATTGAACCACCATCTTTTCCATATGCTTTAAGCGAGCCTCATACTGCAAAATGATCTCACGGATCACATAAAATCTCTTTTCCATGCAAATGGACTCTTCTGCCTTCATTATTCTTGATCAAGTGTAGTCACAATATTTTTAATGTCGGTAACTACCTGTTCGTTTTTATGTTTTTCCTTCATCAAAATTTCAATGGCATCCATGTTACTCTCTTGGAAATGAGAAATTACCTCTTGGGACATTTCGACATTACGTTGGTCCAAAAGGGAAACTGCCTTATTTAATAGCTGTTCTACCTCTGCTAAAACGTTTTTTGTTTGGGTTGTAATCATGATTTTTTCCTCCTGTACGGCCTCTAAATTTTTTGCTTGTGGCTCGGTATGGTCAAGTGCTAGCTGATCGTTTTCGATCACAGTCTCTGCCGTAGCTACTTGTGCCTGTGCAGTTTGCATTTCATGTACAGCTTTTGCTTTATCGTCTTGGCCATTTACGTAAATGTTTTCGCCACTAACTGTAAAGCGGCCGTCCAATTCCGGTACAAACATGCTTTCTTTGATAGACAGCTTCAGCTCATTTTCCACCATGTGGAACAAAAGGCGGATAGATAGTCTGTCGATTTCCTTGCTAACCAAAAATTCATAAATGGAGTCATTAGCCAGTTTCCATTCAGCAAGATACCAGCGCTCATCTCCAACGTATTGAACAAAACGCGGGTCTTTATCCAGTATCAGCAATTTGGTGATCTGATTCCAGGAAAAATGGGTATGTTGACGCAATTCACGCATCATTTGGTCTAAATTTTTGGGAGAATGAGATTTTCTCACAAAACGATATGCCTGATCAAATAATTGATGTGGTTGGTATGTAAGCTCTAAGATCGCTTCGGTTCTGCCAACCTTTATGGGCGAATCAGTAAGCTGCATGGCTTCGGAGAGGATTTCTTCCGCGCTTTTTCCATTTGGCATAAAGTGTAATTGCTCTTCTAAGCGCGCAATGATATCAGTTCTTGGAAGTGAACGCTCCCCTGGCCGAAAAACCTTCTTGATGTAACTAGTGATGGTATATGTTGGCCTATTCATGAAACATTCTCCTTCTGCATTGCAAAGACTTTCCACAAGACGGAATAGTAACCTATATTCTACATCAAAGCAGAAAATCCTACATTTACTATTGTTTTTTTATGACTGAATGTGATTTTGTAACAGCCCAGCCATCATTGTAATCGCATACATGCTTATTCTATCTAGGTTTCAAACATTTTTTATAGCAACTTGCTTGCCTCGTAACCTTTTTCTTCCCTTAAACGTAATGGTAAATAGCCTACCCGAAAGGATTCTTCTGTTTGTGACCTTAGATAGAGATTAATTTAGTAAGGATTGGTGGTGGATTTACTACCTTTACGGTATATAATGGGGGAAGGATTTTTGTCAGAGTTTATGAACTGGAGGAAATAACCTTGGATTCTACTGTTGTACAAGCCCTCAGCTCCTTTGCTGCTTCCTATTCAGTTGTCGGCTGGATTAGCATTTTTCTAGCTAAATATGCAGAATACCTCTTTTACCTGAGCATCCCCGTTTATTGGTTTTTTGGAAATCGTAAAAACAAACGAATGATTATCCAAACAACCATTGTCTGTTGTATTTCCATGGGAATAAGCTGGGTGCTGGGACATCTCATCTATCGTGAGCGACCGTTCGTTACGCTGCCACTGACACCATTGGTACCGCATGATGCAAATGCTTCTTTTCCAAGCGACCATGCGACAGCGGCACTAGCTATCGCAGCTACCTACTGGTATTATATCAAACCAAAGGGGAAACGCTTCTGGATGGTTCTTGCGGTTGGTGTATCCCTTTCCCGCGTGTTCATTGGTGTGCATTATCTAACAGACGTTTTGTCCGGTATGGTGCTTGGGATGAGTTGTGCTTATGCTATTCATAGCTTACTTCCAAGATTCCCTCGTGTTGTAGGCTTAATTGATGAGGGTATTCTTTTGTATGAAAAAATCGAGAGTGCCATCATACCGCCTAAAAAATCAGCTTCACGCAAAAGACATCACACGATTGAATAATGACCGATTAAAAAGCCCTTTTCATCACTTGAAACTTCAGCAAGTTTCCTGATAAGAAGGGCTTTTTGTTTTCCTATTTACTCTTCTGCCACAATGCTCCTAGTTTCAAGGACATTGCCACATTGCGCGCTGTCCGCTCCATATTTTGAGCCCCTTCTTGTAAAATCTCTTCCAAGGGAGCTAAGTGAGGAATGATCGGGAATAAAAGATCAATTCCATGCTCGTGTACAATCTTACTCTCCTCAGTCACACACCCCGCAATACCGATTACTGGAACATTGTAGAGCTTAGCCGTCTTGGCTACACCAATCGGAGTTTTTCCATGAATGGTCTGGAAATCTACGCGCCCTTCCCCTGTGATCACAAAGTCAGCATCCTGTACATGTTTACTTAACTCAGTTGCCTCTATTACAATTTGAATCCCGCGTTTTAATTCACATTGAAAGAAAGCTAGTACACCTGCTCCTAGACCACCTGCAGCCCCAGCTCCCTCGATTTTATCAACATCCTTATCGAGGTATTCTTTTAATTTTTTCGCATAATGGGCTAAATTTTGATCGAGGAGTGCTACTTGTTCAGGCGTCGCTCCTTTTTGCGGTCCAAATACAGCAGAAGCTCCTTTTGGTCCTGTCAAAGGATTATCGACGTCACAAGCCACCTCAAAGGTTACCTGCTGGATGCGCGGGTCCAGTGAGCTTATGTCGATTTCAACAAGCTTATGAAGCTCTCCCCCGCCATCGCCAAGCTCCTCGCCATTCTGATCTAGCAGCCTTACACCTAGCGCCTGCGCTACACCAGCACCACCATCATTCGTTGCGCTTCCCCCTAGACCTAATATGATATGTGTGACACCTGAGTCCAAGGCATGGAGAATTAATTCCCCAGTACCTCGCGTAGTTGTAATAAGCGGATTTCTCTCTTCGCGCGGTACCAGATGCAAGCCTGAAGCTGCTGCCATTTCAATAACCGCCGTTTTTTTATCGCCTAATAATCCATAGAATGCTTCTACAGGCTGTCCAATTGGGCCCGTAACTTGGCAAGTAACGATCTCTCCACCCGTAGCATCCACCAGCGATTGAACCGTTCCTTCACCACCATCTGCCATCGGTATCAAAACACATTCAGCGCTAGGGAAGACTTGTTTTATTCCTTTTTCAATTGCCTCTGCTGCCTGCATAGCCGTCACACTTTCTTTAAAAGAATCCGGTGCAATAACGAATTTCATCGTTGTCTCTCCTCTCGCGTGCTGTACTAGCTATTTTCATACCATAATTTGAAAAATACCGAATAACAGAGTAGAAATGATAGCAAGTACAAAGCCAATCACTGTCTCATAAGGAATTAAGCGTAGCCGTTCTTTCATTGCCATGTTAATGCTACCACCCGTAGCGTGGAAAAAGCTTCCGTGCGGCATATGATCAAACACAGTCGCACCCGCATGTATCATTGCCGCCGCCGCTAGTGAGCTTACACCAAGTTCAACGATTGTACTACCAAATACAGAGCTTGCTACCACCGTACCAGCTGTTGTAGAGGCTGTTGCCAATGACATTAACGCACCGCTAATCGGCGCCAACAGGTACGCTGGAAGACCAGAAGCAGTCAAGGCAGAAATAATGACACCTTTTAGTTCTGAATTGGCGATAATTCCGGCAAGTGTTCCCGTTCCAATCAGCATAATAGCTACACCTGACATCTTACCTAACCCATATATGGCGTACTGATTCACTTTTTTTACGCGTCCCATAGCAATTGCTCCTACAAGTCCCCCCAAAGGTAAAGCAATTAACGGATCAATATTGATATCAAATAGAGGTCGCAAAGCCAGTAAAACAATGGCTGTAAGCGGTGCCAACATTGCCGTTCCAAAGCTTGGAAGCTTACTTCTATCAACTTCACTACTTTCGTTTGCCGCTACTTTGCTTCCTTTTTGCGACAGTCTTTTTGCAATCATGTAGGTCACAGCCACTCCAATGAGAGCAGGAATAATTCCTGCTGCCATCACAGAAGTCAATGGTACGTGGAATGTGTCGGCCGCCGCGATAGTATTGGGGTTAGGTGACATGATATTACCAGCTTTTCCTCCTCCAATCATCGCAAGCAAAATACCCATCTTCGATATATCAGCTCGCTGCGCGATCGCCAAAGCAATCGGAGCTACGGTAATTACTGCTACGTCAATAAAGACACCCACCGCAGTCAGAATCATCGTTGCAATGGCAAGGGCTAGCAACGCTCTTGTTTCGCCTACTTTTTTTACAATAGTCTCAGCGATTGTGGATGCTGCTCCCGATTCAATTAGTACCCCAGCCAAAACACCTGCTGCGAGGATACGTAAGACAGCCGGTATAACACCCTTGGTTCCCTCAATCATAAGGGTAACGGTATCCGGTAAATTAACTCCGCCGATGACACCACCAATCAAGGCACCAGCAATCATTCCATAAGCAGGCGGCACTTTACGCAAAATAAGAACGATGGCTACAATCAACGCCGCTAATGCCCCAAAAACGCTTACGGTTACATCCATGAGTGACTCCTCCTTCTGACTTCAGCTCTATTTGTATGCTTTCTATCTCTCGTCTATATCATAGCGCTTTCATGTAAGCGGATTCATCAGCCACAAAAACAAAACTCCCGCCTGACGGACAGGGAGTTTTTGTTCATTTGCACAATAGGCTCCTTTCGATTGGTAGAATTGGAATTTGTTCCTTTTTTATGTTTGTTTATTTTTAAGCTTATAGAGCCACATAGCAAATTGTAATGATAGGAAGTCACTGATTCTTTTGGGATCCTTCCCTGTGATGTCATAAATGCGTTGCAGTCGGTATCTAAGCGTATTACGGTGAATGACAAGCCGCTTTGCAATCCGATGCAGTTCTCCCTCTTCCTCCATATAAACGTGAAGAGTTTGCTGAAGCTCTCCACTTTTATCCTGTGTTATGAGATTTTTATACACCTTGATCAACTCTTCTGATTTCCAAGATTCCTGTACGGAGACCATCAGCGTTTCATTTAAAAAATCATCATAGTAATAAACGGTTAATTCTGGAGCCATCGCTTTACCAGCTACTAATGTATCCCGAGCAGACTCATAGCAATAGCGTAGCCCCTCTACACCTGAAAAAGCTTTTCCAACTGATATTTTAATAGGCGTAATGAGCTGATTTTTTAGCAATTGTAATATTTGCTCAACACCTTCACAAATCGCTTCCTTATCCCGATAATGGCGTGATTCCTTTACTAAAACAATTTGTTTTGAATTCTTAATGGCCATCATTTCAATGGTATCACGCAGCTCCAATAAGCCAACCATTTGACGTAAGGTCGTGTAGGCACTATCGTCAGAAATCCCGATATCCACTAATTCAATGACAACCGCCACTCTCTTAATGGATAAATCGATTTGCAGCCGCCTTGCCTGTTCCTTCCATAAAAAACAATCCTGATGGTCTGAATGTATGATGGACAACAAAAAATCTTCCCGTAATCGTTTATCCAGCTTGGCCTGCTCTAGTAAGTAGGATTGCTCCAGAAACATCTCTGCTGTCATTTTGACAAGCTCTCCATACTTCGTCACCTCACGTGGATCACCGGTAATACCAATTACGCCCACTATTTCATTTTGGAATTGGATAACTAAATTGGTTCCAGCCTGAACACCAACCAGACGCCTTACATCTTCCGGATACACCTCAAAGCGGCCTCGGCGCTCTATAGCAATAACCGCGCCTTCATGTTTTTGATGTAATCTATTTTTATCTCCAGAGGCAATAATGTAACCTCGCTCATCCATTACATTTACGTTATAACCAATGACCTTCATCATCCGAGTAACAATATCCTGCGCGAGTTCTTGTGTGACTTGCAACACTCTGGCCACTTCCTTACCTGATCGATGTTTTTTTGCTCCATTATTATCTTATAAAAGAAGACTAGTAGCAAAAAACCACCGGCTAAGGCTCTCGCCTCTTTCGATGGTTTTTTAAACATATCTACATAATATTAAGCAAAGAAGAAATAACGTAGATACACATATATGTGAGATATGATCAACGTAATAATCGTGATCGGGAAAGCAACCTTGAAAAACATCCCAAAGCTAATTGGGTATTTCTCTTTCGAAGCCATTCCTACAACAATGACGTTTGCACTAGCTCCGATGATCGTACCGTTCCCCCCTAAGCAAGCGCCAAGGGCCAGACTCCACCATAGCGGCTCCAAATTTGTAATTCCAAGGCTTCCCATCTCTTTAATCATAGGGATCATTGTCGCTACGAATGGAATGTTATCAACAAAGGCAGATGCAATTCCACTCATCCACAGTATGATAATAGATGTTTTCAATGTATCGCCCTGTGTAAATTCGATTGCTTTTTCAGCTAGGGAAGCTATAACACCTGTGTTTACCAGACCAGATACCAATATGAACAATCCGGCAAAGAAGAAGATTGTGTTCCATTCTACTTTCAGCAAAGCTTCCTCTAGATAATGCTCTCCTGTTAAAAGGAGTAATAAGAACGCGCCCACTAATGCAATCGTAGCTGATTCTAGATGAAATACACCATGCAAACCAAAGCCAATAATCGTTAAGGCAAGCACTGTTAATGATTTTTTTAATAAAGTAGGATTCGTTAGCTCCTGCTTTTCATCTAGTTGCATCAGTTTTTGCTGTAATTCTGGAGTTGTTTGTAATCCTTTTCGATAAACAAGTAACAAATAAATAATGACAACGACTAAAATAATAGCGATGACTGGAGCCATGTGTATGAGGAAAGCCATAAAGGTCAATTCCGGTACAGCGCTCCCAATCATGATATTTGGCGGATCACCAATCAGTGTTGCGGCTCCCCCTACATTTGAGCAAATGATCTCACTAATCAGATAAGGAATCGGGTTTACATTCAACTGACGTGCAATACTAAATGTGATAGGCACCATGAGTAGAACGGTTGTTACGTTATCCAGCAAAGCTGATGCCAGAGCCGTAATTAAACTTAATGCAATCAGGATTTTAACCGGATCGCCCTTTACCGCTTTAGCGGCTTTAATGGCTACGAAGGTGAACACACCAGTTTGTGCTGTTATGCTCACGATGATCATCATTCCGATTAATAAGCCTAATGTATTAAAATCAATATGATGAATTCCTTCCTCCTGGGTAACGATACCCGTGAGGATCATGAGCAATCCCCCTGCCATCGCAACAATTGTACGGTGCAGTTTTTCGCTGATAATAAAAGCGTAGGTAATGAGAAAAATCGCAATTGCTAATAATGCTTGATTATCCACTTGATAACCTCTCTTTCTTTCCCCTGAAGTTTATTTTGTTATATTATCCAAAAGCTGGATGTAAAAAACGACAAAAAGAGCCCATCAAATGACAGGCTCCTCCATAACACATTCGTATCAAGTTATATCCTATAGAATAACGGCATTTTGATCATTTGTAAAGTAATTTATCACCAAGAATGAATAGGCCCCTTCAGCTTGATCTGACCCGTGAGCGTTACATCATAGCCCCCGATAGCCTGTAGTTCTTGTTTAAAAGCTTCACTTTGTAGCAATTTCAGGAGACTGTTTATCCAATAATGACTTTGTTCCGTGACCAGCATAACTAGATCATAGTGCTCTTGAATTAAAGGAATAAACTCCACGTCTACAATTCTTGCAGCTTTTTCAATGCCAATCCCTACATCAGCGGCTCCTCTCGCGACTGCCGTTGCGACTGCTAAATGACTATGCTCTACATGATTAAAATACCCAGATAGTCTGGCTGGATCAATCTGATGAAGACGCAGTTGCTCATCTAATAAAACCCTTGTTCCAGAACCAACCTCTCGATTGACTATTCTGACTCCTGACTTTTGTAAATCAGACCACGCCCGTAGCTGTAAGGGATTCCCCTTTGCTACATATAGACCTGCTTGGCGAGCCATCATATGAACAATCAGATATGGTCGACCTGTTAATACGCGCTGTACATAAGGCAAATTGTAGGTCCCGCTGTCACCGTCAAAAAGATGTGTACTCACAATCTGCGCTTCTCCTCGATAAAGAGAGACCAAGCTATTTAAGCTTCCTTGGTAGGAACGAAGCGCTCTTATACTGCCTGTCTCCTTTTCTAGCTGAGAGGCTAACAAATCTAGTGCCATGTCCTGTCCACTAATAATAATGGATTGAATCCCACCAGACGATGGTTTATCTGCTGCGATAGGTTTTCCTACTTGTGAAAAGGAGGGGGTGTTAGCAGCTTTTTTCGATTTTGTTTTTAGCTTGTAGGATTCCAGATCGCTTGCATCTACTCGCATCTGTCTACCAACACGATAAGCAGACAGCTCTCCCTTTTTTATGAGGTCATATACTGTCAGCTTGGATACTCGCAAAATATTAGCAACCTCTTCAGTCGTATAGGAGATGTTTTGCGTCATTGATAGCCTCCTTTTCAAGTATTAAATCTTTACTAGTAAAAATATCTTATCATAACTAGGAATCCAAGCTATAATGTTCTTAATTAGTTATATCTAAATATAACTAATTATAACTACTTATATCGAAGGAGAGTCTTTCATGTTAACATCACGCAAGAAAAAACGCTTCCTGAGCAGTTTGGTCAGCTTCTCCTTATTACTTGCTACTGTAGGCTGTTCTACTCCGGCTCCATCAGCCACTCAACCTACTGGTGATTCGAAATCCCCGCAAACCAAAACAGAAATCTTTGTGTCTGCTGCAGCAAGCATGACCGATGTGCTACAAGATGTAAAAAAAGAGTATGAAACTAAGCATCCTGAAATTACATTGACTTATAACTTCGGTGGTTCAGGTAAACTTGCCAAGCAAATTGAACAGGGAGCCCCAAGCGATCTCTTCATCTCCGCTAGTTCCAAGGATATGAAGACGTTAAAGGATAAAAGCCTGATCATCGAGGATTCCCAAACTGAATTAGTTACGAATGAAATGGTATTAATTGCTCCTAAAGAAAGTACCATCTCCATTGATTCATTTGAGAAAATAACACCCGAAACAGGTAAGCAGTTTGCGATTGGTGAACCAAGCTCTGTCCCAGTCGGTCGTTACACAGAGGAAGCCTTGACAAAATTAGGTCTGTGGGAAAAAATGAAGCCGAACATGGTGTATGCAAAAGATGTTCGTCAAGTTCTAACCTACGTTGAGTCAGGTAATGCGGAGTTGGGTGTCGTATATAAAAGCGATGCACTTACATCTGATAAGATCAAAATCCTAGCAACTGCCAAGCAAGATTGGCATAGTCCTATTGTCTACCCGGCCTCCTTGGTAAAAGCTACACAGCATCAAAAGGAAGCTCAAGAATTTTTAACATTCCTAACCACTGATTTTTCGAAGGCTGCCTTTGAGAAATACGGTTTTCATCCTGTAAAATAAGCGATTTTCAAGCTTACATATGGGCAAAGCAAATTAAAGTGAGGGTACTTTTTTATGCCTGACATCTCTTATTCCCCGCTCTACCTGTCATTGAAGGTAGCGGGGATTTCGACTATTGTTGTATTTATCAGCGGATTATTTATCGCCTATTGGTTCTCGCGTCGTCAATTTTTTGGCAAAAGCATTCTCGAAGCATTGTTTCTATTGCCTCTCGTGCTTCCTCCCACTGTCGTAGGCTTTGGTCTGCTTCTACTGTTTGGTAAAAACGGGTTAATCGGAAAATTTTTATTGGAGGCTTTTCAATTTCAAATTGTATTTACTTGGGTAGGAGCGGTGATCGCTTCTGCTGTTGTCTCGTTTCCCCTGATGTATCAGGCCGCCCATGCCGCCTTTCAAAATATGAATCGGCGCTATGAGCAAGCCGCTATTATGCTTGGTGCTTCTACTTGGAGGGTCTTTTGGACTGTCACGTTTCCGTTATGCTGGCCCGGGCTTTTGGCTGGACTTGTTCTTTCCTTTGCCAGAGCGCTTGGTGAATTCGGAGCAACACTCATGCTAGCTGGTAATATTCCTGGGAAAACAGAAACACTTCCGATCGCCATCTATTTTGCCGTGGAGGGTGGACGTATGGAGATCGCGGCCTTTTGGGTCGCTATTATCGTTGCCATAGGCTTTAGTACCATACTCTGGCTTAACTGGTGGAGTAAACATACATTAAATCGTCATACGCAGTTTAAAGATTAAAAAAGTCACTTTACGTAGATGAGGTATTTCCATGCTACAGGTTCAGATCATGAAACAACGTACGCATTTCGCATTAGAAGTATCATTTACTGTTCATAACGAAATTGTTGTCCTGTTTGGCCCATCTGGTTCAGGTAAAACCAGCATTCTGGAATGTATCGCTGGATTGCTCACACCGGATGCGGCTCTAATTTCATTACATGGACAAGAACTATGCACTCCGGTAAGTAGCGTTCCTCCCCAGAAACGAAATATCGGCTATGTCTTTCAGGACTATGCCTTGTTTCCTCACATGACTGTTGAAAAAAATATTTTATACGGGATTGATTCAAAAAAACAGGCTGTAGACAAAGCCTTCCTAGAGCAAATCTGCGAAACGCTCGGGATTCGTCATCTGTGGAAAAGCTTTCCTACTCATATCTCAGGCGGAGAAAAGCAACGGGTAGCATTGGCCCGCGCTCTAGCAGTCAAACCAGCTTTATTGCTTTTAGATGAGCCTCTCTCAGCCCTAGATCCTGCAACAAGAGCAGAGTGTCAGGACGAATTGCTTCGCCTGCATCAGCTCTGGAATATTCCCGTCTTATTAGTCACACATGATGAGGCAGAAGCGTACAAGCTGGGAAATAGAATCTTACGCTTACGTTCAGGAAGGATAGAAGAGGAGGTATTGCTTCAACCTCCCGTATCCGCTACTCGTCAAAAAAGCTGAGGTAGGAGCCCGCCTACATCAGCTTTTTTAATAAACAGACACATTTAATTGGAGAATTGCTTAAAAGCCTCTCCACACCTTCCGTTTTAACACAGGTGCATAATGCCATTCTTCCTCTTCTGACATCTCCTGTAGGGTATTGCCTAGCGCGTTCATTTTACTGTCAATTTGGTCAAGATAGTGGAAAATAACAGCAGTAGGTGTCTTACCTGACACAGCGCTTCCCCATCCCATTTCCAAATCGCCATGATGACTTAAAATGCAATGCTTCAGATGCAATACTTCACTATCATCTAATGGAATAGCTAAGTCTGTACATGCTTTCGTCACCATTTCTACTCCCATGACCAAATGACCAATCAACTGTCCTGGAGTGGTATATTCTGGGGCTACCGGATCAGATAACTCATACAGCTTGCCAATATCGTGCAAGATGCAGGTGGTCAGCAGCACATCACGGTCTACCTGTGGATATAGCGGCAGCAAGCGTTTGCCCAAATCTAATAAAGAGACTACATGTTCTAATAAGCCTGAATAATAATGATGATGCATTCGAACACCCGCAGGAAAAGAGCGCATCCGTTCATACACGTCTTCCTTCCCGATCAGATGTGAGATAATCGCTCTCAATGTAGGGCTTTGAATATCTGATATATGACTCTCCAGCCGTCCCCATAATTCATCTACAGCATATTTGGAGGTAGGGACTAGCGATTCCATTACAACCTCGTCCGCAGGAGTAGCGTGACGTACACGTTGAATGACTAATTGCTTTTTACCGCGATACATTTGTACCTGTGCATCAATTTTAATAATCGATTTTACTTGAAGATTTTCTTTAAGCTCATCGGTAACATCCCAAATCTTTGCAGGCAAGCTGCCAGATCTGTCACCAATCTCTAGATTCATATATTCGCTCTGGTTACTAGCAACGCCAATCTCTCTACTTTTAACGAGACAAAAGGCGATTACGCGTTCTCCCTCCACATAATCAGCCAAAAATTTCATACCTAATTCCCCTTTGTTTTGTGGAATAGGAGGGCATCAATCCTCTTCAAGATATGAGTCCCTACTAATTCATCCGCTTTCGAAATAACATCCGTAATCACCTGTAGCAGGTTTTCTTTCCCGTTCCAATGCTCCTGGACGATGACCTGCTCCGTGCTGCTAAGAATCTTGTGTAAGGCATATACCGCTAGCACTATATCATCTAAATAACCAATAGGGCCTATCAAAGCCTCAGGAATTAAGTCTACAGGCGAAATAAAGTAAGCAACGGCAAGCGCTGCTATAGCCTTCGCTCCCGTAGCCACTCGCTTGTCCACCAGCAATCTGGCCAAAAGCACAAATAGATCAGGAGCAAGTAAAAGATATGGAGTAGAACCCTCCGGCATACCTTTGCTACGAATGAACTTCTCCACTTTTTCTCTTAGCTTATCATAAAATCGTTGATGATTTTTTGGTATCAGTATAATTTGCTCCTCATTCATTTGGTTTTCCTCCTGCTCTTTTTTTCCGAACGCGTTGATACACATATGCCCCAAGAACCACTGCGATAAAGATAAGAAGAATCCAAATGGTCACTTTTTTAATAGCCAATTGAAAGACTCTCTCCCAGCTCTCACCTAAGATGAAGCCCAAGCTAACAAACAAAGCAGTCCAAAAAGCCCCTCCTGCATAGGCTAAAATAGCAAAAGTACGAAAACGCAGCTCTGTGATACCCGCAAAATAAGCGGTATATTGACGAATCCCTGGCAAAAAATAGCCAATGGGAATGGCCCACTTCCCAAAACGTTGAAACCATTCTTCCGTTTTTTTATACATTCGATACCCTTTTTCGAAACGCTTCAAGTATTTATCTATAAAAGGATGCCCCAATTTAAATCCAATCCAATAAGCTGCTGTCATCGCACTTATGGAGCCTAGATAGCAGACTAAAAAGGTTGGTAGGAAATGCAGATCTCCCCTAGATACCAAAAACCCCGAAAACACCAAAAGCGTCTCCTCAGGAACAGGCAAGCCAATCAAGCCAAAAAAGAATAGTCCATAGAGAGCAAAGTATCCATATTGTGAGATATATCCACCAAAATGATTAATAAATTCATTCATTCAGGTCTTCCCTTTCCTTTCTCTATATATCGTGCCAAATCTTAGCAAGTAAGTTCAAGTTATCTTTTCTACCCAATATGACGTCCTTGACCACTATTGGTTGCATATTAATGCTCAACCTGCCTTGTTCTTATTGGGCTCTCATAAAAAAGAAAGGAACCACGCTCCATGATGCGCTGGTTCCTTTTCTGAGTTTATTCCGCTTGTTGGTTGCGAGCAAATGCATTGCGTTCACGGAGAACTACCATAATTTCGCTAACCGTATGTTTGTCATAAATCATCGCCATGACATGTTCAACGTCTTCTTTTTCTAAACCGGTCGCGATTAGACTTTCTTTTAAAAGTACGTCGTTATTGCGACGGAAATAGGATTGCAACGTTCGCAATACACGCCCTTCAAAATGCGTCTTTAACAATAGTTCAGTCGTTGACATTACCTTCCACCTCATCCTACAGTATAGAAACTATTATCTCCCAAACTGCCCAAGGAATCAACCTTCTGTCCATAACCTTATGTATTGCCAGCTTTAAAGGATATATATACTTCTCTTTAAACCCAAAAGAGGCCACATAATTTCTTGTGCCTCTTTTGCATGTCATTATTTGGTTGTATCCGATGGACATGTTGTCAGCATCTCTTCTAACACCTGAACATCATTTTCTAAACCACGAATATCTTCCTCTAGCATTTTAAGCAAATGCTTTTTATCCCGAAGCATTTTTCGTGTTTGATCTAGGCGCTCTTGCATATCAAAAACACCGATATACACTATCGTTTCCCTCCCTATGTAAGATCCAACGAACCACCTTACATCATATGCAACGACAGCATATTGTTTCCATTTTCTTTGCCATCAGGACTGATATTTTTCTAATTCTGCACGCAGCCGTTTTATTTCTTGACGCATTGCGGCTTTTTCCAATCGTTCCATTTCCTGATCTAAACCTTTATCATAGTTTGCTTTTTCATAGAAAGGTTCTTGGTGAAATCCTGATGCAAATTCAGGCTGTGGACGCTGATAGCGTGCCTGCTCCCACATGGGCTCCTTGGGCATGATGAAAGCGAGCAAGAAGTACAGCAATAGTGGTACCCCTGTAAAAAAGGTGACAACAGCGGTTACCAAACGAAGCAATGTCGCATCAATTCCTAGATAAGCAGCGAAACCGCCACAAACCCCAAAGATTTTTTTATCAGATTGGGACCGATAGATACGATTCATAATAGGCGCATCCCCTCTCAATATATATACCTGTTCTTGATAATACTAGGATATCGAAATCAGCTTTTGTTCAAAACTGGCTGGAGTGGGATTTTTCCTCCGTCTACAGGCGGAGACAGGCTTGCATAAAAAGAATCAGGTTGCTCACGCTATTGAAGAGGTGATCCATGTGAGTAAGAGAAAAGCGATAACCGTATTGCTTATCAGTACGTTAGGATTGTTGTCTATAGCCGGTTGTAATAGGAGCCATACAAGTCAAATTCAAGGTGTACCGACTAGCATTAAATCTAATCCGCATGTCTATTTTTTACAAAGCCATCCCCAAACAGCAACAAATCAAAATAACTTTACACCGTATGGAATGCCGGTTAATTCAGGGAGTGGCACAGATTATGATCTGATTGTCAGACCTGAATCCGTGTCCGATTACGGAGGTCTGTTTGGGACAAAACAAATCATTTTGACGAATAATTCAAATTCACCCTATCAAAAATAACAGCAGGCTTTAGAAAAAACGGTGCGTAAGGGTGTTTTAAAAAGCCATATATGGGTACAAATAAATTAGTATTTTTTGTTCAAACAAAAAACGCTAAGGACTCCCTCAGCGCTACACTTGTTTTGGCGTATTATTCTTCCTCTTTAGGTATGAAAGTAAATATCTCACCTGTTTCAAAGGAACGGATCAATTTTTCTAACCACTTATAATAAGACAGCGCATGCTGCATTTTAAGCATGTCACCCTTAATTAAATTGTAGGCTTGAGGATTATCTCCGTACTTATCTAACAGAACTTGTAGTTCTCTGAGGGACTTGTGCAAATGATGCACATTGCTTTCCATTGATTTGCGCCAACGTATCGAAAAGTAATCACCCAGATTTTGATGCCAATCTGGTTCCGTTTCATAAAGATCTTTACGAGAACCTTTGCTCCAAACTTTGTTGACCATTTTCAGATCAATCAGGGTGCGCATTCCAGTGCTCATACTGGTTTTGCTCATCCCCATTTGCTTGCCCATTTCGTCAAGAGTAACTGGCCCTTGCGAAAAGTACATCATGCCATACAAATGACCAACAGATTGGGTCACTCCAAATAAATCCATGTTTTTACCAACCGTTTCAATCATACGATGGCGCGTTTTTTGAACGGCAACCTGAAGCTCTTCAGGAAGTCCTTCAAATTCATCCATTGTTGCTTACCTCCTAGGACAGGTCAAACTTCATCTTTCATTATATCGATTTTATTGTAGGAGGCAACCATACCCTAGTAAAGGACTGGGTATAGGTGAAATTTTACGAAAAATGGAGTATACTGTACATAAAGTGCGTAAAGTTTTTTCTGTACGTACTTGATCAAGTTATTTCCTGTTTGCTCTTGTTCATACATTTTTCATACACTTACCGGAGCGTTTCGTTACAAAATTGAACGTTTTCTCTGGGAGCAAAAGAAAGAATTTACCAGAAGAAGGGAGTGTCTTCATGCCAATTATTGAAGTCAAAAATTTAACAAAAGTATTTGGCCGTGATCCAAAAAAAGCCATCCCCCTGCTCAAAGAGGGCTGGACAAAAGAAAAAATCTTCAAAGAGACAAAAATGACGGTTGGGGTAAATCAAGCTTCTTTTTCGATAGAGGCCGGAGAAATATTCGTTATAATGGGGCTGTCGGGTAGCGGTAAATCCACATTAGTGCGACTATTGAATCGTCTAATTGAGCCAACAGATGGCCATGTGTTTATTAATGGAAAGGACATCGTATCCTTAAATCAAGAAGATCTTCGCGAAGTTCGACGTAAAAATATTACAATGGTTTTCCAAAAATTTGCTCTCTTTCCACATCGTACAGTTTTAGAAAATGTAGAGTATGGTTTAGAAGTATCGGGAATACCTAAAGCAAAAAGACAAGAAAAAGCAATGAAATCGCTTGAATTGGTTGGTTTAAAAGGCTGGGAAAACTCCTTACCTGATCAGCTTAGCGGCGGTATGCAGCAACGTGTCGGTCTTGCTCGCGGTTTAGCCAATGATCCTGATGTTTTGTTGATGGACGAAGCGTTTAGTGCTCTTGATCCTTTGATACGCAAAGAGATGCAAGATGAGCTCTTAGAATTACAAACAAAAATGAAAAAAACCATTATTTTTATCACGCATGATTTGGATGAAGCATTACGAATTGGTGACCGTATTGCCTTAATGAAGGATGGAAATGTCGTCCAGGTTGGAACACCGGAAGAAATTTTGACCAACCCGGCTAATAAATATGTAGAACGCTTTGTAGAGGACGTAGACCTGTCCAAGGTACTTACAGCTACTCAAGTTATGAAACGCCCCGAAACGATTACCTTGGAACGCGGACCACGTGTTGCTTTGCAATTTATGCAAGAACGCGGGGTATCGACTTTATATGTAGTCGACACCCACAAACGTTTACTTGGGGCCATTACTGCTGATGATGCCGTTCAGGCAGTTAAAGAGGGGAAAAAGCTGGCAGATATTCTAATAAAGGAAGAGGTTCCTACTGTCTCCCCCGATACAGTGCTCAATGAACTATTTGATATCGTAAGCTCTACCCGAGTTCCTGTAGCAGTAGTAGATGGGGGAAATCGCTTGCAGGGAATTATCATCCGCGGAGCCGTACTAGCCGCACTCTCCGGCAACACAGAAGGCGGTGAAACAGTATAATGAATATGTTTAAAATTCCTTTAGGTTCATGGATTGAATCATTAGAAGCGTGGTTTGATGCTTCCTTTGGTCCTTTATTTGCAGTAATTAGTGCTATTATCGGCGGGTTGGTTAGCGGTTTTGAGTGGCTATTTATGAATATTCCTGCTCTGCTCTTTATCGTGTTGTTCTCCCTGATCATTTATTTTGTAGCACGCTGGAGAATGGCTCTCTTTTCTTTATTGGGCTTACTCCTCATATACAACCTTGGCTATTGGCCACAAACAATGATGACGTTAGCCCAGGTCCTAACGGCGGCCATGATTTCCATTCTTCTTGGGGTGCCGATTGGGATTTGGTGCGCAAAAAAAAATACGGCTCAAAGCATTGTCACACCCATTTTAGATTTCATGCAGACCATGCCAGCATTCGTATATCTGCTGCCAGCGGTTACGTTCTTCTCACTCGGCGTGGTACCAGGTGTTATTGCTTCTGTTATCTTTGCGATTCCTCCAACTATTCGACTAACAAATTTAGGGATTCGACAAGTACCTGAGGATTTAGTAGAGGCAGCAGATGCATTTGGTTCTACACCGATGCAAAAATTAATCAAGCTCCAATTGCCATTAGCCATCCCTTCCATAATGGCTGGGATTAACCAGACGATTATGCTATCGCTGTCGATGGTTGTTATTTCATCCATGATCGGGGCACAAGGCTTAGGTTCAGATGTTTACCGTGCCGTTACGCAAACAAAAACCGGCGTAGGCTTTGAAGCCGGGATTGCTGTTGTTATTCTAGCGATTATTTTGGATCGATTTACCCAAACGCTCATTAAAGGACAAGAGAAGAAATCTGCAAAGCCTGCGATAAAATATCGTAGACCTTTCATTTTAGCCTCAATCGCCATTTTAATTATTTCTAGTATCGTAAATGGTGTTGCTGGTAATGGTGGCACTGCCAAAAACATTACCCTTTCCTATGTAGCATGGGATTCTGAAATTGCTAGTACGCATGTAGTAAAACAAGTGTTAGAACAAAGGTTAGGTTATCAGGTTAATATGTTACAGGTCGAAGCAGGTCCAATGTGGACAGGCGTTGCGACCAAGAGCGCTGATGCCCTTGTTGCTGCTTGGCTACCGAAAACGCATGCTAGCTTCTACGCTAAAAACAAAGATCAAGTAGAAGACCTAGGGGCAAATTTAGAAGGTACACGACTTGGTTTGGTTGTTCCAGAATATATGAATATCACGTCTATTGATGACTTAAGACGTTCTGATATAAAAGATGCTACGAAAGCAACAATTATTGGGATTGAGCCTGGAGCTGGTCTGATGTCAGCAGCTACTAAAATGCTACAGGATTATCACCTAACAGACTGGACTTTGATGGAGGCTTCATCCGCGGCAATGGCTACTGAGCTACAAAAAGCCTACAGCCAGCAAAAGCCAATTGTTGTTACAGGCTGGACACCACATTGGATGTTCGCCAAAATGAAATTAAAGTATCTTGACGATCCTCAAAAATCATTTGGAGAAGACGAACAAATCCACACGATCGTCCGCTTAGGATTGCAAGAGGACTTACCAGATGCTTATCAATTCCTGCGCCAGTTTAAATGGACTCCAGAAGATATGGCGCAAGTAATGGTTCGTATTCAGGAAGGCGTCGAGCCCGATGATGCTGCCAAGGAATGGGTTGACGCTCACCCAGAAATAGTAGAAAAATGGCTAGCAGGCATTGAACTCAAATAATACAAAAGGCATCCTCACAATCAGAGGGTGCCTTTTTCCTATTTATCAATATTTTTTAGGATCGTATACAGGTCGAGGATGATCAAACAATTCGCCTAACGTGGCGTACGTATGCCCAGCTAAACGGCTAACAGGAGCAAATTTTTCAGCATCAATTTTTCCGTTAAAGTACATAGAATCATCTATATGCACATGTACAACCTCGCCAATGATTAAATCGGAAGCGGCAGGCTCACCTAATGTAACAATCTGATGTAGCTTGCATTCAAAATGAATGCGAGATAACGCTAACCTCGGTACTTTGATTGCCTGAGAAGGAGTCAGATCAAGTCCTAGCGCCTCTACCTCGCTTTGATCCGCTGGAAAGTCGGCTGAGGTTTCATTTACCAACGCAACATTATGCACATCTACTGTGTTCACGACAAATTCCTTTGTTTCCGAGATATTCCGAGCTGTATCCTTCATTACCTGCCCTGGTTTTCGAGAAACCGCTATGGAAATCATCATCGGGTCAATGCAAGCAACATTAAAATAACTAAATGGGGCTGCATTTACCACACCTGCTGGATTATGCGATGTAACCCAGGCAATCGGACGCGGAATGATGCCACCTATCAGTAATTTATATTTTTCCTGTCTCTCTAACTCGCTTATTCGTAGCTCCACACGCCATGCCTCCTTTTTCCCCTATTTCTTTACAGGTAGCCAGCTATACATATAAGCTGTATCTTCTAGTGCGAGCGCCTGCCTTGTTGCTTTTAACGGACGGAAAGTATCTAGCATGACCGCTAATTCCTTCGTCTCTTTTTTACCAATGCTTGCCTCAATCTTACCTGGATGCGGTCCATGTGGAATACCCATGGGATGCAGAGTTATGGAGCCTTCTACCACACCTTTGCGACTCATAAAGTTGCCATCCACATAATACAGGACTTCATCGCTCTCAACATTACTGTGGTAATATGGTGCTGGAATAGCCTCTGGATGATAGTCATATAAACGGGGGACAAAGGAACAAATCACAAAATTCTGACCAGCGAATGTCTGATGAACTGGAGGTGGCTGATGCACGCGACCCGTTATCGGTTCAAAATCATGAATACTCAGCGCATAGGGGAATAAATAGCCATCCCATCCAACCACATCAAACGGATGAAAATCAAATGTATAGCTATATAATGTGTGATTTTGTTTGACTCGAACTTCAAAGCTCCCTTCCTCCACATGTGTTTCCAATCGTTCCGGTAATCGTATATCCCGCTCGCAAAATGGAGAATGTTCCAACAATTGTCCATGCTCGTTTCGATAACGCTTAGGCGGAACAATTTCATTTTGAGATTCAATCACAAGAAAACGCGTATCCTCCGTTGAGGGTACAATTCGATAAGTCGTACCAATCGGGATAACTAAATAATCGCCCGGTCGATACGTAATGGTTCCAAAGATGGTTTGAAGCTCTCCCTCGCCCTTATGAACGAAAACGACCTCGTCTCCTTCCGAGTTACGATAATAATAATCCATTCCCTCAGTTGGCGAACAGACACCCATTACCACATCATCATTTCCCAATAAGTAACGACGGCCTACTATAGGGTCTCCCCCTTGTGGAGCATCGAAGCTCAGAAAGTGCTGGTGACGTAACTCCTCGCGTTCCACATATTGCATATCAATTGTAGCTATTTTCTTTACTTCCGTCACTTGTGTTGGAGGGTTGTGATGATACAAAATGGATTGAATCCCAGAAAAACCTTTTGTGCCCATCAGTTGCTCACGGTACAGCTCACCATTTGGCTTAAAAAATGTGGTATGGCGTTTTTGCGGAACCTCGCCCATTTTTACGTAAAATGGCATGAAACATTCCTCCCTTATGCTCCTATAATAGTATTTCGCAGAGTACCTAGATGATCGATCTCCAATTCAACAACATCTCCTGGCTGTAGCCAATTGTATTGTTCTCCACCACCTAATTCTAATAAGCATCCGCTGCCTACTGTACCGGAGCCAATAACATCTCCAGGGTACAAAAAACAAGCTTCGGAAGCACGCGCAATCATTTGAGCAAATGTATAATAGATATCTACAAAATTTCCGCGCGAGTATTGCTTGCCATTTATCCTTGCTGTCATTTGCAAATCATAACGATTTCCATTTGAGGAGGGAATCATACGACCGCCTAGCTCATCAGCAGTAACCAACCAGGGGCCTGTAGAGGTTGCAAAATCCTTAGCCTTAGCAGGTCCAAGTCCCACTTTCACTTCCTCACGTTGAATGTCACGCGCACTCCAGTCATTTAGAATCATAAAGCCGGCAATATACTCATCTGCCCTTTCTATGGGGATATCTATCCCTTTTTTACTAATGACACAGGCAATCTCTAATTCGTAGTCAAGAGACTTTGTTTGCTTAGGCTTAGTGATATTGGCTTCTGTTCCGATAAATGCGGCCGGATTTGAAAAATAAAAGACAGGTAACTGATACCACTCTGGAACCATTTCAAGACCTCTACGCTTTCGACACATCTTTACATGCTGCTCAAATGCATAAAAGTCTCGAAAGCTGGGGGGGCGTGGAATAGGAGCACCTAACTGTATCTCTTCCAAAGGAATCATATCTTTATGCTCGGTTAGCTGTTGTTCAAGTAAACATGGGTACCATTTGTCCCATTCATTTAATAAGCCCTGCATGGTTGATGGAGCCCCTTCCACTGTATCAGCTATGTCCATAACTTTCTTCCCCACATACAAGCCAGCCCGCCATTCGACCTGATTTTCTACCGTTGTGATCTCTTTTTTTCGTTGATAGCTAACTAGCTTCACGACTTCACCTCCCATTTTTTTCATAAACAAAAAAACCAGTTGCACATAAAGCCACACAAAAAAACCAAAAGGAATACTCCTTTCAAGTCACTTATTGTATGGCAGTATGAACAACTGGCTTATGTTTACTTGACCGAGAAAAATCTTTTTAAGATTATCCCCCATAAACACCCAGTGTCACTCTGCTATCTTTTTAACTACTAAGATAACTTAGACCTGCTGTTTACCTTCCAAATATCGATCCAATGCAGAGCGGAGAGCTTGAAGCACTGTTCCTTGTGTCGGTACCAAAGCACGCTTACGAATGGTTGCCTGCAGCTTCTCCCATTCTGCTGGCAGGTATGCACCGATCACCAAGCCCCGAATAAATTCTTCATTTAACCCCATTAAAAAAGTAAATGATGCATCAACCACAAGGTCTGTTCGACTATCCATCACTAAAGAACAGGCAAACATCTTTTGGCTATCTGTCAAAGGTGTTCCCTTAGGCAGTTGGGCAAATCCTGTGGCTAAAATGTAAGCATCGTCTGTATAACGAGGCAGGGGCACATTTGTCATGATCCCTTCCCCTCCTTCTTCCATAATAAAGCAAACGAATCATTTTGACCAGAACTATTCTGAACATTCTACGATTTTCTGCATATCTTCTGGAAGTGGCTCTGTTAGACATATTTCCTCACCAGTACGCGGATGTTGAAAGCGTAGCTCAAAGGCATGTAATGCTTGTCTGCCAATAAGCTCACGCCTTCCCCCGTATAGATCATCTCCAAGCAATGGATAACCTAAATAACTCATATGGACACGTATCTGATGGGTTCGTCCAGTTTCTAATTGTAGCTGAATATGACTTAGATCATCTGTGCTTTTCAACACCTGATAATGTGTCACCGCCTGCTGTCCATCAGGGCGAACCTCACGCTCTATTATGGATTCCTCTTTGCGGCCAATAGGTGCGTCGATTACTCCACTTTGCGGGGTTACACGTCCATGAACGAGGGCTTGGTAACGTCTTTTTAGGCTTCGATTTTTTTGCATACGTGAGAACCGATCATGGGCCCACTGATTTTTAGCAATAATAATTAGCCCAGTCGTATCCTTATCCAATCGGCTCACTGGACGAAATTTACGACGTTCTCCCTTTTGTTGCCAGTAATGGATGACACCATTTGCCAAGGTTCCTGTCACATGCATGCCAGTTGGATGGACTACTATTCCAGGAGGCTTTGCTAGTACCAAAACATCCTCGTCCTCATATCGGATCTGTAAATCCATTGCCTCAGGCTCAAGGTTTTCAGATTCTTCCTCATCCATCCAGATTGTAATAATATCTCCTGCTTCTACAATTCGTGTTACAAAAGCAAGTTCTCCATTTATCTGTATCTCACCGCTGAATTTAGCCCGGATCAACAGCTTGCGAGATATCTCATAGTCTTTTTGTAGGACCTCTCGTAAACTGCGCCCTGCTTGTTGCTCGCTTGCATGAAAACGTAATAACAGCTCTTTCATATTTGTATCCTCGCTCTGAGAAATGATTACCGTTAGTATAGCACAAAAGCCCTTCTCACTCTGCGTCCTCTAAAGAGAAACAAAGTGAGAAAGGCTTCACCGAAGAATTTTTTATTTTAGGCTAACGCAGAGATTTTGGATTAAAAGCGTCCTTCAAGCCTTCTCCTACGAAGTTAATCGCTAAAATCGTCAATGTAATACAAGCACCTGCTGGCAGCCAAATCCACCATTGTTGTTCAATGACTTCCGGAGAGACTGCATCTGACATGATATTCCCCCAAGACGGTACGTTAGAAGGAACACCAAAGCCTAAAAAGCTAAGTCCTGTCTCTACTACGATCATGGAAGCCAACAAATAAACCCCCTGTACAATGATAGTGGAGATCACATTAGGTAAAATATGCTTGATAATAACCTGTGCAGGCGTACACCCAATTGAGATAGCGCTATGCACATATTCATTCTCTTTTTCCGCCAAAATCTTACCCCGTACCATCCTCGCAGTAGAGCCCCAGCTAAGTACACTAACTACTGTAATAAGTGTTAGTACACCCGAGGCCGTAAAGACTGAGTTCAATACAATAACAAAAATGAGAAACGGAAATGTAATAATAAAATCCGTAAAACGCATCAATAAATTATCTACCAATCCGCCAAAATAACCAGCCACAGACCCTATCAGAGTACCGAAGATAACGACAAATAACGTAATGGAAAGACCAATTGTCAGCGAAATTTGCCCGCCATATAAAAGTCGTGTATAAACATCACGTCCCCCTTTATCTGTCCCTAACCAATGCTCAGAACTAGGGGCTTGGTTTATATTGCGGATATCAATTTTTATGGGATCATAATGAGTTAAAAAATCTGCTGAAAAACAGATCAGAAAGATCACTGCTAAGAAAATAATACTAGCGATTGCTAGCTTATTTTTTGCAAATTTGCGCATTCCGATCGCCCATGGTGAAGTTCCCCGACGCTTCCCTTGATGAGCAGAAGCTTCTGGACTGTTGGGTGTAATAACGGGTTCCATATCTCTTTCCTCCCTATTTCAATCGTATCCGTGGATCAACAACACTGTACAACCAATCCGCAATCAGATTACCTAATAGCGCCATAAAGGTTAACAGCATCGTGATCGACATAACGACAGAATAATCTCGGTTGTTAATGGAGTTGATAAAGAGTTGTCCCAGTCCAGGATAGGTAAAGATGGTCTCGACTATTACCGCTCCCCCGAGCAGGTTACCGATATCAAGTCCTAGAAATGTTACCATCGGGATAAGAGAATTACGCAAAATATGCTTGTTATAAATAGCAGATTCACCCGTACCCTTTGCCATAGCCGTACGTACATAATCCTTACTGCTGCCTTCAATAATGTCGTTGCGCAAAAATTGAGTGTAGGCGGCTGTATTAAATAGCCCAAGCACAGCAGCGGGCAGAATCGTATGCCCTACTTTACTCAAATAGTAAGATAAGCTTCCCTGCTCGACATCCACACCGATAGAACCGCTCGCAGGCACCCACCCCAATAAAATAGCAAACACATAGATGCATACAATAGCTGCAAAGAACGATGGAATGGCATATCCAATATAATTTAGCGTCACAATGATATTATCGATCCACGTAAATCGACGCCGGGCTGCAATCATCCCCATCACCAAAGCACCCAGATAAGTAAACACCAAAGACATGCTCATTAAGAAAATAGTATTCGGTAACCGCTCGCCAATCAGTTGAGTAACTGGCATTTTATGATTAAACGAGTCACCTAAATCTCCCCATAAAAAACCACTAACCCAACGGCCATATTGAACGGGAATGGGATCGTTAAATCCTAGCGATTCTCGCATTTTGGCTATATACTCGGGATTGGCATTATTAGGGTCAATCTTCCCCGAAAGGGCGTCCCCTGGCATTAATTTTGCCAGGGTGAACACCGCAATGGAGATCAGAATCAGAATTGGAATCATGGTTAAAAATCTCCGCAGCGCAAACGCAACCATTCGTACACTCCCCTTGTTCTACAGCTGTTTTAGTTGGTAACCCACCATTTATGAGTATCTATTTGATTCGTAAAGGAGTTGGTGCGAACACCTTGTAGACGTTTGTTGACTGCAGTGATATCCTTTCGAGCGTGCATGATAATCATCGGCACTTCTTCGTTAACCAATTTTTGCCATTTATAATAAACCTCTTTGCGATAATTTTCATCAAAAGCTTTCTCACTGATTCCTTCTTCAATCAATTTATCTGATTCTGGATTTACCCATCGAGGAAAATTCCAGAGATCGTCTGTTTTCCATAAGCCTGTTGGATCAGGATCATTTGCTAACGACCAAGCTCCGGCGAACACCTCAACACTTGGCTCATCTTTTTCGACTGTTCGATAAAATAGGTTAAATTCTTTTAATGCTCCACCATTTAGTTTTGCATCCAAGCCTACCTCTTTCCAGAATTGCATGACTGCTTGTGCCCGAGGCTCAGCGGTCTCATCACGTGTCATCGCATCATAATTAATTGTGAATTTCTTACCTTGAGGATCTTCACGGAATCCATCCCCATTACTATCTTTATAACCAGCCTCATCAAGCAATTGCTTTGCTTTCTCAGGATTATATTCGTACGCATTAATTTGATCAGCCGGAACCTTTGCCCAGCTTACAGGTGGCATTGGTGAGTTAAGCGGTTCAGCCTTGCCATTTTCAAACGCCTCAGCCAACGCCTTACGGTCTAGTGCATAGGCCATTGCTTGACGTAACCGCTTATCAGCAAATTTCGGATTATCCATTACATTTTTCCTTTGCTTTTCATCCCAGTGACCTAGCTTAAATCCAATATAGCTATACGCAAGCTCATCCTGTTCCTTCAATATCAAGTTATCATTTTTTTCTATCTCTTTAACTTGGGAACGCGGAATTGCCATAATGTCAACTTCGCCTTTTTTCAACAAGCTATTTGCTAATTTTCCATCAATAATTTTATATATAATCCCATCCAAATGAGGTTTGCCTTGCCAGTAATCATCAAAGCGTTCTAATTCAACAAACTCACCTGGTTGAATTTTTTTCACTTTAAAGGGTCCAAGTCCGATCGGCTGCTGACGAACTTTTGGAGAATTTGGGAGGTCTTTTACAGAAATGCCTGCATAATATTTTTTGGGCATTGGATTCGACCAAATATTATCTAAGAAATTCACCATCGGCTTTTTCAGTTTGATTTCAATATTATACGGGTCAATAATTTTTACACCGGAAATGGTTTTTGCAGTTCCTTTATTGTATTCATCCATTCCTTCAATCATTTTTACGTTAGAATAGCGTGAGCCTTTATAATCCTTATGCCCGATTACCTCAAAGGCATATAACCAGTCCTCTACCGTTAACTCATCACCATTGTGCCATTTTACCCCCTTTTTAAAGGTAAACGTATAGGTTAAATGGTCGGGACTTTCTTTCCAAGAAGCGATTTTCGCATAGGTTTTTAAATCATCTCCTGTATCCAGCAAGGAGTCTGTCATAAAGCGCAGGATGCGATCGTCGTCATCTCCTTCATAAAAGCCACGATCCAATAAGCCTTGAAACGGACTTTCATAAGCATAGACAATTTTTCCACCATCCTTAGGCTGCTGTTCAGTGGCAGTTGCTTGTGTTGGCTCAGTTGATTTAGTTTGTGTTGTATTAGCCGGCTTAGAACAGCCTACTACGCCCATCGATAAAGCTAAAAGAGTTGATAGGACCATCATATTTTTCTTTTTCATGTAATAAATCCCCCTTACTATATTTTGATTAGAGTTAGCTGACTAATATAAATGGCAAGCAACCTGATGTCCTTCACTCACCTCCTTTAAGCTTGGTTTTATCTCTTTACACTCCTGCTTCACGTATGGACAGCGAAGATGAAACGCACAGCCACTAGGCGGCTTCTCTGGTGAAGGAACATCCCCTTGTAAAATAATTCGCTCGCGATTGAATCTAGCTCGTGGATCTGGTACAGGAATGGTAGATAGTAGCGCTTGTGTGTACGGATGCAATGGCTCTTTATATAGGCTATGCTTATCGGTTATTTCAACCAACCGCCCGAGATACATAACCCCTATTCGATCACTAATATGCTTAACAACGCTTAAGTTATGAGCGATAAACAAATAGGATAATTTAAATTCCTCCTGCAAATCCTGTAAAAGATTCAAGACCTGCGATTGGACTGATACATCCAAAGCCGAAACAGGCTCGTCTGCCAATATTAATTTAGGCTTTAGTGCTAATGCTCTTGCAATGCCAACCCGTTGACGTTGACCACCAGAGAATTCGTGAGGGTATTTATAATAAGCCTCTTCTGGTAACCCAACACGTATAAGCAGTTCCATTACCTCAGCTTTTATATCTTTTTCCAGTCGATTGGTGTAATTTCGAATTGGTTCAGCTACCAGATGTCCTACCATCATCTTAGGATTTAGGGAAGCATAGGGGTCTTGAAAAACCATCTGCATATGCTGACGAGTATCCCATAGCGGTTTGCCTTTCATGCTTGTAATGTCCTTATTATCAAAGTGAATGCTCCCTGCTGTCGGATCGGTTAACCGCAAAATGGTTCGTCCTGCTGTCGATTTTCCACAGCCAGATTCCCCTACCAGTCCAAGTGTTTCTCCATCTCTTAGGACAAAGGAAATATCGTCGACTGCCTTCACTTCTCCAATTTTTCGTTTAAATAGCCCGCCTGTGATGGGATAATATTTTTTAAGGTTCTTAACTTCTAACAACGTCTTGCTTTTTGTATCAGCAGTGGTTTGGTTCATAGCGACGCCTCCGCAATTTCGTTAGGTTGGCTTTGGGGGTAAAGTAGGCAACGGACTTTATGTGAATCACCAATATCGCCTAGCTCTGGCGAGACCGCGGTACACTCTGGCATGACCATTGGACATCGGGAAGCGAATCTACATCCTGTCCTTGGCATGTTGACCAGCGACGGCACTATCCCCTTTATGGAATACAGTCGGTCTTTGTCTTCATCGAGCTTTGGAATAGATTCTAACAAGAGCTGTAGGTATGGATGCTTCGGCTCATAGAAAATTTGGTCCACACTGCCTTGCTCCACAATTTTACCGGCATACATGACCATTACTTCATCTGCCATTTCAGCTACTACTCCTAGGTCATGTGTAATCAGCATGACAGACATCCCGCTCTTCGATTGAATGTCGCGTAATAGTTCTAAAATCTGTGCTTGAATCGTAACGTCTAAGGCAGTAGTAGGCTCATCGGCAATCAGTAGCTTTGGCTGACATGCAATCGCCATGGCGATCATGACCCGTTGCCTCATTCCTCCCGAAAGCTGATGAGGAAATTGGTCCACCAGTTTTTCCGGCCGCGGGATTCCAACATGTGAAAGCAATTCAACAGAACGAGTTCTCGCTTCACTTTTCGAAATTTTCAGATGATTGAACAAAACCTCTTCTATTTGGAAACCGATCGTAAACACGGGATTTAAGGCTGTCATAGGCTCCTGAAAGATCATCCCCAGCTCTTTTCCACGTATCTTATTCAATTCATCCGCTGTGAGTCCCACCAAATTTTTATTTTGGAAAAGAATGCTTCCATTAGCCACTCTTCCTGTTTCCTTTGGTAGCAATCCCATAATAGATAACGACATGACGCTCTTTCCACACCCTGATTCTCCAACGATACAAATCACTTTGCCAGGATCAACCGAAAAGGAAACACCATCCACCGCATTATAAAATTGTTTGTTAATGCGGAAGCCAGCTTCTAGGTTAGAGACTTCCAGCAAAGGTTCTGTCTGCTTTTTCTCCATACGTCACCTGCTTTGCACGAGTAGTTGAATGAATTATGAGATAAATTAAAATTTTATAAAAACAATTTTATCCATATTATGGGGTAGCACATCTATAAAAGTCAATAATTTTACCAATTGTTATCAATTATTCATGCAAAAAAACCATTTAAAATCTTTATTCTTAAATGCTAAATTTTTTTACTGTACTTAACTTTTCCAACCATAAAAAAGCCCTCTCTAATTCGAGAGGACTTTTCATTTCCTTTATGAATAAAGAAACCGCGAATGCTCTTTCCTTATTTTGCTGCTTTTACCGCTTCAATTGCTGCTTCGTAATTAGGATGCTGGCCTACTGCTGGCAAATATTCGACGTAAACAACTTTATCATTAGAATCTACTACGAATACTGCACGGGACAATAAACGAAGTTCCTTAATAACTACGCCATAAGCCAAACCGAAGGAAAGATCACGATGATCTGATACCGTTTGAACTTTATCAATGCCAGCCGCTCCGCACCAACGTGCTTGCGCAAATGGCAAATCAACAGAAACGGTCAAAATTGTTACATTGTCTAGCTTAGCTGCCTCTTCATTAAAACGGCGAGTTTGTTGATCGCAAACACCTGTATCTAAGGATGGCACTACAGAAATCAGACGAATCGTGCCTTTGGAATCAGCCAGTGTAACTGGGCTTAGGTTGTTTGCAAGCACGGAAAACTCAGGAGCTGTATCTCCCACTTTAATTTCTGGGCCTAGTAGTGTAACTGGTTGATCTTTAAAAGTAACGACACCTTGACGTTCAATTGCAGACATAGGTAACCCTCCTCTAACTTTGTAACTATGTAGTACAATTATCATACATGTTTTTTTTAAACTTTTCACTATCAAAAAGTTTAAAAATGTAATTCTTAATGTAAATAGCGTTTAGGTTTATATTTTCTAGGTTCAATTTTTACAATTTCTTTAACCTCATGTTCAAATAGCCCGTCACTTTTCAGATTTAACTCATGACATCGCAGGATAGCGTGATAGAGGGCAAAAGTAAAGCTTATACCCTTTAGTACATAGATGCTAATCATCTTATCAGGATCAAGTGTATTAACAATCTCTATCTGATAATCGTGCTTCTCCGATCCGATAGCCGCCATATATCCCATATCCTTTAACACTCCGCCAACATCAAAAATACCATTATCATCATAATCAAATGTCCCTGAACCCATTACCATTAAATCGAGTAGTTGGACAACGCTCATCCGCTCTATATGTAGGGGTCTAGGCAGTGAAATCACAGAACCGTTCTCGTTAACCACGTATACTTTATCTCGATAGCCAAAAATAAATTCACTCGGATCAGTATCTTGAGCAAATAACCACTGTTTTCGTGGAATAAGTAATCTCCAAATCTCCACTGGCTCTCTTCTTAGCAGGTCCATATGATTCCCTCCTCTCCCCATTTTGGACAAAAAAAAGAAGCGGTAAACCGTTTCATGCAGAATACACCGTCCATATCAGGATTAGATCAATTTAATTTTATCATCCGTCTTACAGCATCTAACATAGGCAGGAGTTTATTTACTCTTTAAAAATTCCCCTGATTACAGCTTTTTTTCACGTCTATCAGAATTTTCTCTGTACATCCGCAGATTTCATCCTAGATAAAACAACAAAAAAAGCGCATTCCCCATTTTCGAGAGGAATTGCGCCGTTACAAACCACATTGTACATGCCAGTTCTCTTCTTTATTTTCTTACTAAATATGTGGTGCAATCAGTGATATCAAGTAGGCAAATGGAAATAGTAAAACTTGTGCAATTACCGTACCGACTAACCGTCCAGCACCGAGGTGAAAAACCGTAACCTTTAGATCCCTATAAGGTCGTGCATCACTAACTACATCATCAAGCAGCTTTGAACAAATCGGATCAACAAAAATAACCAATAAAATGGTTCCTACTCCATTAATGACCGTAGCCATTTGGTTTGCTACCGTGCGATGATCAGGTACAAGAACCCCTGCATACAGCGATGATAGGATAGCAATGGAATAAAAAGAAAAAATAATGGCATTCATCCAAAAGAAATTAACACCGATGCGGGTTTCTTTTATAATCTGCCAATTATTTCGAAACGATGGAATCCAAAATTGAGAGGGCATTTTCCAAAATAGACGCAGAATGCCTTCACTACGAAAAATTTTAGGAACACTGCCATGCTTATCCAATTTACGTGTACCAATGGCCAGCACACGTGCAACGGTAGGCAACAGAAACATCCCCAGCACAATGCCCATACTCATTCCGAACAGAACAATACGAAAATTTAGTAACAAATCGTTGATTAATTCCTCGTAGTTCATGAGTGGAATTTTATCCTTAAAGCGTGTAACAGCTTCAAGCATAGAGGCCAACAGAATGGACTGGCTCATAACAGCAAACCGGGCGAATAACACCAATATGTTGAAAAGCGAAGTAGAAGCGCCAATTTTCCCTGTGCGCGCACCAGAAAGCCTCGCAGCATAAGAGACCGTTTCTACACAGCTAATCAACATGGTAACCACCACCACGATCATTAGTTTCATATTATGTATTCTCCTATTCACATCATTACCATAACTGTGCAATCTATGATTCTTTTGTTCAACGCTAACCTATTTTATAATGTTTCGTAGGAGAAGAAAAGTAGGTTTCCTCTCTAATTTAGTTATTCCGATCATACTTACCAAATCAAACAATTAACTTCTTTATCGTTTTGTTCAAAACTCCCTTTTTTGGGTATAGTTGTAGATAAAGTCACGAATTTGTCTTATTAGCTGAAAAGGCAAGAAAAAATGGTACGAAAAATAATGTAAATACAGGTGTTTTTCTGTATCATGGAAAGAAAGCACATGATAGAGATGTTTACCTACCACTTATATTACGATAGGGGAGAAAAATCATGGAGCAGAGAAAAATTAAAAGACTACTAGTAGCCAACCGCGGAGAAATTGCAATTCGTATTTTCCGTGCCGCTACTGAGTTATCAATCCGTACTGTTGCCATTTACTCTGAGCAAGACAATATTTCACTTCATCGATTCAAAGCCGATGAATCTTACTTAATTGGTGAAGGAAAAGGCCCGATTGAAGCTTATCTGGATATCGAGGGAATCATCGAGATTGCGAAAAGACACAATATCGATGCTATCCATCCTGGTTATGGCTTCTTATCGGAAAATGAAGAGTTTGCACGACGTTGTAAGGAAGAAGGAATTATTTTTATTGGTCCCTCTTCCAATCTAATCAAGAGATTTGGCGATAAAGTAGAGGCCCGGAAACTGGCAATTGAGGCTGGTATCCCAGTCATTCCAGGTACAGAAGAGTCCATTGAATCGTTGGATGAAGCCTTGGAGTTTTCGCGCCAAGCAGGTTTCCCTATCATTATCAAAGGGGTATCTGGCGGCGGCGGTCGAGGCATGCGAATTGTTCGAGGACCGGAAGAATTGCAGGAAGGCTTGGAAAGAGCCCGTTCAGAAGCCAACTCTTCTTTTGGTAACGCAGAGGTTTACCTGGAACGATATCTTGAAAATCCAAAACATATTGAAGTACAAATCATAGGAGATCAGTATGGTAACCTGGTCCACTTATTTGAGCGCGATTGTTCTATTCAGCGCAGACATCAAAAAGTCGTTGAAGTAGCACCAAGTACAACACTCTCTGATGAGCTACGTGAAGAAATCTGTCAGTCCGCTCTAACCTTAATGAAAACGGCTGGTTATTCGAACGCTGGAACCGTTGAGTTCTTACTTACACCGGATAATAAGTTCTATTTTATTGAGGTAAACCCACGAATTCAGGTAGAACATACGATTACGGAGCTAATTACTGGCATCGATATCGTACAAACCCAAATTCGAGTAGCAGAGGGCTTGCATTTAAGCGATCCGCAAATCGGTATTACTTCCCAAAATGACATTAAGATGAGCGGCTATGCCATCCAATGTCGCGTTACAACCGAAGATCCAGAAAACGGCTTTATTCCTGATGCCGGAAAATTGCTGGCTTGGCGTTCTGGTGAAGGATTCGGCGTTCGCTTAGATGGAAATAACGGATACCCTGGGGCTGTCATTACACCATACTACGACTCCCTGCTGGTTAAAATTTGCACCTATGCAAATACATTTGAGCAAGCCTCGCGAAAAATGCTCCGTAGCTTACGAGAGTTTCGGATTCGCGGTGTTAAAACCAATCTACCATTCTTGAAAAACGTGGTAACACATCCTGATTTCTTATCCGGTAATTACAATACATCCTTTATTGATACGAAGCCGGAATTATTCAAATTCCCGGGTGTGCAGGACCGTGGTACACGATTGCTTAATTACATTGGAAATATCTCAGTTAATGGCTACCCTGGGCTATCTAAGGAGGAGAAACCGCTATTTCATTCTCCTCGCGTGCCAAAAACACCGTTTGATCAGCCTTATCCAGCCGGTACAAAACAAATTTTGGAGCTGGAAGGCGTTGAAGGCTTAACCAAATGGATTCAGGCCCAAAATAAAGTATTACTGACAGATACTACCTTCCGTGATGCCCATCAGTCCTTATTTGCTACAAGAGTGCGTACCTATGATATGCTTGCGATTGCCGAAGCAACGGGTAAAATGGGCGGAGATTTATTCTCCTTGGAAATGTGGGGCGGTGCAACATTCGATACCAGCATGCGCTTCTTGAGTGAATCACCTTGGGAACGCTTACGTTTATTGCGCGAAAAAATTCCCAATATCCTATTCCAAATGCTGTTGCGCGGAGCAAATGCGGTAGGCTACACCAATTATCCAGACAATGCGGTTAAGGCATTTATTAAAGCATCTGCTGAGAATGGTATTGATGTATTCCGTATTTTCGACAGCCTGAATTGGCTACCTGGCATGGAGCTAGCCATTGATTCTGTACGCGAATCAGGCAAGGTCGCTGAAGCAGCCATTTGCTATACAGGCGATATTCTTGATCCAAATCGCACCAAATACTCTTTATCCTATTACGTAGAGCTTGCCAAGCAGCTTGAAAAGGCAGGAGCTAACATCCTTGCGATCAAGGACATGGCCGGACTCTTAAAACCATATGCCGCTTACCAGCTTGTCCATGCTCTAAAGCAGGAGATCGGGATTCCTATCCATCTGCATACACATGACAGCTCTGGTAATGGTGGTGCTACGCTGGTTAAAGCTATTGAAGCAGGGGTAGATATTGTAGATGCTTCTGTAAGCTCAATGTCTGGTCTTACCTCTCAACCAAGCCTCAATGCCCTTGTCGCTCTACTTGAAGGAACTGAACGGGATACAAAGCTTGATCTAGACGGCTTCAATAAGCTATCCGACTACTGGGAAGATGTCCGTCCGATGTATCAGGGATTTGCCAGTGATATGAAATCCACTAGCGCTGAGGTTTACCAACACGAAATGCCAGGTGGCCAGTATTCTAATTTGGAACAGCAAGCAAAGGCTGTTGGCTTAGAAGGTCGCTGGGACGAAGTGAAGAAAATGTACAGCACTGTCAATAAAATGTTTGGCGATATTGTAAAAGTAACACCGTCTTCCAAAGTAGTCGGTGATATGGCTTTGTTCATGGTCCAAAATGACTTGGATGAAGAAAATATTTATGAAAAAGGAGATCGAATTGATTTCCCAGACAGTGTCATTCAATTCTTCCAAGGCTATCTAGGGCAGCCGCCTAGCGGTTTCCCAGAAAAGCTGCAACAAATTATTTTAAAAGGACGAAAAGCCTTTACATGCCGACCTGGTGAATTGCTTTCCTCTATTGATTTTGACAAAGTAAAGCAAGAGGTAGAAGAAAAAGTGGAGCGTACGGTGGATGATCTGGAAGTCTTATCATACATCATGTATCCACAAGTGTTCCTACAATATGAACAAACCTCCAAGTTATATGGTGATTTGTCTAATTTGGAAACGTCTACCTTCTTCTATGGCTTGCGTTTAGGTGAAGAGACCTCTGTTACGATTGAACAAGGAAAGACCCTAATCATTAAGCTAAACAATATTGGAGAAGTGCTACCTGATGGAACACGTAAAGTAAACTTTGATTTGAATGGTCAAAATCGAATTATTACAGTACGTGATCTATCGGCACAAGTATCAGCCTCTGTACGCTTAAAGGCTGATCGTAAAAATCCAGGTCATATTGGAGCTTCTATGCCAGGTAAAATCCTGAAAGTATTAGTAAAACCAGGCGATTCCATCTCCCGTGGACATAATTTAATTGTAAGTGAAGCAATGAAAATGGAGACTACCCTTCAAGCTCCTGCTGACGGAACAATTAAAGCTATTCACGTCAATGAAGGAGACAGTATTGAAGTAGGAGATCTGTTAGTTGAATTAGAACAATAATCATACAGTGAAAAAAGAGCTGTTGAGGAGATACTTCCCCAACGGCTCTTTTTTATCAGTGATACTATCCACATGTTATTGCTTATCAAGCAAATCCCCTAGGTCCTCATGCACTTGATGTGTATATGTTCCAGTATGTGAACAGCTTTCTTCGCCTTGATTTTTCTTACTATTACACATGCCTGAGAACTTATCCACAATTTGCGGAAGCGAATCTAGGATACGATCGTATAAATGGGTCGAATTCTCCAGTGGGATAGAACGAACACCTTGTTTACCCACAACCAGAAAAGCAACTGGAGTAATAGACACACCTCCACCACTACCTCCACCAAACGGATGGCTGTGATCAGGATGATGGTCTCCAGCAATCTTGAATTCACTACCCCCAGAAGCAAAACCAAAGCCTACTTTAGAAATGGGTAAGATAACGCTGCCGTCCGGTGTTTCAACCGGATCACCAATAATGGTATTGACGTCCACCATATGCTTTAAATTTTCCATGGTGGTCTTCATTAAGCCCTGTATGGGGTGATCTGCCATTTCCTCGCACTCCCTTTCTTCATTTTAATTACGATACGAACTAACGCAACAATAACGTGTCCTACCCGAAAGAAAAGAACACAAGAAAGTTCGGTTCGGATGATAGTAGCATTCCACATAGGCTCTACGCTAATACGAGGCATTTCCTGCAAAGAAATGTAATAAGAGAGCATTGATGCCAGCATATTTTTAATTCCTAAAATGACACCGGTCAGAGTCCCGGTAGCTGCTGCATCTCCTACCCCGATTGTGGTTTGCCATTGTAATTTTTCACAATACACATGACGAAGAGCTTGGCAGAGGATTGGGTAAAAATCCTGAACACGTTCAACCAATTCATGAACCCGATGCAACCAACGATCGACATCCTCTGTATCAATACTTTTTTTCCTTTCCGTATTGGATACAACATCGCCCTTCTTCTTTATTTTAGCCTCTACTTCAGGCTGGTTATTTTTATTAAAGGTGAGATTAATCATGGGTAGCTCATAATTGATTTTAATCCATTTCCAAACTCGGATATGTATGGTTAAAACATCATGTTCCTGTTTTCGATGATAATGAAGAAAAATTTTTATTGGGGTAATCATTATTATGATCAATAGAAAAAAAAGTACAGCTAGTAATCCTAAAAACCAATTCATGAAAAAAGCCCCCCTTCGCTTTTTGTAGTATGAGCGATTTGGGAGGCAAATATGACCAGTTAATTCAAGATATACACCTTTGCTTGCTTAATTCCATGATCGCTCGCCTTTTGAGGAGAAGTCATGAACAAATCAATATGATTCTTTTTTACTTTCGATCCTATGTCAGCCGCTACCGCATATCCGTAACCCTCAATAAATAAGTGGGTTCCAAGCGGAATGACAGAAGGATCAACAGCCACAATCCCCTCGCGTAGGTCCCAACCAAGGTAACCCTTCGTGGGTCCATTCGTGAAGTCATAGGCCGTAGTTTTTACCTGTAGAACACGTTTATAAGGAAACTCCACAGGAGCTGTATTTTTTAATGAAGCCTCTTGTTTATCAGGTAAAAATACGGAGTAATATACCTGACTAGCCGCTTCTGCCCGAGTTACCTTCCTTACAGGCTCCAGCTTTCCATTTAAGGCTTTTTGAGTTTTTTCGTTTTGCAGGGCATATGCATATTCTCTTTGACTCCATGTAGGAACATCTTGACTGTCCGGATAGCTTTTTAATGTCTGATAGGTTGTTGACCATTTTACATTATTTACTTCTCCGCTTTTACCGCTTGCTCTATTTAGAATAGCAATCAGTTCCTGTCTTTCTACTAAGTCATTGGGATTAAGCACTCTTCTCCCGTTCTCTACGGTTCCCTGAATGATACCTAGACGAAAAGCTGTTTCTGCATAGGGAGCCACCCAATTTTGTATAGATACGTCACCAAAGCTACTTTTTCCAGCAGTAGTCGGCTCAATTTGTTTACTCTTCAAAAGCAGGACAATCAATTCGGCCATGGTAATCTCTTCATTTGGACGAAAAAGTCCATCTGCGGCAGAAATAACCTTGTTATCATATAAAGAAGTAATCTCCTTCTCAGCCGAGTGACCAGCAATGTCCTTTAACGAGTTTTGTTCTGAATCTTCAGACCCATTCTTATTTGACTCATCATTTTCTTCTGATGCTTCTGATCTATCTGTATTCGTTTCCTGTTCGTTTGTAGAAGTCGCTTCTTGCTGGGATTCATTTTTTTCTGCTGCCTGTATAACTCCTACTTGCATTCCGAGCAAACATGTCATACACGCAATTAACATTTTCCGTAACATTCATCAACCTCCAAAAGTAAGTGTGGCAATCCATGTTGATAAGCCTCATTCTCCATTCTATTAAATACCTAAGCTTTTTCAAGGCACAAAAGTTTCCATTCCCCTAATCAACAGTCTCATGACATTTTCTATAAAAAAAGACGCCCATTAAGGCGCCTTCTTCATCCAGCTATTTAATTATTAACGTCCAGCTAATTGTTGCTCAGCAAAGCTTACAAGACGTTTTGTGATCTCTCCACCGACAGAACCGTTTTGACGAGAAGTTGTGTCTGGGCCAAGTTGAACACCAAATTCAGAAGCGATTTCGTATTTCAATTGGTCAAGAGCTAGGTTTGCTTGAGGTACCAGAAGGTTGTTGCTAGATCCGTTGTTGTTTGGCATATCTAGTCACTCCAATCTAAATTTTTGGCTACCAACGTTTCGTTAGCAGCATTCAAAATGCAAAGACTCCCCTTATATTTTCAATGCTACTAACCATACCTGTAGAAATAAATAATCTTTTTTCCAAATGACTGTTACATTGTTTCGTCAGCTTTGTAAGTTTACTATGTGTGAATATCGTTAGCTGTATTCCTGCCAATTTTTAACCAAAAGCTTGGTAATTTCTTAGTTGATTGCTCCTTCTTCTTTTATGAAAATTTTAGTATTACTAAAAAATATTGTTATATCCTTTTAGTTGAACAGATGCTTTCGTTATTCCATTTCGCCATTTCTAAGAGGTAGAATGGTACAAAATCGTTCATTTCAAACTAGCAGATTTCCCCAACCTGCTATGTTTTCTAACATGAATATTTAGCTATCCTGTAGGAATTAGAAAAAGTAAATTATGGCTATACAATGATTGACAATCCTCTATGGGTTAAAATCGGTCGAGTAATTCTTCCTTTGCCATATATACACGTGTTAGTGGCTCCATTGAAGTAGGTGCCTTTCTTCCACTTGGATGCATCACTATTTTTAATAAAGTGAGGTACCAGCGTTTAAATCGAAAATACCAAATGTCTGGAACAGGAGATATAGAAAATCCGAGTTGTCCACTGCCTTTAAATAACAATGTTGTACCCACAATACCTTTAATCTCTCGCTCCTTTGGATGAGACTTCACCACATTCGCTAATTGAGGCAAAGACCTTTTGACTTCACGAACTAACGCTAATCCAATTTGTACATCACTGTGTATTCCTTTGCTACGTTTAGCTAACAAATAATTATGGATATGCAACCGGATAACCAGGTCTCCCTTTTGAATGACATAGCCGTTTTTCGTTTCCAGCTTTTCTCCACTGTATGGAAGGATCGTATAGCGAAAGATATTCTGTTCTCGTTGAATATAATGTAGTCTTCTGCAGCAGTGATAAATCTTATCCCATATTCCCCATAGGGTGAGCATAGCTACATTCAATGAACTTGCCTCCTTTTCACTTTTCTCCATTATTTTTTTTGCAAAATCTCTGTTAGTATCACCATTTCCCTCAAAAAGTATCGAAGGTGTTTTCCTATTAGGTTGGGTAAAGATTAACTTGTCCATCGTGATACTACCATCTTTATGTTCGATTTCCTGGAATAAATGACTACAAGCAATGATCTGGGGCTATTTTTCTATTTTTAGTAGTTCAGGTATTTCAAACCTTAATTTATGCTTACAAGATCAAAATTTCCCTGTAGCTTCCAATGAAAAATGAATGTTACACAGCATACACTACTCTTTGTGCACAAAAAAAACAGACTAGGATAACAAACACTCCTAGCCTGTCCTTCTATATTCGATTACTACGCCATTTTCCAAGCAATAACACGACTATGACAATAATACCAGCAATAGCCTGATTGGGAATAGCAAGATGAGAGGCTATTCTCTCGTGGACAAAAGGGTCATCCAAAAACATATGAGCAGCTGTATAAGCCAGAATACCTGTCCCAACATATAAAAGGATGGGATAACGATCCAGCAGATTAGCAATTAGATTGCTTCCAAACATCAATAAGGGAATGCTCAGAGCAAGACCGATCACCACCAAGATAACATCGCCACCGGCAGCACCACCTACAGCTAATACATTATCTAAGCTCATAATAAAATCGGCCAAAATAATCGTTTTGATTGCCTGTCCACTACTTTTGCTAACTTGTACCTCGTTAGTGTCCTCATCTCCTCCTAACAATTTAAGCGAGATGTAGAGTAGCATAATTCCCCCCACTGCTTTTACCAGAGGAATAGCCAGCATCCAAGTAGCTACAACCGTAAGTAATACACGCAAGATGATAGCACCTAACGTACCATACAGAATTGCTTTCTTTCGATCAATCGGCGCAAGCCCACGACAGGCCATCCCGATAACAACAGCATTATCTCCACTTAGAACCACATCGATAATAAAAATATGAAATAAAGCGACTAGAGTATTTGTTTCCATGGTTTCTCCCCATCTAGTGTGAGCAGCAGTAGCAGTGTCAATTTCATTCGAGGTTATCTCCATCACATGATGTCACGCAGATCAATGTCGAATCTGACTCGCACTTTTCTTTTTTACTATTATTACTATCATTACGTTATTTGCCCATTCTTTATTCTAGTTTCTCCTTCCATTTCTCTCACATGCCAACGTTATACCACCTGACTTCATTTTACGCAAGTCTCTCACTTTTGTCGGAATTTGACTTACGATTTTATGACGAATTGGGTATTTTTTGCTTGAAAATAATTGTATTCTTGATTAGGATGAAGGAGGGTGAAGGTGTAATGGTCGATGTTACATTGCTCACATATGAGCAAATTTCCAAATTTTTAGTAACGCTAGTACCTACAATTACGGATAAATGGTTAGATGAGTTAGAGGATCTCTTTCATCCCTATCGGGTAACATTGCCTAGAAAATTGGCTGAGAAACCTTGCTACCTAATCTCACTTTTACTTATGCGTGATGCTTATGAAGAAGACATCCGGGAATCCTCTTATGAAATAGGCAACTGGTTTTGGTCTGAAAAGCTTCCGTTGTCCTTAGCCTTAAAAACATTTCAAATACTCTATCATGTATATATGGGTGAAATCCAAGCAAATATGAGACTCCATTTCATCTCTTCTCAAGAGCTCTCCTTCATGGAAAAAAGATTAAAGATATTGATTGATGAAGCCTTATACCAAGCTGTGCAAAACTATGAGGATTTGGTACAAAATGAATTAAGTGAAAAGGAAGAAACCATTTCTTATTTACATAATGATAAATTAGAAATGCTTGATAAGATTGCAGCTAATATGGCTCACGAGTTAAGAAACCCACTTTGTGCTATAGAAGGCTTTCTTAAATTAATTTTAGAAAGCACAGATGGAAACCATGTTTTGGAGAATTATGTACGGGTCGTCTTACATGAATTTGACAGCTTTCATCGGCAAATTACTGGCTTTCTAAGCTTTTGCAAGAAACCTATATTAGATGAAACATATAAAAAGGTTTCATTGACTGATTTACTTCATGAAGTGGAAATACTGTTAACACCCCGTTTGCATGCTGAGAATGTTACATTACTTATGCGTATAGAGGCTTGTGATTTATACTGCTACAAGGAAGGTTTGTCTCAGGTACTTATTCACTTATTAAACAATGCTATTGATGCCGTTAGTTCAAACGCGTACAAGCATGTACAGATATCTACATACAGACATACAGATAGTCTTACTATCATGGTCGAAAACAATGGAGACGAAATACCTCAGGATCTTGTAGAGAAGCTTTTCCAACCCTTCTTTTCCACTAAAGACGATAACACTGGTATCGGATTATCGATCTGCAAAAACATTATTGAAAAACATAATGGCAGTATTTATTGTGAATCGAATCGCACATCTACACGTTTTTTTATTCGCTTACCTATGTAAATTCAATAAAAAGTAGTCTTTTACCATTACCACTAGATAAAATTTATGACCTCAAATCAATGCAAAAATGAATAATCTGGTTTATTTTATGCTTGATTATTCTATAAAAGCACATCATCTCAGCTTCTTTCTTTTACAGCTGGAATGATGTGCTTTTTATTTCATTAATCTAAAATCTCATATCCAAAAACTCGTTAGTAATCAGTATTTTTCACTAAATAAATTCGTTGATAATAACTATGATCATCTTCCATTAGTTAGGTTAATTGCCCACTATATAAGAAAAGAGTGCCCTTAAAAGGGCACTCTTTTCTTATGGTCATCTCTTATTTCAATGGAGCGGGTGATGGGAATCGAACCCACGCGACCAGCTTGGAAGGCTGGAGTTCTACCATTGAACTACACCCGCACATTATATTGGTGCCGAGGACCGGACTTGAACCGGTACGGGATTACTCCCGACAGATTTTAAGTCTGTTGCGTCTGCCTATTCCGCCACCCCGGCAAAATAAAAATGTCGGGAAGACAGGATTCGAACCTGCGACACCTTGGTCCCAAACCAAGTACTCTACCAAGCTGAGCTACTTCCCGATATATGAAATAAATATGGCGTGCCCTGAGAGATTCGAACTCCCGACCTTTTGATTCGTAGTCAAACGCTCTATCCAGCTGAGCTAAGGGCACATATATGGAGCGGACGACGGGTCTCGAACCCGCGACCTTCGCCTTGGCAAGGCGACGCTCTACCAATTGAGCTACGTCCGCATAAAAAAATGGTGAGCCATGAAGGACTCGAACCTTCGACCCTCTGATTAAAAGTCAGATGCTCTACCAACTGAGCTAATGGCTCATACATGGTGGGGAGAGACGGATTCGAACCGCCGAACCCTGAGGGAGCAGATTTACAGTCTGCCGTGTTTAGCCACTTCACTATCTCCCCATGTATAAGTGGTGCCGGCGATAGGACTTGAACCCACAACCCCCTGATTACAAGTCAGGTGCTCTACCAATTGAGCTACACCGGCAAATATGCTTTTTCATACTACCATCTTTTTAAAAGATGGCGGAGCTGACGGGACTCGAACCCGCGACCTCCGGTGTGACAGACCGGCGTGAACTCCAACTTCACCACAGCTCCAAGAATTGGTTGCGGGGACAGGATTTGAACCTGCGACCTTCGGGTTATGAGCCCGACGAGCTACCGAGCTGCTCCACCCCGCGACAATATAAAAGTAAAATGGTGGAGGATGACGGGATCGAACCGCCGACCCTCTGCTTGTAAGGCAGATGCTCTCCCAGCTGAGCTAATCCTCCAGATAAATGGTGACCCGTAGGGGATTCGAACCCCTGTATGACAGCGTGAAAGGCTGCTGTGTTAAACCGCTTCACCAACGGGCCAATATGCTATGGTGCTCCCGACAGGAATCGAACCTGCGACCTCTTCCTTACCATGGAAGCGCTCTACCGACTGAGCTACAGGAGCATGGCTCCTCAGGACGGACTCGAACCGCCAGCCTACCGGTTAACAGCCGGTTGCTCCACCATTGAGCTACTGAGGAACAATGTGAAAAAATTGTTCTTTCAAAACTAGATAATGAAGTCAGCATAAAGGCAATGTGGATAAGTCCTCGACCGATTAGTATTCGTCAGCTCCATGCATTACTGCACTTCCACACCGAACCTATCAACCTCATCGTCTATAAGGGGTCTTACTAGCTTGCGCTATGGGAAGTCTCATCTTGAAGGGGGCTTCACGCTTAGATGCTTTCAGCGCTTATCCCGTCCGCACATAGCTACCCAGCTGTGCCACTGGCGTGACAACTGGTGCACCAGAGGTGCGTCCATCCCGGTCCTCTCGTACTAAGGACAGCTCTCCTCAAACTTCCTACGCCCGCGACAGATAGGGACCGAACTGTCTCACGACGTTCTGAACCCAGCTCGCGTACCGCTTTAATGGGCGAACAGCCCAACCCTTGGGACCTACTTCAGCCCCAGGATGCGATGAGCCGACATCGAGGTGCCAAACCTCCCCGTCGATGTGGACTCTTGGGGGAGATAAGCCTGTTATCCCCAGGGTAGCTTTTATCCGTTGAGCGATGGCCCTTCCATGCGGAACCACCGGATCACTAAGCCCGACTTTCGTCCCTGCTCGACTTGTAGGTCTCGCAGTCAAGCTCCCTTGTGCCTTTACACTCTACGAATGATTTCCGACCATTCTGAGGGAACCTTTGGGCGCCTCCGTTACTCTTTAGGAGGCGACCGCCCCAGTCAAACTGCCCACCTGGCATGGTCCTTCCACCCGATAAGGGCGGCAAGTTAGAAACTCCGTACATCAAGGGTGGTATCCCAACGACAGCTCCACGAAGGCTGGCGCCCTCGCTTCACAGCTTCCCACCTATTCTGTACATGATGCACAAAGTTTCAATACCAGGCTACAGTAAAGCTCCATGGGGTCTTTCCGTCTTGTCGCGGGTAACCTGCATCTTCACAGGTATTATGATTTCACCGGGTCTCTTGCCGAGACAGCGCCCAAGTCGTTACGCCTTTCGTGCGGGTCGGAACTTACCCGACAAGGAATTTCGCTACCTTAGGACCGTTATAGTTACGGCCGCCGTTTACTGGGGCTTCGGTTCAAAGCTTCGCTTGCGCTAACTCATCCCCTTAACCTTCCAGCACCGGGCAGGCGTCAGCCCCTATACTTCGCCTTGCGGCTTCGCAGAGACCTGTGTTTTTGCTAAACAGTCGCTTGGGCCTTTTCACTGCGGCCTCCTCGGGCTATAAACCCTACCGAGGCGCCCCTTCTCCCGAAGTTACGGGGCCATTTTGCCGAGTTCCTTAGCAAGAGTTATCCCGCGCACCTTAGGATTCTCTCCTCGCCTACCTGTGTCGGTTTGCGGTACGGGCACCTTGTTCCTCACTAGACGCTTTTCTTGGCAGTGTGAAATCAGGGACTTCGGTACTTAAATTTCCCTCGCCATCACAGCTTGTGCTTATTGGTGTGCGGATTTGCCTACACACCACACTTACTGCTTAGACGGCCATCCAATAGGCCGCTCACCCTATCCTCCTGCGTCACGCCATTGCTCAAGCGGAACAGAGGTGGTACTGGAATATCAACCAGTTGTCCATCGCCTACGCCTTTCGGCCTCAGCTTAGGTCCCGACTAACCCTGGGAGGACGAGCCTTCCCCAGGAAACCTTAGGCTTTCGGTGGACAAGATTCTCACTTGTCTTTTCGCTACTTACACCGGCATTCTCACTTCCAAGCGCTCCACCGCTCCTCACGATACGGCTTCACTGCTGCTTGGAACGCTCCCCTACCCAGTCCATAAGGACTGCCATAGCTTCGGCGGTATGTTTAGCCCCGTTACATTTTCCGCGCAGAGTCACTCGACCAGTGAGCTATTACGCACTCTTTAAATGGTGGCTGCTTCTAAGCCAACATCCTGGTTGTCTGGGCAACTCCACATCGTTTCCCACTTAACATACACTTGGGGGCCTTAGCTGATGGTCTGGGCTGTTTCCCTTTTGACGATGGATCTTAGCACTCACCGTCTGACTCCCGGACATAAGTACTTGGCATTCGGAGTTTGACTGAATTCGGTAACCCGATGAGGGCCCCTAGTCCAATCAGTGCTCTACCTCCAAGACTCTTTATTCCGAGGCTAGCCCTAAAGCTATTTCGGGGAGAACCAGCTATCTCCGAGTTCGATTGGAATTTCACCGCTAGCCACACCTCATCCCCGCACTTTTCAACGTGCGTGGGTTCGGGCCTCCAGTAGGTGTTACCCTACCTTCACCCTGGACATGGCTAGATCACACGGTTTCGGGTCTACGACAACGTACTTTCGCCCTATTCAGACTCGCTTTCGCTACGGCTCCGTCTCTTCGACTTAACCTCGCACGCTATCGTAACTCGCCGGTTCATTCTACAAAAGGCACGCCGTCACACATAGAAAGTGCTCCG